>NZ_JBFATO010000001.1:297638-712013 GCF_040678355.1 Streptomyces sp. NPDC052701
GCGGCGCCCCCCGCCGCGCGGCGCCCCCCCCCCCCGCGGCGCCCGCCCCCCCCCCCGCCGCCGCGCCGCCCCCCCCCCCCCCCCCCGGTCCGGCGCGGTTGGTGTGCCGGACGGGGCCGGCGTCGCTCAGCCCCGCGGCGGAATCCGTCCCACTCCGCCGAACTCGATCCATTCATGGGTGAGCTGACGGGGCACGACCTCCGTGTCCGGACGCCAGCCGGACACCTCCACGAGCCCGGGTTCGAGGATCTCCAGCCCCTCGAACAGCTCGGCGACGTCCTTCTCCTCGCGGACGCGGCCCCAGTGGCCCTGGGTCGCCTGGTCCATGAAGTTGGTGACGAAGTCGCGGACCTCGGGGTCCTCGCTGACCAGCTGGCACATCACCATGAAGCTGCCGGGCGCGAGCCGTTCCCGCACCCGGCGGGCCACCGCGAGCGGGCCGTCGGTGTCGCTGTCCGGGATGCAGTGGAACACCGAGTTGAACAGCACGCACACCGGCTGGGAGAAGTCGATCAGCCGCTGGGTCTCCGGGTGCCCGAATATCCCGTCGGTGTCGCGCAGGTCCGCCTGTATGACGACGGTGCGCTCGTCCTGCTCCAGCAGCGCACGGCCGTGGACCAGCACCATGGGGTCGCTGTCGACGTAGACGACGTGCGTGCTCGGGTCGATGCGCTGGGCGACCTGGTGCACGTTGTCCTGGGTGGGCAGCCCGGATCCGTGGTCGAGGAACTGCCGGATCCCGTACTCCTGGGTGAGGATCTTGACCACCCGCTGCAGGAAGCGCCGGTTGTTCAGGGCCAGACGGCGCGTGCTGGGCACGACCTTGTCGAGTTCCTCGCACGCCGCGCGGTCGGCGGCGTAGTTGTCCTTGCCGCCCAGGTAGTGGTCGTACATACGCGCGGCCGTCGGCACGCCGGCGTCGATCCGCGTGGACAGCTGCTTCTCGGTGGGCATCGTTCCCCCTGCTTGGCGCCGCGTCAACTGGACTGGCATGACAGGGAGTACATCCTAGGGAGCCGGACTCGGCAGGTGCCAGTCCATCGCGCGAGCAGACCCCGGCGAACGGCACGGCACGTCCGTTCCCCGGGCGGAGGCAGAGGCAGAGGCGGAGGCGGAGATGGAGGCGGAGGCGGGGACGGGCGAGCGGTTGCCGGGGCGCGTCCGGCGGCCGGTCCGTGCCGCCGGGCGGCCCGCGTCCGCCGCCACGCCCCCGCGTGATCCGCGCGCACTCCACGGCGCGCTTTCCGGCCGAGACCGAGTGGCGGAAAACTGTCAATCCGGTCATTCCCGGCGACATGCGCGAACCGACTATTCTCGTTCTTCACGGCCCCCGGAGGCATGCGTCGCGACGGGAGAAGACCCATGGACGACTACTACGACCTCGGCTCGTACACCCGTCCCGTGACGACGAGGTCCGCCGCGGCCCAGCTCTGGTTCGACCGCGGCCTGATGTGGACGTACGCGTTCAACCACGAGGAGGCGGTCGCCTGCTTCGAGAAGGCGGCCGAGGCCGATCCGGACTGCGCCATGGCCCACTGGGGCATCGCCTACGCCCTCGGCCCGAACTACAACAAGCCCTGGGAGGCCTTCGACGACGACGAGCGGGCCCGCACGGTGGAGCGCACCCACGCCGCGGTCGAACGGGCACACCACAGGGCCGTGCGCGGGACCCCCGTCGAACGGGCCCTCGTCGGCGCCCTGCGGGCCCGCTATCCGCAACCGCGGGCCGTCGAGGACTGCTCCGTCTGGAACGAGCCCTATGCCGCGTCCATGCGCGCGGTCCACGGCCTCGCACCCGACGACCCCGACATCGCCACGCTCTACGCCGACGCCCTCATGAACCTCACCCCGTGGCGGCTGTGGGACCTCAGGACCGGCCGGCCCGCCGAGGGCGCCCGGACGCCGGAGGCGAAGACCGTGCTGGACAGGGCCCTCGGCACGGACGCCGGGGCGCGGCACCCCGGGATCCTGCACCTGTACATCCACCTGATGGAGATGTCCCCGACGCCCGAGGCGGCGCTGCCCGTCGCCGACCGGCTGCGCGGGGCGGTGCCCGACGCGGGCCACCTCCACCACATGCCCTCGCACCTCGACGTGCTGTGCGGTGACTACCGCCGGGTGGTGTCCGACAACAGCCTCGCGATCGCCGCCGACGAGAAGTTCCACCAGCGGGCCGGCGCGATGAACTTCTACACCCTCTACCGCGCCCACAACCTCCACTTCAAGATCTACGGCGCCCTGTTCCTCGGCCAGTCGAAGGTCGCCCTGGACACCGCCGCGCAACTGGAGGCCGCCGTCCCCGAGGCGCTGCTGCGGGTGCAGAGCCCGCCGATGGCCGACTGGCTCGAAGGCTTCCTGGCCATGCGCGTCCACGTCCTGATCCGGTTCGGCCGCTGGGCGGACATCCTGGCCCTGCCCCTCCCGGCCGACCCGGAGCTCCACTGCGTCACCACCGCCATGCTCCACTACGCCCGCGGCGTCGCCCTCGCGGCGACCGGCCGGACCGACCGCGCGCGCACCGAGCGGGAGGTGTTCCGCGAGGCGGTGGACCGGGTTCCGGGGACGAGGATGCTGTTCAACAACACCTGCCGGGACGTCCTCGCCGTCGCGGCGGCCCTGCTGGACGGCGAACTCGCCTACCGCGAGGGCGACTTCGACACTGCCTTCGCCGCGCTGAAGAGGTCCGTCGCGCTGGACGACGGCCTCCCCTACGACGAGCCCTGGGGCTGGATGCAGCCCACCCGGCACGCCTACGGCGCGCTGCTGCTGGAGCAGGGCCGCGTCGAGGAGGCCGAGGCGGTCTACCGCGCGGACCTCGGCCTCGACGACACCCTGCCCCGCCCCCTGCAGCACCCCGGCAACGTCTGGGCCCTGCACGGATTCCACGAGTGCCTGCTGCGGACCGGCAGGACCGGCGAAGCCGCCATCGTGGCCCAGCAGCTCAAGCTGGCCACCGCGCTCGCGGACGTGCCGGTCCGGTCGTCCTGCTTCTGCCGCCTGGAAACCTCTCCCCGGCCGGCGGGTATCCCGTCCGGGGCGGCGGGCGCCCCTCGCCGGCCGGCCCCGCCGGAGGGCGGGCACTGCCACTGAGCCGGGGCTCCGGGCCCCGATCCCGATGATTGCGAAAGGCAGTTGCCTGCGCTTGCGGATTGTGCGCGTGTGCAACTAATTTGGTGCCGCCGGAGGAGGAACGGGTACCCGGCGCATCCGAGCACGCGAGAGGAACTGGGTGTATGCAGATCGATCTGAAGGGCCGCACGGCGCTCGTCACCGGATCCACGCAGGGCATCGGCGAGGCGATCGCCGCCGGTCTGGCCCGGGCCGGCGCCCGGGTGGCCGTCAACGGCCGTACGCCGGAGCGCGTGGAGGACAGTGCCGCCCGGCTGTCCCGGCAGGTGCCCGGGGCCGACCTCGTGCCGGTGGCCGCGGACGTGACCACCGAGGAGGGCGCCGACCGGGTGGCGCGGGCGGTGCCGGAGGTCGACATCCTCGTCAACAACCTCGGCATCTTCGGCGCCGCCGCCCCCCTGGAGATCAGCGACGAGGAGTGGCGGCGCTACTTCGAGGTGAACGTGCTGTCCGCCGTCCGTCTCACCCGCCTCTTCCTGCCGGGCATGACCGAGCGCGGCTGGGGGCGCATCCAGTACATCGCCAGCGACTCGGCGGTGGTGACCCCGGCCGAGATGATCCACTACGGCATGTCCAAGACGGCACTGCTCGCGGTGAGCCGCGGGTTCGCCAAGCAGGCGGCGGGCACCGGGGTCACGGTGAACTCCGTCATCGCCGGCCCCACCCACACCGCCGGCGTCGAGGACTTCGTCTACGAACTGGTGGACCGCGGCCTTCCCTGGGACGAGGCCCAGCGCGTCTTCATGCGCGAACACCGGCCGCAGTCCCTGCTCCAGCGCCTGATCGAACCGGAGGAGATCGCCAACATGGTGGTCTACCTCAGCTCCGAGCAGGCCTCGGCCACCACGGGAGGCGCACTGCGCGTCGACGGCGGTTACGTCGACTCCATCCTGCCGTGACCCCTCGCCCCGGGACGCCGTGACACGGTGACGCCCCACCGCCCTCGCACGCCGCCTCGCGGCCCGGGACAGGAGTCGGGGGGCCGCGGCACGGGAACCAGGGACTGCGGGGGCACAGGCGGAGGAGGCGCTGCCATGGCACACCCGGTCGTCGTCGGAGTGGACGGCTCGCCGGCCGCCCTGGACGCCGTGGAGATCGCGGCGCGCGAGGCCGCCCTGCGCGGCGTGGGACTGCGGCTGGTGCACGCCTTCGGGTGGCCGTCGCGGCACGGGCCGCCCGGCGGGCCACCGTGGCATCCGGCCGCGCCGGGGGTGCGCGAACTGCTGGACGGCACGCTGGGCGAGGCCGAGCGGCGGGCCCGCGCGGCGGCTCCGCGGCTGGAACTCGCACGGGAGGTCACCGTCGGCGAGCCGGTGACGGTGCTGGAGATCGAGTCGCGCACGGCCGCGCTCGTGGTGGTCGGCGGCCGCGGACCGAGCGCCTTCGGCAGCCGGCTGCTCGGCTCCACCGCCGTTCACCTGGTCGCCCACGCCCACTGCCCCGTCCTCGTGGTGCGCGGCAGGCCGGACCCGGCGGGCCCGGTGCTGCTGGCGGTGGACGGCTCGCCGGCGGCCCGGGGGGCCGTCGCCTTCGCCTTCACGGAGGCGGCGCTGCGCGGCGCGGAACTGCTGGCGCTGCACGCGTACACCTCCCGCACCGAACACCCCTACGCCGCACCGGCCGATCCGCCCTTCGTGACGTACGACGGGAACCGTCCGCGCGAGGAGGCGGAGCACGTCCTCGCCGAGGCCCTGGCCGGCCACCGGGAGCGGCACCCGGACGTCGCCGTGCGCCACCGGGCGGTCCGGGGCCGGGTGCGTGCCACCCTCGTCGAGGCGAGCTCCGAGGCCCAGCTGATCGTGGTGGGCGCACGGGGCCACGGAGGATTCACGGGCCTGCTGCTGGGCTCGGTCAGCCAGGCGGTGCTGCACCACGCGCACTGCCCCGTCACCGTGGTCCGCCACGACGGACCGTGACCGCGGCCCGCCCGGCCGCGGCCCCCGGACGGCGCCGGCGGCGGCAGCGGGGCAGGGGCGGCACAAGCGACAGCGACCGCCCCGCGCGGACTCGCCCGCCCGCGGCCGGCGGCCGGCCGGACGGTCGCTGACTTCGAGCGGTGCCGTGGCTGCGGTCCGAACCACGACACCTCACGGAGTCACTTCGCAGCAGCGGCCCCGCGTGCTCCCCGGGTACCCCTTTTCCAGGGCCGCCGCCCCGGAAAGGTGAACCCCGCACACAGTCTTCCGCCCCCGCGCGGGAGGCGGAGGGTCAGCCCTTCCCGGGCGTCCCGGAGAGGATCGTCCGCGCCACGTCCCGGAGCTTGACGTTGTGGTGCTGGGAGATGCGGCGCAGCACGTCGAACGCGTCCTCCTCGCCCAGACCGTGGCGCTCGCGCAGGATCCCCATGGCCTCGCCGATGGCATGCCGTGTCTCCAGCGCGTGCTCGAGCTGGTCCACCGTCCGGGCGCCGGCCAGGGCGACGGCCGCGTGCGAGGCGAGCAGCCAGCCGGCGGTCTCGCTCTCGGCGGTGAAGGCACCGGCGCTGTGGGAGTAGAGGTTCAGGGCGCCGAAGTCCTCCCGGCGGGTGTACAGCAGGAAGCCCATCATGCTCCCGATGCCCAGCTCCCGGGCGGCGGGCGCGAAACGGGGCCAGTCCCGCTGCGGCTGCGAGGTGTCGGCGATCCGGAACAGGCGCTCGCCGTTCGTGCGGCGAGCGGCGTCGAAGCAGGGGCCCTCGCAGAGCTCGCCCTGCAGCCGGTCGGACTCCCCGACCACGTCGCCGCAGGCGGACAGCGTGATGGTGCGCCCCCTGCTCAGGGCCAGGATGCCCGCCGCGTCGCATCCGTCGATCAGTTTGACGGCCGCGGCGGCGATCTCGTCCAGGGTGTCCTGCGTGGACTCCTGTGCCAGCAGGTGCCGGGCGAGCCGCGCCATCCGTTCGGCGAACTCGGACCACTCCATGCCCATCCACCGTCCCGCTCGTAGCACCGTTCCGCACGGGAGGGCACCCGGGTCCGATCGCCGGGACGCGCCCCGGGCCCGGGCGGCCCGGCCGCACCGCGCGGCCGGGTGCCGGCCCGCACACCGGCACGACCACCGTCCTTCGCAGCCTACTCCCCGGCCGTGGCCGCCGCCCCCGCCGCGCGTGACGCCGGCCGGCGCGCCGGCCCCGCCCCCCGGCCCCGTCACCGCAGGGCGTAAACCGACCGGGGGAAGGGAAGGGAGCTATACGGCGAACCGCGGGGAGTGGTCGGCCGTGCCCGGGATGCCGGGCCCGACAGGGTGGGGGAGGGGCGGGGTATGGGCGGGGAGCCCTTGTATCTCGAACCGCGGCTGGACGAAGGACCGCGCTCGCTGCTGGGGACTCCGGGGCTGCTCCACACGCTCGCCGACGCCCTCGGATCCCCCCTGCACGTGGTCCTGCCCGACCAGGTCGCCGCCAACCTGGCGCGGTTCCGGTCGGTGTACGGCAGACACCACCTGTCCGGCCAGGTCTTCTACGCGCACAAGGCCAACCGCTCCAGTGCGCTGCTGCGGCGGCTGGCCGCCACGGACGCCGGTGCGGACGTCGCCTCGCTGGGCGAACTGCAGCACGCGCTCGGCGCCGGTTTCACCGCCGACCGGATCGTGGCGACCGGTCCGAAGAACCCCGAGTTCCTGTGGCTGGCCGCCCGCACCTCGGTGACGGTCGGCGTCGACTCCCGGGACGAGCTGGAACAACTCGCCGCGCTGGTGCGCGCACACGCACTGCCGCGCGTCCGCGTCCTGCTGCGCTTGTCGGGGTTCGAGACACCCGGCGTCCGGGTGCTGAGCCGGCGCAGCCGCTTCGGGTCGCCCGTGCGGGAGCTGGCGCCGCTGCTGGACGCCGTCGAGCGGCACCGTGACGTGGCCGACCTGACGGGCGTGGCGTACCACCTGGACACGACGAGCCTCACCGAGAAGGCGGCGGCGTTCGAGGGCTGTCTGCGGGTGCTGGAGGAGTGCCGCAGCCGGGGGCTGCGGCCCCGGGCCGTGGACATCGGCGGAGGATTCGGCGTCGGCTACCTCGCCGACGGACAGCAGTGGGAGCGGTACACGACCGAGCTCACCGCCGCCGTCCTCGGCACACGCCCGCCGCTGACCTGGGGCGGATACGGCTACGGGCTGCGCGCCGAGGCCGGCACCCTGCGCGGCACGCTCGGTCTCTACCCGGCGCACCGGCCGGTCGCCGGCGCCCGCTACCTCGACGAACTGCTCGCGCACCCGGCCGCCTCGCTGGACGGCCGCCCCCTGGCAGCCTTGCTGCTGGAGCACCTGTACGACCTGTACGCCGAACCCGGCCGGGCGCTGCTGGACCAGTGCGGGCTGACCCTGGCGAAGGTGCTGGAGGTGCGCGAACAGGACGCCGGCGGGCCGCTGTGGGTGCGCCTGGCGGCCAAGGCCGACGACGTGGCGCTGGAGGAGCACGGCGTGCTCGTGGACCCCGTCGTCGTCCCGAGGGACACGGCAGGCGCCGGCGGCCGCGCACGGCCCGTGGCCGTCCACCTGTTCGGCGCCCTGTGCCTGGAGACCGACCTGATCACGCGGCGCACGGTCTTCCTGCCCCGCCGCCCCGTGCCCGGTGACCTGCTGGCCTTCGCGAACACCGCCGGCTACTGCATGGACTTCCACGCCACACGCGCCCAGCACCAGCCCGCCGCGCGCAAGGTCGCCGCCTGGCGGGAGGCCGGCACCTGGCGCTGGTGCCTGGACGATCAGTACTGGCCGATCACATCTGCCGGGGAGGCGCAGTGAGGTACGACAGCATCACCGAGGCGATCGGCAACACCCCGCTGGTACGCATCGACCCGGCCGTCCACGGCCTGCGCCACATCGACCTGTACGCCAAGCTCGAGCTGCTCAACCCGTTCGGCTCCGTCAAGGACCGGGCCGCCTGGAACATGGCGCGCCCCCACCTGGCCGCGGCGGCCGAGACCGGCAGCCAGGTCGTGGAGCTGTCCAGCGGCAACACCGCCAAGGCCCTGGCCGTCCTGGCGGGCATGCACGGCCTGACCTTCAAGAGCGTCACCAACCGGATGCGGGTGCCGGAGATCAAGGACCTGCTGCTGCTGCTCGGCGCGGAGATCGAGGAACTGCCCGGTCAGAGCGAGTGCCTGGACCCGACCGCCACCGACGACCCGCTGACCCTCTTCCACCGGGCGCTGTCCGAACCGGGCGGCGCCTACCTGCACACCGACCAGTACTTCAACCCGCGCAACACCGAGGCCCACCTGACCGGCACCGGACCGGAGATCGTCAAGGACCTCGACGGCCGGGCCCCGGACTGGTTCATCGCGTGCGTGGGCACCGCCGGTTCCTCGACGGGCGTCGCGCGCGTCCTGCGCGAACACGACCCGGCCGTACGGGTCGTCGGGCTGGTCGCCGCCAAGTCCGACTTCATCCCCGGCATCCGCACCATCGACGAGGCGCGCGAGGTGGGCCTGTTCGACCCGGACACCTACGACACGATCGAGGCGGTGGGCGCCGACGACGCGATCGAGGGGATGCTGACCCTGAACCGCCGCTGCGGCATCCTGGCCGGACCCACCGGAGGGGCCGCCTACTTCGGCGCCGTCCGCCGGCTGCGCGAGGCCGACGCGGAGTCGACGCGGCGCCGGACAGCCGTCTTCATCGTGTGCGACCGCGTGGAGAGCTACCTGAGCTACGTCCGCCGGCGGCGCCCCGACCTGTTCGGCCGGCCCCAGCGCCGCGACTCCCCGGCCGACGTGTCCGACGCCGAGATGCGCGAGGCCCCCTGTCTCGACGTGGCCGACGCCCGGGCGTGGATCGCCACCGGCCGGCCGCTCGTGGTCGACCTGCGCAGCCCCTTCGCCTACGCCGCCCTGCACATCGACGGATCGGTCAACATCGTCGACGAGCTCTTCGAGGAACTCCTGCGCGGCGGGCTGCCCTTCAGCCGCAGCCGCCCCGTCCTGCTGGTCTGCCCGGTGGGCGAGAAGTCCGCCCGCTACGCGGCACTGCTGACCCGGATGGGGCACCCGGACGTCCGCAGCCTGGCCGGCGGCGTCATCGCCTGGCGCGACGCGGGCGCGCCCCTGGTGCGGGAGTGACCGGCATGACCTCACCCGGGATCCGCGCCCAGGGCCGCGCCGCCGTCGACGAGCTGAGGGAATGGCAGCGGGGGCTGCGCGCCCAGTTCCCCATCATCACCGGCCGGCCGGAGCTGGCCTACCTGGACAGCGCGGCCACCGCCCAGAAGCCGCAGGCCGTGCTCGACGCCGTCCACACCTACCTCACCACGACCAACGCCAACGCCGGACGCGGCACGTACACCTGGGCCAACCGCACCACGGACCTGGTCGAACAGGCCCGTGACCGGATCAAGCGGTTCCTGGGCGACCCGGCCCCGGACCGGTCGGCCGTGCACTTCACCAGCGGCACCACCGAGGGCCTGCGCACCATCGCCCGCGACTGGCTCCCGGCGTTCCTGGAGGACGGCGACGAGATCGTCGTCCCGGTCGCCGACCACCGGGCCAACATCGAACCCTGGCTGGAGGCCCGGCAACTGCTGGCCCGCCAGGGCGTGCACGTGCACGTCCGCCCGATGCCGTACCAGCGGGGCTCCGGCGACTACGACCACACCGCCCTGGCGGACCGTGCCGGAGCGCGCACCCGGTTCGTCGCCGTCACCCACGTCCACCACGTCTACGGCGGCGACATGAACGTCCACCGCATCCGCCGGGCCGTCGGCCCGGACGCGGTGATCTGCCTGGACGCCGCCCAGAGCGTCGGTCACCTGCCGGTGTCCGCGGCCGAGCTGGACGTGGACTTCGTCGTCTTCTCCGGGCACAAGGCGATGGCCCTGCCCGGCACCGGCGCCGTGTGGGCCCGCCAGGCGCGCGGTCCTGCGTTCGCCCCCGGCGGCTGGTCGGGCACCCCCAACACCGTCGGCATCGCCTCCCTGGCCACGGCGCTGGACTGGCTGGACGCCGCCGGCACCGAGCGCATCGAACGGTGGACGGTCGCCCTGGCGGCCCGGCTCACCGACCGGCTGCGCCACCTGGACGGCTACGAGATCCTCGGCTGCCGCGCGAGCCTGGCCGCGGACTCACCCGTACCGCACCGCCGGGGCATCGTCACCTTCCGGCACCGCGACATCCCTTCGGGCGACCTCGGCTTCGTCCTCTTCGACCACGGCTTCATGGTCCGCTCCGACAGCCACTGCCAGGGCGGCGCGGGGGAGAAGACCGACTCCGTACGGGTGAGCCTGCACGTCTACAACACCGTCGAGGAGATCGACCGGCTGCTGGCCGTTCTCGCCACGATGACCTGACCGGGCGAGCAAGAGGGGAATGGGAACCGTTTCCACCTGTAAGGTCTGTGCCGGAAGCGGCAACCGGCACGAGACGGCGAGGTGGCACGACCGGATGGGGCTGAGCCTGGAGACGGCCGAGCGGTGGGTGACGCGCTGGGAACGCCAGCAACAGCGGTACGCCGTCGACCGCGAGGAGCGCTTCACGGTGATCGCCGACATCGTCGAGCACATCACCGCGGGCCGCACGGCCAGGCCCCTGGTCGTGGACCTCGGCTGCGGACCCGGATCGCTGGCGGCCCGGCTGGCCCGGCGGCTGCCGGACGCCGACATCGTGGCCGTGGACCGCGACCCGCTGCTGCTCGAACTCGCCCGCACCCACCACGCGGACGCGGCCCGCTACGTCGACGCGGTGATCGGCGAGACCGGCTGGACCGGAGCCCTCGGCCTCGACCGCCCGCTGGACGCGGCCGTGTCCACGACGGCGCTGCACTACCTCGGCGCGGACGCGCTGCACCGCACCTACCGGGAGCTCGCCGCGCTGCTGCGGCCCGGCGGCGTCCTCGTCAACGGTGACCACCTCCCGCAGGACGCCCCCGTGCTCGCCGAGGTCTGCCGGTACGTCGGCCGCCGCCACGCCGAGCGGCGGCGGGTCTTCGCCCACGAGGACTGGGCCTCCTGGTGGACGGCGGCGGCGAGGGACCCCGAACTGGCCGACCTCCTCGCCGAACGCCGCCACCGGCAGCCGGCGGCCGGCTCGGACGGCGCCGCCGGGCTGTCGCTGTCCGAGCACGTGGGGCTGCTGCGGCGGGCCGGTTTCGCACAGGCCGGCGCCGTCTGGCAGTACGGCGACAGCTGCGTCGTCGTCGCCGTCCGCTGACCCGGTCCTCCGCTGCCTCCCGGCGGGGCGCCGCCCGCTAGGCGTTCTTCGGGCCCGCCTGCTGGACGACCTCGAAGGACCACAGCGTGGACCCGCTCGCCGCCGGCCTGGGACGGTCGCCGCCGTCCGCGCCACCGCCCTGGTGGGCGGCCTTCATGGGGCCCTCCATCCAGGCCTGGAAGGACTCCTCGTCGCGCCAGCGCGTGTAGACGAGGTAGGTGTCGGTGCCCTCGACCGGCCGCAGGAGCTCGAACCACTCGAATCCGTCGGAGCTCTCCACGGCGTGGGCACGGGAGGCGAAGCGCTTCTCCAGCGTCTCCCGCTGCTCGGCGGGAACGGTCAGTACGTTGATCTTGACTACGCTCATGGCCCCATCCTGCCGCACGTCCACCGGTGGGCGGCGAGCGGCTCGTGGGGGACCGCCCGCGGCCCTCGCGCGCCGGAGCCGGGGCACGAGAACGCGCGGTCGTGAACCGGGCCACCCCGGGTACTCGTCGCCCCGGGCCCGAAGCGCCCGTGGGCCGAGAGGCCTCCCGCAGTCGACCGGTGAATACGGAGACACGCAGATGAGCACGGTCAAGGAAACGGTGGAAGTCGACGTCCCCGTCCACACCGCCTACAACCAGTGGACGCAGTTCGAGGACTTCCCCCAGTTCATGGAAGGCGTCGAGGAGGTCAGGCAGCTGGACGACCGCCACAACCACTGGATCACCAAGATCGGCGGAGTCCGGCGGGAGTTCGACACCGAGATCGTCGACCAGCTCCCCGACGAACGCATCACCTGGCGCACCACCTCCGGCGACACCCATCAGAAGGGCACCGTCCGCTTCGAGCGCGTGGACGACACGCACACCCGGGTGGAGCTCGTGATGGACGTCGAGCCCAGCGGAGCCGTGGAGAAGGCCGCGGACATGCTCGGCACGATCGACCGGCGCGTCAAGGGCGACATGAGGCGCTTCAAGCAGTACATCGAGGAGCACGGCGGCGAGTCCGGAGCCTGGCGCGGACGCATCCGGCCGGGTGGCACCGGACCCTCCCTCTGACACCGCGACCGTTGCCCGGCCGCCCCCGGCGGCCGGGCAACGGAGGGCCCGCCGGAGACCGGCGGGCCCCGCGCACGACCCCGCTCAGGCGGTGTGGAGGGTCAGTCCGTAGCGGTTGAGGATCTCGTTGACGGGCTGGAACCAGGTCTCGCCGCCGCTCGAGCAGTTGCCCCAGCCGCCGGAGGTGACCCCCTGCGCCTGGTCGCCGCTGATGAACGAGCCGCCGGAGTCACCGGGTTCGGCGCAGACGCTGGTCTTGGTCATCTGGTGCACCGCGCCCTCGCTGTAGTTGACCGTCTCGTTCTTGGCCAGCACGGTGCCGCAGTGCCAGTGCGTGGTGGAGCCGGAGCGGCAGATCGAGGCGCCGACCGGCGCCTCGGCCGATCCCCGGACGAGCTGGTCCGGGACCGTGCCCCAGCCGAGCACGACCGGCACCGTCCACCAGCCGCTGCCCACGCTGACCCACGCGTAGTCGTTGTCCGGGAACGACGAGCCCTGGAACGTCCCGATGTAGGAGCGGTCCCAGCCGCTCACCCCGGCGCCGGCCCGGCCGCAGTGGCCGGCGGTGACGAACCCGCCGTGCACCGAGAAGCCGATGGAGCAGCGGACGTTGCCCGTGTAGTAGGGGTCGCCGCCGACCGTCCCGGCGGCGAAGGTCCGCGGGGCGGCGGGTGCCGTGCGGACGGTGACCGGCCCTGCCTCCCGGGCCTTGGTGAGGAACTTCTTGACATCGGTGTCCGCGCGCTTGTCGCGGACGACGTTCACCACCACCGTGTTGGCGGCCGGGTCGACGTGCCAGCTGCTGACGCCCCGCGGCGCACGCAGGCGGTCGATGCGCGCCTTGGCCGCGTCGAGGTGGCGCGCGCTGTGCTCGGCGGTGCGGACGTGCGCGCCGGTGGAGCGCACGGCGCGGACCGTCGCGGCCCCGGCGTCCTTGGTGACGGCCACGGTCAGCTTCCCGCTCCCGGCGTCGAACCACGAGCCGGCGTAGGAGGCCCCGGCGGCCCGGCGTGCCTCGGACTCGATGCCGGCGGCCCGCTGCTCGGCGGCCAGCCGGGCTTCGGCCTGGGACCGTGACAGGCCCAGGTCCCGCTGCATCGCCTGCAGCAGGCCGGGGGAGGCGGGTGCGGACGCGGTGGAGCCCGGGGAGGGCTCGTGTGCCGCGGCCGGCAGGGTGCCGGCGGCGGTCCAGCTGCCGAGCAGGAGGAGGGCGGCCACGCCGGCGTGCGCGAGTTTGGTGCGTCTCATGGGAGTTGACCCTTCGTCGTTCCCGTGGTGGGGGTGGAACAACCGTGATCTGAGAGCGCTCTCATCGGAGCGGGGCAGAGCCTAGCGGCGTTGGTATGTCAGGTCCATACCAAAGAGCGGATCGTCCTCGGCTCCGCGGGCCGGTCTAGGAGATGCCCTAACACTCGGGAGAGGGCACCGTGGAAGAAACGGGCAGCCGAGCGGTGGGGAGCGGAACCGATGGCGAAGGACGGCGGGAAGCCCCAGGAGTTCCACGAGGGCGACCGGGTCGCCTGGAAGAGCCACGGCGGTGAGGCCGAGGGCCGGGTGGAGAAGAAGATCACCGAGCGCACGGAGGTGGCCGGCCGGACGGTGGACGCCTCACCGGAGGACCCCCAATACCAGGTGCGCAGCGAGAAATCCGGCAAGTCCGCCGTGCACAAGCCGTCCGCCCTGCGGAGGAAGTGACGCGGACGTGACCGGCGGCGTACGGCGCGCCCGGACGAGGAGACGCGGGGGCGTGCCGGGCCCCGCCCGGAACGGACGGGACGATGCAGACCTTCCTGCCCTACGCCGACTTCACGCGGTCGGCCGCGGTGCTCGACCGGCGCCGGCTGGGCAAGCAGCGGGTGGAGGCGCTGCAGGTCCTCAGGGGGCTGATCGTGCCCGGCTACGGGTGGCGCCACCACCCGGCCGTCCGCATGTGGGCGGGGTACGAGGAGGCGCTCGTCCGGTACGGGCTGGACGTCTGCCGGGTGTGGCGGGAACGCGGCCACCAGGACAGCTGCGCGGCCACCCTCGTCGCCGACCTGGCGGCGTTCCGCCCGGGTCCGGTGCGCGGCCAGCGGGAGCTGGAGGCCGCCGGGGAGCTCCCGCCCTGGCTGGGGGACGACGCGCTGCACCGCAGCCACCAGTCCGCACTGGTGCGCAAGGACCCGGACGCGTACGCGCCCCTGTTCCCCGGCGTGCCGGACGACCTGCCGTACGTCTGGCCGGCGTCCGACCGCGGCTCGGCCGCGCGTGCCGACGGGTGACCTCCCCGGACGGCCGGGCCACGGGGTGCGGGGCGCCGCCCGGCCCGCCTGCCGCCCGGCCCGCCTGCCGACCCGCCCGCCGGCCGTCTCCCGCCCGTCTTCCGTCCGTGGCGGCCCGCGCGCCCGCGCCGGACCCGCCACGCTCCCCATGCGCCGATATGTCACTCAAAGATAGAATTCTGGGATTTGAGGTGGAAAGGTCTATCGGTCTGCCGGAGTGATCGATGTCCCGCAAGCGCCCGACCGACGACGGCGACGAACTGCTCGCCCGGCTCGGCGAGCTGACCGCGCAGGCCCGGGAGCGCGCGGAGCTGCAGCGGTCACGGGTCGAGCTGGCCGTCGCCCTGCAGCGCGGCATGCTGCCCGCGAGCCTGCCGGCGGCCCGCCGCTTCCGCCTGGCCGTCGAGTACGCGCCGGCCTGCCACGGTCTGAGCGTGGGGGGCGACTGGTACGACGCCTTCACGATGCCCGACGGCTGCATCGGACTGTCCATCGGCGACGTCCAGGGCCACAACATCGAGGCGGCCGCCTTCATGGGCCAGGTCCGCGTCGGACTGCGCGCCCTCGCCTCCGTCACCAGCGAGCCGGGCGAACTCCTCGCCCGCACCAATGACCTGCTGCTGTCCCTGGGCACCGACCTGTTCGCCACCTGCACCTTCGTCCGGCTCGACCCGTCGACCGGAGTGCTGGAGAGCGCCAGGGCCGGGCACATACCCCTCGTCTGGGCCACCGCGGACGGCCGGTCCGGCCTCGTCGAGGACGACGGCGGGCCGCCCCTCGGGATCCTGGCCGGGACCGAGTACCCGGTGGCCCGGCACCGGCTCGCGGCGGGCGACGTGTTCGTCCTGGTCACCGACGGTGTGGTGGAGGGCCCCGCGCTGAGTCTCGACGAGGGACTCGACCAGGTGGTGCGGCTCGCGGGCGTCGCCGCCGTCGCAGGCCTGGAGGCGTCCGCACTGGCCACCGCGGTGATCAAGGGCGCCGAGCGGGTGGGGCACGCCGACGACGCCGCCGTGCTGGTCGTCGGCCACGACGGGACCGGCACTCAGTCGTAAGGCCGGATGCGGCCCCGTTCGCCTCGCCGATCGAGCGGCGCCGGTGTCTGATGGCTGCTGTGGTGCGTACCGAGGATCTGCGTCGAGCGGCCGTCCACGGCCTCCAGACGCTGGCCGTCGCCGCCTGCTACTACGCGGCGGGACGGCTGGGGCTCCTGCGGCCGCTCGTGGTCGGGGATGCGGTCTTCACGCCCATCTGGCCGCCCACCGGCGTGGCGGTCGCCGCGCTGTTCGTCCTCGGACTGCGCGCCTGGCCGGGCATCGCGCTCGGCGCCCTCCTCGTCGTCATGTCCCTCACCTCGCTGCGGCCCGTCGTGCTCGGCAACGTGGCCGGCAACACCGCGGCCCCCGTCTGCGCCTACCTCATGCTGCGCAGGGCGGGGTTCCGCACCGGCCTGAGCCGCTTACGGGACGGCCTGGCACTGGTGTTCCTGGGGGCCCTGGCCGCGATGCTGATCAGCGCGACGGTCGGGGTCGGCCTCCTCGTCCTCACGGGCCGACTCGGCACGGACGGCTTCTGGCCGGTCTGGCTGGCGTGGTGGGTGGGCGACGCGATGGGAGTCCTGCTCGTCGCCCCCGCCCTGTTCCTGCTGCGGGAGGCGCGCCGGCCGCCGAGCCTGGCCCGGTGGCCCGAGGCCCTGGCCCTGGCCCTCGTGGCCACGGTCCTCCTCCCCCTGGCCACGCGCAGCCCCA
Source organism: Streptomyces sp. NPDC052701 (assembly GCF_040678355.1). NCBI lineage: Bacteria > Bacillati > Actinomycetota > Actinomycetes > Kitasatosporales > Streptomycetaceae > Streptomyces > Streptomyces sp. NPDC052701. Next base: position 313,931 of record NZ_JBFATO010000001.1, read on the forward strand.
TCAGCCTGCTGTACCTCGTCTACCCCCTGCTGATCTGGGCGGCGTTGCGCTTCCAGCTCGCGGGCAGTGTGCTGTGCGCCCTCTTCGCCTCCGTCCTGGCCACCCTCGCGGCCACGGACGGCGTGGGCCCGTTCGCGGGGCTGACGCGTGTCGAGGTGATGGTCAAACTGCAGACCTTCAACGGCTCGATGGCCCTGACCGCCCTGCTCCTGTCGGCCGTGATCATCGAGCAGCACCACACCCGGCGTTCCGTGGAACGGGCCTGCCAGGAACTGGTGGAGGTCCTGGAACACCTCACCGCGGGGGAGGCCCCGCCCGACCGGGCACCGGCGGACGGCGACGGACCGCCGGGGCGGCACGAGGGGCGCTGACCCGCCGCCCCTCCTGGTGGACCCGCCGCCCCTCCCGGCGCGGGACGTCCGCACCGGGGACGGCGCGGGCCCCGGGCCGCGGCGGCGGGCGGTGCGGCCCGCCCGGCGGCAGGCGGTGGCCGGACCGGCCGCGGCGGCCGCGCGGTCAGCCGACCGTGGGCGCCGGCGGGGTCCACCGGCGGGAGCGGGGGACGGTGCCCGGGACGCCGAAGTCCTTCTTGAGCTGTTCGGGGATGGCGTAGTGCATGACGCGTCCACGGGTGAGGGAGGACAGTTCCAGGACGGTGGTGAGGTGGCCCAGGCGGTCCAGGGCCCAGGCGCCGAGCGGGGAGCGGTCCTCGATGTCCTCCAGGACGCCCAGCAGGCGGGGGACGGCCCTGACGAGCGTGTCCCACGGGGTGCGGGGGACCTCGAGCCAGTCGGCGCAGGTGTCGCCGACGAGGTGGCGGATCAGGGCGGAGACGACCGGATCGAAGAAGGTGCCCGGGACGACCTCCTCGTAGAGGTCGATGAGCTGCCGGGTCAGGTGGGCGCCCTCCGGGGACGGGCCCATGTGCCGGATCATGTACAGGTCCAGGAACCGGCGCGCGTCCTCCAGGGTCGCGGGCACGGCGTCCTGGTCGACGCCGAGCATCGCGCCCACCACCCGCCAGGCGTAGAAGTACGCCCGCGCGCCCTCGGCGCTCATGTGGACGCCCAGCCGGTGCAGGCTGTCCAGGACCAGCAGGGAGAAGAACATCTGCCCGCCGATCATGTCCTCCTGGCAGATCGGCACGCCCAGCGCCCCGGTGTCCCAGAGGTTCTCGCGCCGGAGGTGGTGGCGGATGGAGGCGTGCAGCAGGCGGACCTTCTGGGCGGCCGGGATGAACCGGCTGCCGGCCTCGAACGCGTCGGGCCGCATGAGGTGGACGGTGAACTGCCCCGTCTCCGCCATGCGCTTGGAGGGGTACGCGAGGCCGTGCGTCGCCGACAGCAGCCGCGCCACGTGGGGGACGACGTAGCAGGCGGGCATGGCGGCGAAGGACAGGGCGGTGGAGATGTGCACGTTGTTGTCGAGGAAGAACAGCCGGGCGCGCTCCATCTCCCCCCAGTCCACCCAGGACGGTGGTGCGGAGGTCAGCCGGAGGTATTCACGGGCGGCGTCCGGCAGCCCGTCCGGCAGGGGGGCGCCGGCGGTGGAGACGTACCGCATCAGGGTGTTGAACGTGCCCACCTCCCCGCGCTCGAAGAGGGTGGCCACGGTGGCGTCGGCGAGGTCGTCACCGGCCTGCCGCAACGCGTCCATCGACGCCTCGGTGCAGCTCATCACAGGGCTCCTTGTCTCCACGGCGTGTGCGGCGGGAGGCGGCACGGCCACCGTGCCGCCGGGGCGGGGTCAGTGCCGGCGGACCGCCGCCGAGTGCGCCAGCGCGGTCAGGGCCGCGGCGGCGTGCGCGGGCACGTCCAGCCCGTCGAGGGCGTCCAGGGCCTGCTCGACCCGGGCGGCGACCATGCCCTCGATCCGGTCGGGTGTCTTGAGCCCGCGCATGACGTCCCGCACCGCCCGCAGGCCCTCCTCGTCCAGGTCGCGCCGTCCCAGCAGGGCCCGCAGCCGGTCCCTCGTCTCGTCGTCGGCGAGGCGCCACGTCTCCGCCAGCAGGGCGGTGGGCCGCCGGCCGCGCAGGTCGTCGAGGTTGGCCTTCCCGGTCCGCTCCGGGTCCCCGAACAGGCCGAGCAGGTCGTCCCGCAGCTGGAACGCCTCGCCCAGCGGCAGCCCGTAGGCCGAGTAGCCCTCGCGCAGCCGCTCGCCGGCACCGGCCAGGGCCCCGCCGATGAGCAGCGGGTGCTCGACGGTGTACTTGGCGGTCTTGTACCGGATCACCTTCAGCGACGCCGACAGGTCCGGGACGGTGCCGGTGCGCAGGATCTCCAGGCACTCGCCGGCGACCAGCTCGCGGGCCAGCGCGGCCCACCACGGGCGGGCCCGGCCGAGGTAGGCGGCGGGCAGGCCACTGGTGACGAACAGCTGACCGGCCAGCGACATCAGCAGATCGCCCACCAGCATGGCCAGGGACCGGGCCGCCGCGGCGGCGCGCGGGCGGCGCCCCAGCGCGCCGCGCAGGGCGACATGGGCCGTGGGCCGGCCGTGCCGGAGCGGACTGTCGTCGATGAGGTCGTCGTGGACGACGGCGGCGGCGTGCACCAGCTCCATGGCGGCCGCGGCGCGCACCAGGGCGTCACTGTCCGGCTGGCCCACCGCGCGCCAGCCCCAGTAGCAGAACGCCGCCCGCAGCCGCTTGCCGTCGGCGACCACCGCTTCCGTCTGCCGCGCCACCGGAGCCAGGTCCTCGTCGACCGCCACCAGCCGGTCGGCCTCCCCGGCGACGAAGTGGCGCAGCACCTCGTCGACACGGCGCTTGAACGCGGCCGCGTCCCACCGCTCAGGCGTCATCGCCGGCCCGCCGCGCCAGGGCGTGCCGGGCGAGGACCTCCAGGTGGGCGGGTGCGGCCGCGTGCCGGTCGAGCACCAGGCGCCCGCGTGCCATCAGGTCCTGCCCGGCCTGCGCCGCCAGCTCCGCCGTGTCCGGTCGGCGCAGCAGTGCGCGCACCGCCCCCACGGCCGAGCCCAGCGTGCCGAACGCCAGGTCGGCCAGCCCCGCCGCCAGTGCGACGGCCTGTTCCTCCAGGCCTCCGCGATCTCCGTGCTGCCCTGTCATCGCGTTCCCCCTCCCCGCGCACCCGGGCGGCGCCGGTCGTACGCCGCCGTCCCGAGCATGGCGGCGCGGCACGGGAAAGAGCGGAGGAAGCCACCGACGAGTGAAGGGTTCGCCGGTATGTGCGAATCGCGCCGCCGGGCGGCCCGGGACCCGGCCGTCCCCGGCGCGACCGGGTCGCCGGAACGCCTCCGGACGGGGAACCTGGGCAGAAGCAGGTGTGGGAACGCGACCGGTCGTGGCACGGGCCAGGAGGACGCGATGGCGACGAGACTTCTCCCCGGACTTCTCCCGGACGGCGGTGCCTGGCTGCGCGACCGGCTCGGCAGGGCGATCTTCACCCGGGTGGCGGGGCCGCAGGGCCCGGACAACCGCGCCCGCATCCACGGCGCGCCCGGCCCGCGCTGGTTCGGCCCGGACCGGCCCGTCCGGCGCGTGCACGGGGACGCCGCGATGTTCATCGGCGGTCTGTCGGCCCTGCTGCTGCAGTCGCTCCACCCCCTCGCCATGGCCGCCGTGGCCGGGCACTCGGGGTTCCGCGGGGACCCCTGGGGCCGGTTGCAGCGGACCAGCACCTTCCTGGCCGTCACCACCTACGGGCCGGCCGAGGGCGCCGAGGAGGCCTGCGCCCGGGTACGCGCCGTCCACGACACGGTGCGCGGCACGAGCCCCGACGGGCGTGCCTACTCCGCCGCCGACCCCCACCTGCTGTGCTGGGTGCACATCGCGGAGGTCGACAGCTTCCTGCGCGCCCACCAGCGCTACGGGGCCCGCCCCCTGGACGACGAGGAGTGCGACGGCTACGTGGCCGACATGGCGCGCGTCGCCACCGCGCTCGGCGTCCCCGACCCGCCGACGAACCGCGCCGGACTCGCCGCGCGACTGGCCGCCTACCGCGGCGAGCTGCGGGCCACCGCCGAGGCGCGCGGCGCGGCCCGCTTCCTGGTGCTGAACCCGCCCGTCCCGCTCGTCGCCCGCCTTCCGTACGGGATCGTCGCCGCCAACGCCGTCTCCCTGCTGCCGGTGTGGGCCTCACGCGCGCTGTGGCTGCCCCGGGTCCCGCCGGCCGAGGACCTGTGCGTCCGTCCGCTCGGCACGGCGGTGACCGCGGGCATCCGCTGGGCGCTGACACCGCCGTCTCGCGACGCGGTCTGACCCCGGCGCGGGCAGCGGCGGCCCGGGCCCGGCTGCCCGCGGGCCGGAGGACCGCTGCCGCGGCCGGCGGACCGGGGCGCCGCGGGTGCGCCGGTCCGCCGGCCGCGGACGTCCCGGTCGCCGGACCCGCGGACCCGTGCCGCGCGGACGTCCCGGGCGGCGGCGCACCCCCGGCCGCCGCACCCCCTCGGCCGCTGCGCGGCACGCCCGGCGGCCGAGGCGGTCAGCCCGGGAAGCGCCCCGTGGAGCGCAGCTCCCAGCGGCGCTCGGCGTAGGCGAGGTCGTCGCGCCACAGGCGCCCGGCGGCGGTCCGGACGAGAGGCCGCAGCAGCGGGGCGGCCCTGCGCGCCACGGCGAACCCCGCCCGGTCGGAGACGGCCACCACGGCCTCGACGACCGCCGTGCGCGGCCTGCCCCGGCCGTCCCGTCCGAGCGGGGTGGCGTGCGTCTCGACGACGGACCCCTCTCCCTCGCCCTCGGTGATGCGCATGACGACCGTGCGCGGCCCGGGAGCCGTGAACACCGCCCGGACCGGCACGACCAGGCGACCCGCGACCTTGAAGGACACGTCCACGGTGAATCCGTCGCCGACGCCGTTCCCGTCGCCGCCGGGCAGGCCGGCCACGGTGAGGTCGACGAACGCGTAGGGGTGGAACCAGGCCCCGTGCCAGGGGTCCAGGCGATTGGCCAGGACGTCCTCGGGCTCGCACGTCCCCGCACCGACGTAGACGGCCGACAGGGCCCGCGCCCGTTCCGGCCTCGGGGGCACGAGCGGCGCGTCCAGGGGCGGCTCGCCGCCGGCCGCGTCGAGCCGCACCCACACCAGGACGCCGTCGTCGTGCACGGGCAGCGGCTCCCACCCCGCGAACGGGGTGCCCTCCAGGGCGAGTCCGTGCCAGTGGCATACCAGGGTGCCGCAGCGCACGGGGCTGTTCCCCAGGGGCGCCCCCAGATGCGGGCAGATCCCCGGCCCGGCGACCGGGCGGCCGTCGGCGCCGCGCCAGACGACCACCTCCTGCCCGGCCACGGTCCGCGCCAGCGGGCGGTCGTCGCGCACGTCGCGGGAGCCGCCCACCACGTACCAGTTGCCGGACGGGCGCGCCCGGGCACGCTTCAGGGCCTCGGCGATCACGGCGGGGCGGGCCTCGCGCCAGGTGGGGCGCTGGCGCTCCCACGGCACCGGGCGCCTGCGCAGGGAGAGGGGCAGGCGCCTGCGCCGGCCCGGGGGAACGGGGTTCACGCGACCTCCTCGTGGACCGGCGGGCACGGGGTACCGGACGCGGGCCGCGGCGCGGGCCCCGCAGGGCGCGCCGCGGCCCGCGCGCGCAGCCGTGCGGCGGCCACCCGGGCGAGCCCCGCGGCGGCGACCGCCGCGCGGCGCCGCCGGGGCACCACCGCGCGGCGGTGCAGCACCGCGTAGCCGTCGCGGGCCACGGCGTCCAGGATGCCGCCGTACAGCACGAACGCGGTGCGGATGCACGGGCGGGAGACCGGGTCGAGCATCCCGAGGCCGGGCGCCGCCTCCCGGTAGACACCGCGCGTCAGCGCCTCGAACTCCCGCAGCGCGGCGGTGATGCGCCGGTCGCGGCGCCCGGTGTCCCGGCTCCAGCGCAGCAGCCCCCGGTCGGCGCCGTGGGAGCCGAGCAGGTCGGCGGGCAGGTACACGCGGCCGCGGTCGAGGTCCTCGCCCACGTCCCGCAGGAAGTTGGTCAGCTGGAAGGCCACGCCGAGCGCGGCCGCGTGCGGCTCGGCCTCCTGGCGGGGGACCACCGTCCCCAGCACCGGAAGCATCTGCAGGCCGATCACCGCCGCGGAGCCGTGCATGTAGCGGCGCAGCTCGGCGTAGGACGCGTAGTCGGTGACCACCAGGTCGGAGCGCATCGCGGTCATGAAGTCGGCGAAGTGCCCGTGGTCGATGGCGTGGCGGCGTGCCGTGTCGGCGAGGGCCCGCACCACCGCCTCGCGGCTGTCGCCGTCCCGCAGTCCGTCGTCCAGGCTGCGCTGGAGCGCGGCCAGCGCCGCGCCGCGCCGGCCGGCGCCGGCGCCGAGCGAGTCCACGATGTCGTCGGCCCAGCGGGCGAACCCGTACAGGGCGTGCACGGCCGGTCTGCGCTCCGGGGGCAGGAGCCGGGTGGCGAGGAAGTACGTCCTGCCGTGCCGGGCGTTGAGGCCGCGGCAGTGCCGGTAGGCCGCGCGCAGCGCCGGGTCGGTGATCCCCGCGGCGTCCAGTTCGCGGTCGGTCATGCGGAGGCCTCCTGCCGGTGCTCGGGCGAGGTGCGGGGGCGGGCGGGGGCACGTCGGGTGCCCCCGGTGATCCGGGCCGCGGCCAGCTTGCCCGACAGCAGCACGGTCGGCACGCCGACGCCGGGTGTGGTGCCGCAGCCGGCGAGGACGGCGTTGGCGGTGCCCCGGACCAGGTTGCGGGGCCGGAACGGGCCGGTCTGGGCGAAGGTGTGGGCCGCGGAGAAGGGGGTGCCCGCGGCGTGCCCCAGGGCGTGCCAGGTGGCGGGCGTGACCAGGCACTCCGTCTCGATGGCGGCGGCGATGCCGTCGAGGCCGCGCCGCTCCAGTTCCCTCAGCAGGCCGGCGCGGTAGCGCGGGGCGAGGTCCGTCCAGGCGGCGGCCGCGGGCCCGATGTCGGTGTTCGGGCAAGGCGCCAGGATGTAGTGCAGATGACGGCCCGGGGGCGCGAGCGAGGGGTCGGTGGCCGTGGGCCGGGTGATGAGCAGGGAGGGGTCGCTCATCAGCCGTCCGGTCCGGGTGAGTTCGCGGAACGTGCCGCTCCAGGCCGCGCCGAAGGAGAGGGTGTGGTGGGCGAGCTGCGGCCAGGTGCGGTCCGTTCCCGCGTGCAGCACGACGGCGGACGGGGAGTGCCGCAGCCGCAGCGGCCGCCTGGGCGCCCGGCCCAGGAGGGCGTAGGCGAGCGGCAGGTCGGGGGTGAGGACGACCGCGTCGCAGGGGATGCGCTCCCGGTCGGTGACGACGGCGGTGACGCGGTCGCCCGACCGCTCCAGGCGGATCACCTCCTGCCCGAACCGCAGGTCGGCGCCCGCGTCCCGGGCCGCGTCCGCCATGGCCCGGGGCAGGGCGTGCATGCCGCCGCGGGGGAAGTACACGCCGGCGACGGTGTCCATGTAGGCGATGACGGCGTACGCGGCCCGGGCCCGGGCCGGCGGGACGCCCGCGTACAGCGCCTGGAAGGAGAAGACGCGGCGCAGCCGTTCGTCCCGCAGGAAGCGGCCGATGCGGGCGTCCAGCCGGCCGAACCCGCCGAGGGCGGCCAGGCGCGCGAGGTCGGGGTGCAGCAGGCCCAGCGGCGAGTCGAAGTTGGCGTCGATGAAGCGGCGCATCTGGACGCGGTGGAGCCGTTCGAGCCAGTCGCGCAGCCGGCGGTAGCCGGCCGCCTCGCGGGCGCCGGCGAAGCGCTCGACCTCGGCGGCCATCGCGTCGGCGTCGGTGTGCACGTCGAACGTGCTGCCGTCGGCGAAGCGGGCCCGGTAGGCGGGGTGCAGCGCGATGAGCTCCACGCGCTCGCGCAGGCTGTCCCCGACGGCGGCGAAGGGCTCGTCGGCCAGGTCGGGCATGGTCAGCACGGTGGGACCGGTGTCGATCCGGTAGCCGCCGAGGTCCATGCGCCCGGCCCGGCCGCCGGGCAGCGCGTCGCGTTCGACGACGGTGACGCGGCGCCCGGCGCCCAGCAGGTGCAGGGCGGCCGACAGCCCGGCCAGTCCGGCCCCCACGACCACGACGTGGTCGGTGCGTCCCGGCAGGGTGCGGCTCATCGGAGGGTCTCCTTGTCGCGGGGGGCGCGGTCGCGGGGGGTGGGGTCGCAGGGGTCGAGGCGGCGCGGGCCGGGGTCGTGGGCGCCGGTGTCGCGGGAGCCGCGGTCGTGGGACGCGGGCAGCGGGACGGACGCGTCGGGGGCCGCCGCGGGGGCGTGGGCGTCCCCGGCCGCCGCCCGCGGGCCGGCCGCCGCGGAGACGAGCAGGCGGCGCAGGCGCCTTCCGCCCCCGGGGTCCAGGAGGGCGCCGTCGAAGTGGCGCAGTCCCTGCGTCACCAGCCGGCCGATCCTGGCCTCGACGGCGTCCCGGGCCCCGGTCCTCACCAGGACGTCCCGCACCTGCTCCAGGCCCGCCTCCGGCAGTTCGGCGCGGCCGAGCGAGCGGTCCAGCACCGCCAGCGCGTCACGGTCGCCGGCGGCCTCGGCCCGGGCCCGGGCCAGGGCCGCCAGGTAGGTCGGCTTGCCCTCGCGGACGTCCCCGCCGGAGGGCTTGCCGGTCCGGCGGGGATCGCAGAAGACGTCGTCGAGGTCGTCGCGCAGCTGGAAGGCCATGCCGACGCAGCGGCCGGCCGAGCACAGCGCCCGCAGCGTCGCGTCGTCGGCTCCCGCGAGGACGGCACCGAGCGCGAGGGGCCGTTCGACGGAGTACAGGGCGCTCTTGAGGCAGGCGGTGCGCAGCGCGCGCGGCAGGGAGCGGGACGCGGTGGCCTGGCCGTGGACGTCCAGGTACTGGCCGGCCACCATCTCCGTGCGCAGGTCGCTCCAGAGGCGGCGCACGGTGGTCGCGGCCCCGGGCGGAAGCACGGTCTCCGCCACCACGTCGTCCGCCCACGCGAGCGCGAGGTCGCCGGCGAGGATGGCGGCCGCGCTCCCGAACCGCCCGGCACCCGGCGGCGGCGCGGCGCCGGCGTACTGCGCGGCGACGTCCGTGTGCAGCGCCGGCCGGCCCCGGCGCAGGGCGGAGCCGTCCATCAGGTCGTCGTGGACGAGTGCGCAGGTCTGGACGAGTTCCAGCGCGGCGCCGATCCGCAGGGCCGCCGCGGCCGACGCGTCACCGCCGCCGCAGGCGCGCAGCGCCCCCCACACGAGCCGCGCCCGCATGCGCCGCCCGCCGCGCTCGGTGAAGCGCGCCACCCGCTCGGCCAGGTCCTGGGCGAACAGCGGGTCCACGGCCCGGGCGCGGTCCAGACGTTCCGTCAGCACATGGCCGAGCACGCGGCCGACGGCGGCGTCCGCGTCCTCGTCGACGGCGTGTGCGTCCCCGATCCCCGGCGGCAGCGGCGCCGGTCCGGCGACCGCCGCGGCGGCGGGCGGCCCGTCCGCCGCACCGTTCGGCCGCACCCGTCCGGTGGATCCCGGCAAGGACACCAGGCGCGGGACGGACGGCGGGTCCGCCGCGGGGTGATCCTTCGCCTGTGTGGGGCGCATCCCGGTTCCTCTCGTCGTGATCGCAGAACGCTTCGTCACCAACGGCCTTCCGGCCGCGGGCCGGACGCGGATGCGGCCCGGACCGAAGAGCGGGCCGTGCGGCCGGTGCAGGACATCCCTTCCACGGCTCGGCCGTTCCGCATCGGGACACACCCGGAGCCGTCCGGGTGACCTGCGTCCGATCGGGCACACGGGCGGGAATGCCGGTGGCGGGCACATGCCGCCGGACGAGGAAGGACGAGGAAGGACGAAGAGGGACGAGGAAGGACGAGAAAGGAGGAAGCCGCCGTGGTCGAGGCCGATGTCGCCATCGTCGGCGCGGGGGCCGCCGGACTGTCCCTGGCCCATCGCCTGTCCGAGCCGGCCCCCCGCACGCGCGCCCTGTCGGTGGTCCTGCTGGACGCCCCGCCCGGCCCGCTGCGGCCGCCGCGCCGGACGTGGTGCTTCTGGGAGCCGGGCCGGGGCCGCTACGACGCCGCCGTCACGGCCGCCTGGCGGCACCTGCGGGTGCGTCCCGCCGCCGGGGCGCCCATCGAGGCGGACATCGCGCCGCTGCGTTACAAGATGATCAGGTCGGACGACTTCGAGGCACTGGTCGGACGCGACCTGGCCGGCCGTCCCGGCCTGCGGCGTGTGGAGGCGATCGTCGAGACCGTGGAGGACGTCCGCGGCGGGGCCCTGCTCGGCCTGCGCGAGGCGGACGGGCGACGGCGCGTCCTGCACGCCCGCTGGGTGTTCGACTCGCGCCCGCCGGGCAGCCTGCCGGCCGCCCGCACCACGCTGCTGCAGCACTTCCACGGCTGGTACGTCCGCACCGCCCGGCCGGTGTTCGACCCCGGCACCGCCGACCTCATGGACTTCCGCACCCCGCAGCCCGGCCGGGGCCTGTCGTTCGGCTACGTCCTGCCCACCGGACGCCACGAGGCACTGGTGGAGTACACCGAGTTCTCCCCGCGCGTGCTGTCGGCGGGCGGCTACGAGGCGGCCGTCCGGCACTACGCCCAGGACGTCCTGCGCCTGGGCGACCTGGAGGTCCGCTCGACCGAGACGGGGGTCATCCCGATGACCGACGCGCCGCTGCCCCGGCAGGTCGGCGCGTCGGTGTTCCGCATCGGCGCCGCCGGCGGCGCGACCCGCCCGTCGACCGGCTACACCTTCGCCGGCCTGCAACGCCAGACGCGGGCCGTCGCCGCGGCCCTGCGCCAGGGCCGCCGGCCCGTGCCGCCCCCCGCCCACTCGGCCCGTTCCCGCGCCATGGACGCGGTCCTGCTGCGGGCCCTGGACAGCGGCCGGGCCGACGGTCCCGCGCTGTTCACGCAGCTGTTCGCCCGCGTGCCGATGAGGCGGCTGCTGCTCTTCCTCGACGGCCGCACCCGCCTGCACGAGGACCTCGCCGTCGGTCTGCGCGCCCCGGTCGGGCCGATGCTCCGCTCGGCGGTGGAGCTGCCCCTCCTGCCCCGCCGTCCCTTCGACGGCCCCTGACCCCACCGCACGCCGACCACCGCCCCGCCGAACCGGGAGACCGCATGACCCTGCTGCGCGACGACGGCCTGGCCGCCGCGTTCGACCACGCCGCCCGGAGTTACGACTCCCTGGTGGCGGCCAACCCGGGCTACCGCGCCCAGCTGCGCCGCTCGGCGCGCCGCCTGGGCCTGCCCCGCGGCGACGAGGGGCTGCGGGTGCTGGACCTCGGCTGCGGCACCGGGGCCTCGACCGCGGCGCTGCGCGCCGTGCTGCCCGGCGCGCGGATCACGGCCGTGGACGCCTCCGCCGGCATGCTGGAACGGGCCGCCGCCAAGGCCTGGCCCGGCGGCCGGGTGACGTTCGTCCACGCGCCGGCGGAACGGCTGGCGCGGGCCGGGGTGCGGGGGCCGTTCGACGCGGTGTTCGCCGCCTACCTGCTGCGCAACGCGTCCGACCCGGACGCCGTGCTCACGGCCGTGCGCGGGGTGCTGGCGCCCGGCGGACGGCTCGGCGTGCACGAGTACGCCCTCGGCGGCCGCCGCACGGACCGGGCGGTGTGGACCCTGGTGTGCCGCGGCATCGTGCAGCCGGCGGCCACCGTCCTGGGGGACGGCGAGCTGTACCGCCATCTGTGGCGCAGCGTCGTGGAGTTCGACACCGCCGGCCGCCTCGCCGGCCGGGTCCGTGCGGCCGGGTTCGACCGCGTCCGGGTCCTGCCCCTGCCCGGCTGGCAGACCGGCATCGCCCACACCGTCGTCGCCCGCCGCGCCGACACCGAGCGGGGGGCCGGCACCGAGTGGCGGGCCGGCACCGAGTGGCGGGCCGGCATCGAGCGGCGGGCCGGACGATGACCGCCGCGAGGCGGGCGGACGGCACGCGCCCCGGCCGGGACCGCCGGGCCCGCCTGCTGCCGGCCCGGCCCGGGGCCGCGCGGATCGACGGCCCGCGCCCCACGACCGCCGTCGTCGGCGGCGGCATCGCCGGCCTGGCGGCGGCGACCGCACTCGCCGAACGCGGCGTCGCCGTGACGGTGTACGAGCGTCAGCCCTACCTGGGCGGGCGCGTCGGCGGCTGGCCGACCGAGCTGGCGGACGGCACCGCGGTGACCATGAGCCGGGGCTTCCACGCCTTCTTCCGCCAGTACTACAACCTGCGGGGACTGCTGCGGCGCACCGATCCCCGGCTGGAGCGGCTCACCCCCCTGCCGGACTACCCGCTGCAGCACGGCGGCGGACTGCGGGACAGCTTCCGGCACGTCCCGCGGACCCCGCCGTGGAGCGCGCTCGGCTTCGTCGCGCTCAGCCCCTCCTTCCCCCTGCGGGACCTGTGCCGCATGAACCCGGTCGCGGCCCTGCCGCTGCTCGACGTCCGCGTCCCCGACGTGTACGCGCGCCTGGACGGCACCAGCGCGTACGACTTCCTGGAGGCGGTGCGTTTCCCGCCCAGCGCGCGCCACCTGGCCTTCGAGGTGTTCTCCCGCAGCTTCTTCGCCGACCCGCGGGGCCTGTCGGCGGCCGAGATGGTGCTGATGTTCCACGTCTACTTCCTCGGTTCCGCCGAGGGCCTGCTGTTCGACGTGCCCCGCGAGCCCTTCCCGGCGGCCCTGTGGGACCCGCTGGCCGCGTACCTGGCGGGGCACGGCGCCCGGGTGCGCACCGCCACGGCCGTGGAGGCCGTCACGCCCACGGCGGACGGCGGCTACCGGGTGGCCACCGCGCACGACGAGCGGCGGCACGACACCGTCGTGCTCGCCCTGGACACCCCGGGCCTGAGGTCCCTCGTCGCCCGCTCCGGCCGGCTGGGCGACGCCGCGTGGCGCGAGCGGATCGCCCGGCTGCGCAGCGCCCCGCCGTTCCTGGTCTCCCGGCTGTGGCTGGACCGGCCGGTCGCCGCCGGCCGGCCGGGGTTCCTGGGCACCAGCGGGTACGGCACGCTCGACAACATCAGCGTGCTGGAGCGCTGGGAGGGCGAGGCGGCCCGGTGGGCGGCGCGCACCGGCGGATCCGTCGTCGAACTGCACGCCTACGCGCTGCCCCCGCAGGCGTCCCGCGAGGTCGAGCAGAAGCGGCTGGTGGACCAGTTGCACCGGATCTGGCCGGAGACGCGCACGGCCACGGTCGTCGACGCCCGCCACGAGTGGCGGGCCGACTGCCCCCTGTTCCCCGTGGGCGGCCACGCCGGCCGGCCGACCGTACGCACCCCGCAGCCCGGCCTGGTCATGGCCGGCGACCTGGTGCGCACCGACCTGCCGGTGGCGCTGATGGAGCGCGCCGCGACGACCGGCTTCCTGGCCGCCGACGCGCTGCTGGAGCGCTGGGGGGTGCGGGGGCAGACGCTGTGGACGGTGCCCGGCCGGGGGCGCGGCGCCCTGCTGCGCGGGCTGGCGAAGTGGGGGGCGTCCCGCGGGTAGGCGGCCGGGCGGCCGGCGCCCCGGCCGCCCCCGCGCCGTGACGCGGCGGGCCCCGCCGTGGCGCCCGGTCCCCGCCCGGCGCCGGCGCGGTCACCCGCGGCCGGCCCGCCCCCTCAGGACCTCGATCACGCTCGCGAAGCTGTCGGAGCCGTGGCCCGCGTCCCTGGCGCTCTCCATGGCGGACCTCAGGAGTTCGGGCAGGGCGGTGTCGACGCCGCGCAGCGCCGCCGCGTGGACGAGGTGGCCGATGGCGGCGATCTGCACGTCGACGGTGGCGTCGTCGCCCGGGTACCGGCCGGCGTCCACCTGCGGTGCGTACGTGGTCAGGAACTCGGTCACCGTGGTCAGCCAGCGGATCGCGACGGGCGTGAAGTCCGTGGCGGGCGTCTTCTCCGCGCCGACCAGTGCCGCGCCGTGCAGCCAGCCGGTCATGGTGGACCACATCAGGCCGAGCAGCGCGGCGTCGTACAGGGACGCCAGGCCCGCGTCGGCGCCCAGGTACAGCGGGTCGCCCAGGGCCGCCAGTGTGGGGCGGTGCGCTTCGAAGACGGTGGAGGAGCCGCTGTACAGGAACATCTTCTCGGGGCTGCCGACACCGGGCGGCGTGGTCATGATGGCGCCGTCGAGGTAGCCGGCGCCGTGGCCGCGGGCCCACGCGAGGGCTTCGTGGGCCTGCTCCGGGGTGCCGGAGGTGAGGTTGACCAGGGTCCTGCCCGCCAGGGCGTCGGCGACGGGGTCGAGGACGGTGTGCAGGGCCTCGTGATCCAGCACGCAGGCGATGACGAGAGGGGCGGAGGCGACCGCCTCCCGGGGCGTCGCGGCCGGGCGCGCGCCCCGCTCGACGAGGGGACGGGCCTTGTCCGCGGACCGGTTCCACACGGTGGTCGGACGGCCCCGGTCCAGCAGGGCGCCGGCCAGCGCCGATCCCATCGAGCCCAGTCCGAGGACGGTGACGGCCTGGTGTCCTTCGTTCATGCCACAACTCCCTTGCGTGGTCCGTTGCGTGACGAGTGATCACGTACGGACCACGTTCGCAGCGCGCGGCGGACCGGAACAGTGACAGCAGTGCCGGTGCCCACCAAATTCCTGCCATATCCTTCCGGCATGAGTGCCGGTTCCGTCGCCGTGGTCGTCACCGAGGAGATCGGGGTCCCGTCCTGGGACCTGTACGAACTGAGCATCCCCTGCACGGTCTTCGGGAAGCCGCAGCCCGACCTGGCCGACCCCTGGTACGAGCTGCGGCTGTGCGCGGCCGGGGCCGGGGAGCGGGACGGCGCGGCGGCCGGGCACGGGCTCACGCTGCGGACCCGCTACGGACTCGACGACCTCGTCGGTGCCGACACGGTCGTCGTGCCCTCGGTGCCCGACGCGTGCGTCGAGGAGGGCAGACCGCTGCCGCCGGAGCTGGTCGCCGCCCTGCGCCGCGCCCACGACGCGGGCGCCCGCATGGTCTCCCTGTGCACCGGCGCCTTCGCCCTCGCCGAGGCGGGGCTGCTCGACGGACGCCGCGCCACCGCTCACTGGATGCACACCGCCCTCCTGGCCGAGCGCTACCCGAAGGTGGAGGTCGACGCGTCCGTGCTGTACGTGGACGACGGCGACGTCCTCACCAGTGCCGGGCTGACCGCCGGCCTCGACCTGTGCCTGCACCTGGTGCGCCGGGACCTCGGCGCGCACGTCGCCAACCAGCTGGCCCGCCGGATGGTGGTGCCCGCCCACCGGCCCGGAGGGCAGGCGCAGTTCATCGACCTGTCCGTACCGGCCACGGACGACCAAGGGCTGGCGCCGGTCCTGGCGTGGGCCCGCGCGCACCTGGACCGGCCGCTGACGGTCGACGAACTGGCCCGGCGGGCCGCGATGAGCCCGCGCACCTTCTACCGGCGGCTCCAGGCGGCCACCGGGACGACCCCCCTGCGATGGCTCCTCGACCAGCGCCTGGGACGGGCCCGGATCCTGCTGGAGTCGACGGACCTGCCGGTGGAGAAGATCGGCGAGCTGAGCGGCCTGGGCACGGCGAACAACCTGCGCCACCACTTCCTCAAGCACCTCGGCGTGTCGCCGGGCCAGTACCGGCGGGCCTTCCCCCGGGCCGCCCCCGACCTGTTTCCGACGCCCACTGGCGGACGCGCGTAGAACTCGGGCACCATCTCCCTGCACCACCTGCACGGTCACCCCACAGGACGCATGACTCATCGCAGGAAGGGTTCCCTATGAAGGCCTACAAGGCCCTGGCGGCCATGAGGATCCGCTCGCTCCTCACCGCGCTCGCCCTCGTCGTCGCCCCCGCGGTCGCCGTGGTCGGCAGCGCCGGTGACGCGTTCGCCGTCACCAAGATCAGTCACGCCACCGCGGCCTCGATGTTCCGGGAGGCCGGCATCACCTGGTCCTCCTCGGGCAACTGCTCGGACCGCAACAACTCCACGTGCACCTCCTTCGAGCAGCTCAACCTCGCCACCGCCCAGGGCGCCCAGACCCTGAAGCGGGCCAGCGGATGCGCGCTGAACATCACCGGCGGCACGGAGACCGGCCACGCCTCCGGGACGTACTCGCACTGGAACGGCTACAAGCTCGACTACAGCAAGTACACCTGTATCGGGAACTACATCAAGAACACCTTCACCTACATCGGCCTGCGCGGTGACGGCGCCCCGCAGTGGCGGTCCGGCTCCGGCAACGTCTACGCCGACGAGGGCAACCACTGGGACGTCCTCTACTACAACTGCGGAGGCTGCTGACCGGCCCCGCACACCCGGCCTCGCGGGCCCCGTCCGCCGACGGGGTCCGCACGGGCCGGCCGCGCTCCGCGCGGGACGGCCCGGACGGGACCGTCAGGCGTCCTCCCCGGTGAACTCCCAGTCGCCGTGCGGCACCCGGAACACCGCGAACTCCGTGTCCGCCCGCAGGAACCGCGCACCCCTCGGTGCCGCGATCCGTGACCGCTCCGGGCCCGGCACGTGCACCTCGGCGGCCGAGCCCACCGGCACCCGTACCGTCAGCCGCAGCCGGCGGTCGATCCGCGACCAGGACACGGCGGCCTCCCCGCGCACGGTCCGCACCGAGGTGCGCGCCCAGTCCACGCCGGTCCGGGCGTCCGGCCGCACCACGAACGTGCGGTAGCCGCCGTCCCCGGGGCGCAGACCGGCCACGTTCTCGTACAGCCACTGCGCGACCGTCCCCTGGAAGTAGTGGTCGCGGGAACGGGAGTCCAGGGGCCACATCTCCCACATGGTGTCGGCGCCGTTGTCGTGCCAGTACCCCCAGCCCGGGTACGTCCGCTGCGTCGCGACGGCGTGCGCCACGTCCGCACGCCCGTGCGCGCACAGCACCCGCAGCAGCACACTCGTCCCCAGCGCCCCGGTGTTGAGGTGTCCGCCGCGCTCCTCGATGTCCCTGACCAGGCTGTCCAGGACGGAGGCGCGGGCCCCGGGCGGCACCAGCCCGAAGGCCAGCGGCACGGCGTTGGACGTCTGCCGGTAGCCGGGGTCCTTCGCCGTGCGGTAGTGGCCCTCGGGCCCGAGGAAGGCCGCGTTGAAGGCGGACTTCAGGCGCTCGGCGGCCTCGCGGTAGCGCCCCGCGGTCCCCGTCTCGCCGAGCAGGCCGCCCAGCTCGGCGGTGTGCAGCAGCGCGCGGTACAGGTACGCCGTCGCCGTCAGCCGGGTGTCCTCGGGCGGGTTGCCCCCGTAACCGGGCGGCAGGTAGTCGCCGAGCGCGGTGACCGCCAGACCGTCCCGGAGCCGGGACAGCTCCCAGTCCAGGTAGCCCACCAGCGCCGCCCAGTGCTCACGGGCCGCCCGTTCGTCGCCGTACACCCGGTACATCTCGCGCACCACGAACGGGTAGACCGTGGTCCACTCGGGCGAGGGGCCCAGATCGCCGTAGCCCCAGCCGCCGCTCGGCACGATCACCGGCAGCTGCCCCGCCTCGGTCTGGCTGTCCGCCAGGTCGCCGAGCCACTTGGACAGGAACCGGTGCACCCCGAAGGCGTACGCCATCACGGGCGCCCCGAGCTGCGCGTCGCCGGTCCAGCCGTTCTTCTCGTACATGGGGGTGTCGGTCGGGATGCCGTGCAGGTTGTTCAGCACCGTGCGGCGCATGGCCCGGTCCAGCCACTCGTAGAACGGCTCGGAGCAGGCGAAGGAGCTCACCTCCTCGACCCGGGTGTGCACCACCCGGCCGAGCAGCTGGTCGGGGGAGGGGCGCGCCGGCAGCCCGGCGACCTGCACGTAGCGGAATCCCTTGTAAGAGAACGAGGGTTCCCAGACCTCCTCCGCACCGCCCGCGCACACGTACTCGTCCGTCTGGAAGCGGCCCGGGACGTGGTCGGTCCCGGCGTGCACGCTGCCGTCGGGATTCAGTTTCTCCCCGTGCACCAGCCGGACCACCGTGCCCTCGGCGGCCCCCCGCACGGTCAGGCGCGTCCACCCCGCCATCGTGCGGCCCATGTCGGCCACCCACACGCCGGGACGCAGCTCGCTGATCCGCGTGGGACGCACCGTCTCGACGATCCCGATCGGGTCGTGCGGCTGGGCGCGCAGCGTCCCGGCCGGCGCCCGCTGCACCCCGGCCGCGCGCCAGCCGCCGTCGTCGAAGCCCGGGGCGGTCCAGCCGCCGGGTGCCAGCCGCGCGTCGTAGGTCTCCCCGGCGTACAGGGAGTTGGTCAGGGTCGGGCCTTCGGCCAGCCGCCAGTCCCCGTCGGAGACGACGGTGGTGCGGGAGCCGTCCGGGTGGTCGATCTCCAGCTGGGCGAGGAGCCGCGGCTCGCCGTGCCACGGCGGGCGGTGCCAGTTCCAGACGTTGGGGGTGGTCATGCCGAAGAAGCCGCGGCCGAGGGTGACGCCGATGGCGTTCTCGCCGCGCTCCAGCAGCGCGGTCACGTCGTGCACGGCGTACAGCACGGTCTCGTCGTAGTCGGTGAAGCCCGGGTCGAGGACCTGCCGGCCGACCCGGCGGCCGTTGATCTCCGCCTCGTAGTACGCGAGCCCGCTGATGTACAGCCGCGCCCTGGAGATCCTCTTGCGCACGGTGAACGCCCTGCGGAGCAGGGGAGCGGGCTGTTCCGGCACGGCGACCGTCACCCCGGACCCCCAGGGGCCCTGCCCGTAGGGCGCCAGCACGGCCGCCCGCGCCCATCCGCCGTCGTCGAAGTCCGCTTCCCGCCAACCCGGTTCTTCCCTCTCAGCGGTGCGCCAGCCGGGCCCGGTGACCAGTTCGTGCCGCGCCCCGCCGGCCGCGTCGACGACCAGGCGCGCCAGCAGACCGCCCGGATTGACCGAGGCCCCGCCCCGGTTGGTGGCCAGCACGGCGAGGACGACGTCCCCGCCCGCTCCCGGCCCGCCGGCCGCGGCCCGCACCTGCGCGGTGACGTCCGCCGCCCGGCCGGTGCGCCAGCCGTCCGTCTGCTGCGGGGCGTGCAGCACCGGCTCCCCGGCGAGATACAGCGTGAAGTCGTCGTCGGCGGTCGCGGCCACCGTGGCCCGCTCCACCACCGTCCCGGCGGGAAGCGCCAGCCGGGCCCGGAACCACCGCGCTCCCTCGGGCGCGTCGGAGGGCGAGGCGCCGGGCGACCAGATCCACGCGGCGCCCGAGAGGGAAGGGGGCTGCGGGGGAGCGTCGGCCCCGATCCAGTGAGCCCGCCAGTCGCCGGGAGACAACGTTGTCTCCCACCAGCGCGGCTCGCTCCAGCGCGAGGCGCGGCCCGCCGCGTCCCACACCCGCACCCGCCAGAAGTACCGGGTGCGGGGGCGCAGCGCGGGGCCGCCGTACGCGATGCCGACCGTCCGCTCCGAGGCGACCTTCCCGGAGTCCCAGACCGGCCGGCGGCCCCACTCCGCGCGGTCGCGGGCCACCTGGACGCGGTACGCGCCCTGGCGGACGCCCCGGCCGGGCGCCGCCAACTCCCAGGACAGGCGGGGGCGTTCGACGTCCGTGCCGAGCAGCGTCCCGGCGTACTCCACGCTGGTGCGCACGACGCGCAGTCCGTCCTCCCGCGGCGCCCGCGGCGGTCCGGCCGCCGCGGGGCCGCCCGGGGCCAGCGCGGTGACGCCCGCTCCCGCCGTGGCCGCGGTGCCCTGCAGGAAGACCCTGCGGTTCCATCCTTCACGCATCGTCGCGTCCTTTGCTCGCCCTGCCGTCCCTGACCAGCGAACCTCGCGTCCGAAGCGCTGGAAGTCCGCGCGCAGCCGGATGCTGAAACGTTTCAGTCCGCTTCTCCGGCGATCCTATGGACCAGAGGCGAGGCGCTACAAGAGGTGCGGCAGGAGGGAAGCGGGTGATGCCGGGCGGTGCCGTCCGCGGTTTCGTGCCGGACGCCGCCGCCGCGCGGTGCGGCCCGATCGGATTCCCGGGCGCGGGTACACGCCACCGCAGCGGCACATCGCCCGCCTGGCCGCGCACGACGTGCTGGAGACTGGGACCGGTGACTGCGTTCGGCCGATCGCCGGCGGTGTGCCGGCAGGCTCCGACCCGGGAAGGACCACCACATGATCATCTTCGGTACCAAGGGATACCTGTACCAGCTCGCGATGCTGACGCTGGTCTGCGGGCGGTGCGGCAATCCCGCCGCGCACGCGCTCAGGAAGCGCGTCACGAAGTTCACGCTGTTCTTCGTGCCGCTGTTCCCGTTCTCGACCAAGTACATGACCCAGTGCACCTTCTGCGGCGCCGAGCAGAGCGTGAGCAAGGAGCAGGCGGAGCACCTGCGGGCGCAGAGCGCGAACGACCCCGCCCACGGGCAGCCGCACCGGCAGCCGTACCGGTCCTGAGCCGGTCCTGAGCCGGTCCGGGCGCGGCTCGCGCGGTTCCCGGCCGTCCTCGTCGGCGCCCCGCCTGTGCCGGGGCCCGGCCCGGGCGCGGCCTCCCGCCGCGCGCGTCGGGGCCCTTCCGGCGCCGTGGGGGGGGCTCCGCCCGGCTCATGGCGCCCCGGCACCGCGCGGACGCGTTCCACGGCCGGGACGAGACGGCCGCGCCGGGCACGCCGGGCGTTGCGGGGCGGGGCGGGCGTTGCGGGGCGGGGCGGGCGTTGCGGGGCGGGGCGGGCGTTGCGGGGCGGGGCGGGCGTTGCGGGGCGGGCCGCTCGGCCCTCGACGCGTCCCGCGCCGGTGACGGTCCGCGCCGCAGGTATCGCGATGACCGTGAAAAGTTCGGCCTCATCCGTCCTCGGCCCCGGAGCACCGGCCGGCCGACCGCGCCGCCCCGTCCGCCGAGGGACGTGAGCAGTGACCACGGCCGGACGCCCGTACCGGGGACGCACCCCGCGTCACCGTCGTACCGCTGCTCCTCCTCGTGCCGGCCACGGCCCGCCGGCCGTCTTCGGCCTCGTCACCAGGCGGCGACGGCCGGGCGGGGAGGGGGCCTCCCCGCCCGGCCGCCCGGGTCAGACGCCGAACGGCGCCGCGTAGCGCACGGTGCCGCGCGGCAGCGGCCGGGCGGCGTCCAGGGTGAGGGCCATCAGGGCCTCGTCCGGAACGTCGAAGGCCACGCCGATGCCGTGGGCGGAGGCGCGGGTGAAGCCGAACCGCGGGTAGTACGCGGGATGCCCGAGGACGACCACGTGGAACTCGCCCCTGGCCCGGGCCGCCTCCAGCGCGGCCCGGATGACCGCGGACCCCGCGCCGCCGCGCTGGTGCTCGGGCCGGACGGCGCACGGCGCCAGGCACAGCGCCGGACGGTCACCGATGTGACAGCGGGTCAGCAGGGCGTGCGTGACGGGCTCACCGGCGGGGGGCGCGGCGACCAGGGACAGGCCGTCGAGCCACGCGGTCCCGTCGGCGCGCAGCGCGTCGACGAGGTCCGCCTCCAGCGCGGTGGGGAAGGCGGCGAGGAGGATGCGGCGGATGGCCGGGATGTCGGCGCCGGTCTCGGCGCGTGTGATCCAGGTGTGTGACATGGGGGATGGGATCCGTTTCCGGTGGTGTTCGTGCGGCGCCGCCTCGCGAGGACGTGCTCCCGGCGAGGGCGGGCAGGACAGGATCAGGCCGCGGCCCGGGGGACGAAAAAGACCCGGGCGCCGTGCGCGGCGGTCCTCGGCGCGGTCATCAGCCCCACCTCCCCGACGCTCCGGCCCCCGGCCGTGAGCGGTGTGATCCGGCACGAACGGACCCCAGCGTACAGGGGGCGCGGGCGGCCGGGCCCTGTTCGGGCCGGCGGACCGGTCGGGCGCGGGCGACGGGGCGGGCGCGGTCGGGCCCGGGTGACGGGGCCGGACCGGTCGGGCGCCGACGCGGGGCCAGGACTCCCCGGCGGCGGGCGAGTCCACGGCCCCGGACGGTACGCCCGGCCACCGACACCCCTCCCTGCCGGAGCCGCGGCAGGCGGTGAGGCGGCGAAGCGGCGAGGCGGTGAGGCGGTGAGGCGGCGCACCGGTACCGGAGCCACTGCGTCAGGATCCGGCCGATCTCGCGAATTCGGCGTACGGCGGGGCCGGCGGCGCAGGACAATGGTCCGGGCCCGGCGACGCTCGTGCCGGGAAGGGCGCGGGCGAGGCCGTCCGGCGGGCAGGGCCCGCAGCCGCGACCACTGTCCTCGCGGCGGACCCCGGCGCGTCCGGAACGGAGGACTGACCCATGGCCACCCCGCTCACCGCCGCCCGGCTCGTCGCCGCTCTGAAGGCCGAGGGCTGCACCGTCCACGAGGTCGGCGACTGGCGCACCCACAACCGCAACCACAAGGGCCCCTGGGGGCCGGTGCACGGCGTGATGGTCCACCACACCGTCACCGGGCCCGGCACGGACGTCGTCGGGCTGATCTACCGCGGCCACAGCGCCCTGCCCGGTCCGCTCGCCACCGGGTGCATCACCAAGGACGGCGTCGTCCACCTGACCGCCAACGGCCGCGCCAACCACGCCGGCGGCGGCGACGGCGACGTGCTCGACGCCGTCATCGGCGAGTCCTACGGCGCCTACCCGCCCCCGACGCACGAGCACGACGGTTCGGCCGGCGCCGTCGACGGCAACGCCCGCTTCTACGGCTGGGAGTGCGAGAACGCGGGCGACGGCAGGGACCCGTGGCCGCTCGCCCAGTACGCCGCCATGGTCAGGGCCACCGCCGCGCTGTGCCGCGCGCACGGGTGGGGACACCGGAGCGCGATCGGCCACCTGGAGTGGAGCGACCAGAAGCCCGACCCGCGTGGATTCGACATGGCCGACTTCCGCCGTGACGTCGCCGACTGCCTGGCCCGCCCGGCGGGCCAGTGGGAAGGAAAGGACCCCATGCCCCAGTACGTCAACCTCGGCATCGCCGAGCCGTACCAACTGGCCCCCGGCGTCTGGGACTCCGTCGAGTTCACCACCGAGTGGACCGACGAGACCGGCGACCACGCGACCGGCGGCAGCGTCTTCGTCCGCGGCCCGGCCCGCTTCACCGGAACCGTCAGCCTGCGCGTCGACGGTCTGCCCGTGGGCGCCGTCGTCCAGGCGCGCATGGCGGAGTTCGAGGGCGACCGGCACCGCGCGGACCACCCGATCCACGAGATCACCGGGACCGCGGGCGGCACGTTCGCGGTCGTCCCCCTGACCAAGCGGCTCGCGTCGGGCCGCAGCATGCGGGTGCGGCTGCTGAACCAGGCCGGTCTCCCGGTCACCGTCACGAGCGCCGTGCTGACCGCGATGGTCTGGAAGGAGGCCTGAGCCACGCGGCGGGCGGGGCCCCGGGGCCCCGCCCGCCGCGGCCGGCGGCGTGTCTCAGGCGGCCTTGCGGTGCCGGGCCCGGTGCGCGCTCACGATCTGCGCGTAGCGGTGTCCGCTGCCCTTGATGGTGCGGGCCTGGGTGCGGTAGTCGACGTGGACCAGGCCGAAGCGCTTGTCGTAGCCGTACGCCCACTCGAAGTTGTCCAGCAGCGACCAGGCGAAGTAGCCGGCCAGCGGGGCGCCCTGGCGGGCGGCGTCGGCGCAGGCGGCCAGGTGCCGCACCAGGTAGTCCTCGCGTTCGGGGTCGTCGATCGTGCCGTCGGGGCGGACCACGTCCGGGAAGGCGGAGCCGTTCTCGGTGACGTACAGCCTGCGGGCGCCGTACTCGTGGGTGAGGCGCAGCAGCAGCGTCTCGATGCCGCTCGCGTCGATCTCCCAGTCCATGCCGCTGCGGGGGACGCCGGGACGGCGCACCGCGCGGACGCGGGGCGCCGGGCCGGCGGGGTCGTCGGCGACGGTCTGCGGGAAGTAGTAGTTCAGGCCGAGCCAGTCGAGCGGTGCGGCGATGATCTCCGGATCGCCCGGCTTCTCCGGCAGGTCGACGCCGTAGACCTCGCGCATGTCGGCGGGGAAGCCGCGGCCGTGCACCGGATCGAGCCACCAGCGGTTGGTGTGGCCGTCCATGCGGCGGGCGGCCGCCTGGTCCTCGGGGCGGTCGGAGGCGGCGTGCACGGTGGAGAGGTTGTTGACGATGCCGACCTCGGCGGACGAGGTGGCGGCGCGGATGGCCCGGGCGGCGAGGCCGTGCCCGAGCAGCAGGTGGTAGGAGGCGCGGACGGCGGCCGTCAGATCGGTCCAGCCGGGGGCCATCTTGCCCTCCAGGTGGCCGATCCAGGCCGAGCACAGGGGCTCGTTGAGGGTGGCCCAGTGGGTGACGCGGTCGCCGAGGCGCTCGGCGACGACCGACGCGTACGCGGCGAAGTGCTCGGCGGTGTCCCGCTCGGGCCAGCCGCCCCGGTCCTGCAGGGCCTGCGGCAGGTCCCAGTGGTACAGGGTGACGGAAGGGGTGATGCCCGCCTCCAGCAGGCCGTCGACCAACTCGTCGTAGAAGGCGAGGCCCTTGGCGTTCACCGGGCCGTCGCCGCCCGGCACGACGCGCGGCCAGGCCACCGACAGGCGGTAGGCGTTGGTGCCGAGCCGCCGCATCAGACCGATGTCCTCGCGCCAGCGGTGGTAGTGGTCGCAGGCGACGTCGCCGTGGTCGTCGTTGTCGATCTTTCCGGGGGTGTGGGAGAAGGTGTCCCAGATCGACGGCGCGCGGCCGTCCTCGGCCACCGCTCCCTCGATCTGGTACGCCGAAGTGGCCGTACCCCACAGGAAGTCGTCGGGGAGAGCGGCGAGGTCGATGGCGTCGGACACGGAAGTCCTTTCGGGAAGGGGGTGGTTGGTCACGTCACCGCCGGTCACGTCACCGCCGGTCACTTCACCGCTCCCGCGGTGAGCCCGGCGACGAGGTAGCGCTGCAGCAGCAGGAAGCCGGCGACGACGGGGACGCTGACGACGAGGGAGGCGGCCATGATCTGGTTCCAGTACACGTCGTTCTGCGTGGAGTAGCCCTGCAGGCCCACGGCGAGCGTGCGGGTGGTGTCGTTGGTCATCACGGAGGCGAAGAGCACCTCGCCCCAGGCGGTCATGAAGGCGTACACGGCGACGGCGACGATGCCGGGGACCGCGGCGGGCACGACGACCCGGAACAGCGCGCCGAGCGGGCCGCAGCCGTCGACCATCGCCGCTTCGTCCAGGTCGCGCGGCACCGAGTCGAAGTACCCGATGAGCATCCAGATCGAGAACGGCAGCGAGAAGGTCAGATACGTCAGGATCAGTCCGCCGCGGGAGCCGAACAGGGCGATGCCGGTGGCGTTGCCGATGTTGACGTACAGCAGGAACAGCGGCAGCAGGAAGAGGATGCCGGGGAACATCTGGGTGGACAGCACCGTCACCGTGAACACCCGCTTGCCGCGGAAGCGGTACCGGCTGACCGCGTAGGCGGAGAAGACCGCGATCACCACCGAGCAGACGGTCGCCGCGCCCGCCACGATCAGGGAGTTCACGAAGTACTCGGCGAGCGGCACCGTGGACCAGATGTCGATGTACGGGCGGATCGTCAGACTGCTCGGTATCCAGCGGAACCCGGCGGTGACGTCCGCCAGCGGCTTCAGGGAGCTGGAGACCATCACGTACACCGGCACCAGGACGAAA
This sequence comes from Streptomyces sp. NPDC052701, assembly GCF_040678355.1. Classification (NCBI taxonomy): domain Bacteria; kingdom Bacillati; phylum Actinomycetota; class Actinomycetes; order Kitasatosporales; family Streptomycetaceae; genus Streptomyces; species Streptomyces sp. NPDC052701. Next base: position 339,115 of record NZ_JBFATO010000001.1, read on the forward strand.
CCGGTGAGGAAGGTCAGGAAGATCCGCCGGGACCACAGGAAGGACCGGGGCGGGGCCATCGGGGACCTATGCATCGGAGGCCCTCCGTCCACGTGAGGTGAGCGCCAGGTACACGCCCGTGACGACGAGCAGGAAGAGCAGCAGCAGGACCGACATCGCGGATCCGGCGCCGAAGTTCCAGGTGACGAAGGAGGCCTGGTAGATGTGGACCGAGATGAGGTCCGCGGCCTGCGGGGCGGCCCTGCCGAACAGGACGAACGGCGTGTTGAAGTCGTTGAACGTCCACAGGAACAGCACCAGGACCAGCACCTGGTTGACCGGCCGCAGCGACGGCAGGGTGATGCGGCGGATCTGCTGCCACATCCCGGCGCCGTCCAGGGCGGCCGCCTCGTACAGCTCCCGGGGGATGTTCTGCAGCCCGGCCATCACGATGAGGAAGGCGAACGGCCAGCCCTTCCACACCGACACCGTCAGCAGGGCGACGAAGCTGTTGTCGCCGATCAGCCAGAAGGACGGCTTGTCGGTCAGACCCAGCTGGTCGTGCAGGACGTGGTTCACCAGGCCGTTGTCGTGCTGGAACATGAACACCCAGGTGATGACGGCCGTGTAGACCGGCAGCGCGTACGGCACCAGGAACAGGGCCCGCAGCAGGCCCCGGCCGCGGAACGCGTCCTGCATGCAGATCGCGGCCGCGGTGCCGATCAGCCAGCACAGCCCGACCGACAGCACGGTGAAGGCGACGGTGACCAGGAAGGAGTGGAGCAGCGCCTCGCCGACGGGGGCGTCGAAGTCCACCGACACGCGGTAGTTGTCGAAACCGGACCAGGGCGCGGCGCCCCAGTCGCGGATGTAGAACTGCGTGAGCTCCTTGAAGCTCATCACGATGCCGATCACCATCGGCACCAGGTGGACCAGGAGTTCGAGCAGCAGGGCGGGCAGGAGGAACAGGTACGGCAGGGCGGCGCGGTGGAACCGCCCGGTGCGGCGGCGGAGGCCGCGCGCCGCACCGGGGGTCTTCTCGTGCACCGGCGGCCTGCCGGTTTCCACGGTGGTCGTCATCGTGCTCACTTCGTCGGCATCTGCTGCTGGGCCTTCTCGAGCCGGGCCCTGACCGAGGCGGTGGTCACCGCGCGTCCGGCGGCCGCGTCGGCGAACAGTTCCTTGACGGCCGTGCCGACCGCCGTCTCGAACTGCGACTCGTCGGCGACCTGCGGCAGCGCGGCGGCGCTCGTGGCGAGGGTGTTCTTCAGGACGGCGTTCGCCGGGGTGTTGAAGGCGGGGTCGGACTGGGCGGCCTTGACCGGCGGGATGGTGCTGTAGGCCTTGTTGAGGATCTTCTGCTCGGCGTCGCCGGTCATGAACTTCACGAACTTCGTGGCGCCGTCGAGGTTGTCGGTGTTCTTGAAGACGGCCATGTTGATGCCGGCGACCATCGAGTTGACCTGCGTGCCCGCGCCCGGGGTGCCGGACTGCACGGGCACGGGCGCGACGCCGTACCGGTCCTCGCTCATGCCCTGCGACTTCAGGTTCGCCGACGCCGACTGCCACAGCAGCATCGCCGTCCTGCCCTTGGCGAAGTCGGACACGGACTGGTTCTGCGCGTACTCGGCGTTGCCCTGCGGGATGACCTTGTCCTTGGCCATCAGGTCGACGTACTGCTTGACCGCGGTGACCGCGCCGTCGCTGGTGAAGTCCGGCTTGCCGTCGGCGGTGAAGAAGTCCGCGCCGTGCTGCTTGGCGAAGACGAAGACGTGGTGGATGTTCTCGGAGAGGTTGGAGCCCTCGGCGCCCAGGACCTGCTTGCCGCGCTGCCGGATCTTCTCGCCGGCGGCGGTCAGTTCGTCCCAGGTGGCCGGGGGCTTGGAGACACCTGCGTCGGCGAGGATCTCCTTGTTGTAGTAGAGGGCGTACGCCATGGAGTACAGCGGGACCGCGGCCGGGTCCTCGCCCTCGGCGCCCGTCGAGGCGAGGGCGGAGTCGACGAAGCGGTCCTTGCCGCCGATCTTGGCGAAGTTCTCGGCGTCCCACGGCAGCAGCGCGCCCGTGGCCTGCAGGGAGGCGCTCCAGGTGTTGCCGATGTTGAGGACGTCGGGGCCCTGGCCGGAGGTGGCCGCGGTGAGGATCCGGTTGAGCAGGTCGGACCAGGGGACGACCTCCAGCTCGACCTTGATCCCGGTCTGCTTCTCGAACTTGTCGAGCTCCGGCTGCAGGACCTTCTTGTCGACCTCGATGCTCGCGCCCTGGTTGGTGGCCCAGTACGTGAGCGTCCTGGGCGAGTCGTTCGACCCGCCGCCCGTCGACGAACCGCCTCCGCAGGCCGTGGCGGCCAGGGCGAGAGACAGGGTGACGGCACCTACGGCCGCGGCTCGTATGCTGCGCATGGCTCCTGGTGTCCCTTTCCGGGAGTCGAGAACCCGAGGGCGGCTCCCGAAGCCGACACCCGTTCGACTTCCAAAGCCCCTCATGGCTTAATTTAGGACGTGAGTTAAGCCGTGCGGAAAACGTCCGTCAAGGGATCCGGCAGAAGTGCCCGGGAAGGTATCTTGCGGGCAGACGAGCACCAGAGGGGGTCCAGTGGGAACGCGCAACGGCCGGACGGTCCGTGACCTGCGGCGGGAGAACCGCGCCACCGTGCTGCGGCGGCTGTTCTTCGACGGACCGATGAGCCGCAACGCCCTCGGCCCCGCGACCGGACTGAGTTCGGGCTCCGTCAGCAACGTCGTCACCGAGCTGCTCGCCGACGGACTGCTGGAGGAGGCCGGCAGCGTCGAGTCCGACGGCGGCCGCCCCCGTATCCTGCTGCGCGTCGCCCCGCACGGCGGGCACATGATCGGTGTGGACGTCGGCGAGACCCGGGTCCGCGTCGAACTGTTCGACCTGTCCCTGGCCGAACTCGCCCGCGCCGAACGGCCGCTGGCCACCGGCCGGAACGGACGGCGGGGCCGCTACGACGACGAGCTGATCGCCGGGCACATCAGCGACGGCCTCGCCGAGGTCATGGACGCCGCCGAGGTCACCCCCGACGCGCTGCTCGGCGTCGGCATCGGCGTACCCGGCATCGTCGAGCGCACCGCCGAGGGCGCGGTGGTGCACGGCCAGACCATCGGCTGGGACGCCGTCCCGCTGGAGCGGATGCTGCGCGCCTCGGGCCGGCTCCCCGAGGACGTGCCCTACTTCATCGACAACGGCGCGCGGACCCTGGGACAGGCCGAGATGTGGTTCGGCGCCGGACGCGGCGCGCGCAACGCGGTGGTCGTGCTCTTCGGCTCGGGCGTCGGCGCCTGCGTGGTCGCGGACGAGGCCGAGGGCGGCCGGGCCGTGGAGTGGGGGCACCTCACCGTGCGGGTGCGGGGCCGCCGCTGCCGCTGCGGGGCGCTGGGCTGCCTGGAGGCGTACGCGGGGGCGGAGGCGCTGCTGGAGCGCTGGCAGGAGGCGGGAGGACGGCCCCCGCGCGAGGTCGACGAGGAGACCGCGCTGACGGCGATGCTGGCGGCCGCGTACCCCGACGGCGGCGGCGAGCCGGACCCGGTGGCCACCTCGGTCCTGGCCGAGACGGCGGAGTACCTGGGCGCGGGCCTGTCCGACCTGATCAACCTCTTCCAGCCCGAGCGCATCCTCATCGGCGGCTGGGCGGGCCTCCAGCTCGGCTCGCGCTTCCTGGAGTCCGTGCGCGCCCACGCGCTGTCCCACGCGTTGCGCTACCCCGCCGAACGCGTCGGCATCGAGCTGGGCAGGCTCGGCCCCGACGCCGTCACCGTGGGCGCCGCCACCCTGCCGCTCGCCGACTTCTTCGCCCGCGGCGGCCGCCGCTCCCGGCCCGCGGCACCGGCCGCCCTGCCGGACCGGTCCCCGGCCTGGCGTGCGACGGTGGGCGGCCGGCTGGCGTGAGTGCGCGCACGGCGTCGCGGGTCAATACACCTGGAGCGCGACCGGGGTGAACTCACGGAGTTCGTCCGTGCCCGGCTGCACCACGAAGCAGCTGCCGTCGGGGACCTCGGTCCACGCGCCGGGCAGGTCGCCCAGGGGTTCGGAGACGACCAGGCGGGTCTCGTCGGACACTTCCCGCAGGAACGTCACGTCCGGGTGGAGTCTGCGCAGCGTCTCCACCCGGTTGCTGAAGAAGAGCGAGCGCGAGACGCCTTCGCTGGAGTGGCGGAACGCCCAGGTGCGCAGGCCGTCGGTGACCGCCACCGTCATCTGCAGGGGGAACTCCACGCCGTGCTCGTGACCGAGCCGTTCGACGAAACCGGCCATCCGGGCGACGGCGCCGGGCGGGTCCTGGTCCAGCCCGAAGGTGAGCGCCAGGTGGAACATGATCTCCGAGTCGGTCGAGCCCTCGATGCCCGAGAAGAGCACCGGATCGACGGCCAGCGCGAGGTCCCGGCGCAGCCGGTGGAAGTCCGTGACCGCCCCGTTGTGCATCCACATCCAGCGGCCGTGCCGGAAGGGATGGCAGTTGGTCTGCTGGACGGCCGAGCCCGTGGAGGCCCTGATGTGCGCGAAGAACAGCGGGGAGCGCACGTGCGAGGCGATCTCCCGCAGGTTGCGGTTGTTCCAGGCCGGGCTGGTGTCCCGGACGACGCCCGGGCTGTCCCGGGAGTCGGTGTACCAGCCCACCCCGAACCCGTCGCCGTTGGTCGTCTCCGCGCCGAGCCGCGCGTGCAGGCTCTGGTCGATCAGCGAGTGTCTGGGCCGGTAGAGAAGCGTCTCCAGCAGCACGGGCGTACCCGAGTAGGCGAGCCACCGGCACATACGACGCACCCTTCCTCGCTGCGGTCCCTCCTCCCCACTGTGCGCCGGTGGGGGCCACCCGGCGACCGCGGCCCGGCCGGAGCACGCCGGGCAGGCCCGTGACGACTCGCCGCGCGCAGGGGGAAGGCGCCGCACAGGGGAAGGCGCCGCGCAGGACCGCGCGGCGCCTCCCGGTCGGCGGGGCGGGGACTACGGCGTCACACAGTCGATCGTCCCGGCGGGGAAGTCGTTGCCCGTCGAGGTGGCGGTGAAGCCGAACGTCACGCTCCCGTCGGCGCCGATCACGCGGTTGTGATCGGCGTTGCGCACCGTCACCGTGCCGTCGGAGCCGGTGGACACCGAACCGTTCCACACACTGCCGATCCGGGTCCCGGAACCGGGCTTCCACTGCACGGCCCAGCCGTTGAGCGGGGACGCGCCGTGGTTCATCACCTCGACGGTGCCCTGGAAACCGCCGTTCCAGGAGTTCGTCACGTTGTAGACGGCCATGCACCCGGTGTGCGGGTCGGTCGGCGTGGGCGTCGGGGTCGGGGCCGGGTCCGGGGCCGGGGTGCCGCCCGAGCCGCGGATCCCGGTCACCTCGCCGTTGCCGCCGTCGAAGACGACGTCGGAGCAGGAGAAGAAGTTCTCCTGGCTGTCCGAGCGCACCCACTGGATGAACATCACCGCGTTGCCCGAGCGGCCCGAGGGCAGCTTCAGGTCCCAGTAGTAGTGGCCGCTCTCGGAGCCCACCGACCCCGACTGGGGCGGGTTGGTGACCGTCTGGATCAGCTCCAGGTCGGCCCAGCCCAGGGGGGAGGTGGGCGAGTAACCGGGCTTGGACAGGTACACCCGGAAGTCACCCGGGTGCGCCGCCCAGTTGCTGTGCCGGACCCTGATCGTCGCCCCGGAGGTGAGATGCGTCCGGGGCCAGTCCGCGCGGGCGGCGTTGTAGCCGGTGAAGTTGTACGGGGAGCGGTCGCCGGCGCTGCACAGCTTGCCGTCCGGGACGTAGCCCGGACCGCGTCCGCCCGCGTTGGAGTCGAGCACGGCGAACCAGTTGTACAGCGACGACGCGCCGCTCTGGTCGAGCGCGGCACGGCACGCCGGGTTCGTCGGGTTCAGCGATCCGGTGCTGGTCTTGGCGTCCAGGTAGCAGAGGTAGGTCCGCGACCCGGGCATCATCGTCACGCCGTGCGCCTGCGCGCTGCCCTGGCCCAGCAGGGCCAGACCGATTCCGCCGAGCAGGGTCGCCAGTACCGCCGCCAGCGAAACCAGTCGTTTCTTGCGTCGAGCCATGGTGTCTCCTGTGCCTTCGTGGGGATCGTTCCGGGGCTTTCTTCCGGGGCTTTCTTCCGGGGCTTTCTTCTCTCCTCGCGGCTCACCGTCCGGTGGTGGAGCCCCCGCCCGTCCGGGGAGGACGCCGCCGGACGGGCGGGGGAGCGTGGGGAGGGGCGCGCGGCTCAGGCGGGCGGCGCGCCCCGGGCCGGCACGGTGCCGTAGGACAGGCCGTGGCCGTACGGGAAGAGCGGGGTCTTGCCGTCGCCGTCGTTGACCGGCTGCTGGGAGGCGCTGCGCATCCACGTCACGGGCAGCCTGCCGGTCGGGGCGTGGTCGCCGAACAGGACGTCCGACACGCCGCCTCCCTCGGTGCCGGGCAGCCAGGCCGCCAGCAGCGCCTTCCAGTCGGGCAGCTGGGCGGCGATGTCGAGCGGACGCCCGGAGACCAGGACCACGACCACCGGCACGCCGCTCGCCTTCAGCCGGGCCAGGGTCTGCAGGTCCTCCTGGTCCAGCCCCATGCTCCCGGGCCGGTCGCCGCGCCCCTCGGCGTAGGGCGTCTCCCCGACGACGGCCACGGCGGCCGCGTAGCCTCCGTCGATGCCGTTGCCGTAGCGGTCGTACGTCACCCGGGACGGGTCGGTGACGGCGGCGCGGATGCCCTGCAGGATGGTGGTGCCCTCGGTGACGGGGCCGCTGCGGCCCTGCCAGCCCACCGTCCAGCCGCCGCTCTGGTTGCCGATGTCGTCGGCGGACTTGCCGGCGACGAACAGCCTGGCGTTCTTCGCCAGGGGCAGGACGCCGCCGTCGTTCTTCAGCAGCACCTGCGAGGCCCGTACGGCCTGCCGGGCCAGCGCCCGGTGCTCGGCGGAACCGACCTCCGGGGTGCGGGAGCGGTCGGTGAGGGGCCGTTCGAACAGGCCGAGCTGGAACTTCTTGGTGAGGATGCGGCGGTTGGCGTCGTCGACGCGCGCCATGGGGATCCGGCCGGCGCTCACCTCGCCGCGCAGCAGGCTCAGGAACTTCCTGTAGTCGTGCGGCACCATCACCATGTCGACGCCCGCGTTGACGGCGGTGGTGATCTCGGCGGCGGTGAAGCCGCTCCGGCCGTCGAGCTGGTCGATCGCCGCCCAGTCGGACACGACGAACCCGGTGAAGCCCAGCTCGCCCTTGAGGACGTCGGTGACCAGGTACTTGTGGGCGTGCGACTTCACCCCGTTCCAGCTGCTGTAGGAGAGCATCACCGAGCCGACGCCCCGCCGCACCGCCTCCTTGAACGGCGGCAGGTGGATCGCGCGCAGGTCGGCCTCGGACAGCTCCGTGTTCCCCTGGTCGACGCCGCCGGTGGTGCCGCCGTCGCCGAGGTAGTGCTTGGCGGTCGCGAGCACCGAGGCGGGGTCGGCGCCCAGGGTCTCGCCCTGCATGCCGGTGACGAACGTGGTCATGGCGGCGGGAAGTTCGGGTTTCTCGCCGAACGACTCGTAGGTCCGGCCCCACCGGTCGTTGCGGGCCACGCACAGGCAGGGGGCGAAGGACCAGTCGATGCCGGTGCCCGCCACCTCCTCGGCGACCGCGCGGCCGACGCGCTGCACCAGCGCCGGGTCGCGGGTGGCGCCCAGAGCGATGTTGTGCGGGAAGACCGTGGCGCCGCGGACCGCGTTGTGCCCGTGCACGGCGTCGATGCCGTAGATCATCGGGATGCCCAGCGGGGTGCCGAGGGCGGTGCGCTGCAGCGAGTCGTAGGTGTCGGCCCAGGTCCGGGCGTTGTTGGGGCTGACCGTGGAGTCGCCGCCGGAGAGCACCGAGCCGATGCGGTACGTGGCGAGGTCGGACTGCGGGACGAGCGCGTCCTTCTCGATCTGCGTCATCTGGCCGATCTTGTCGTCCGGCGTCATCCGGGACAGCAGGTCCTCGACGCGGTCCGCCACCGGCAGCGACGGATCCTGGTAGGGCAGGGCGGCGGAGGACTGCTCCGGCGGCGGGGCGGCGCCGGTCAGGCCCGTCAGGGACAGGGCCACGGCACACAGGGTGGCGAGGATCGCCGGGCGGCGGGGCAGGGGTGGGCGGCTCATGCGGACAGGCCTTTCCGGGGACGGTCCGTCGGTGGGGGGAGACCCGGGGCCCGCCCTGCCGGCGCAGGGAGGAAGAGCGGGCCCCGGAGCGGGGGGACGCGGCGGGTGCGGCCCGCCGCTCGCGTCACGCGCTCGTGCAGGCGGTGCCGTTGAGGCTGAAGCCGTCCGGCCGCGCGAAGGTGCCGCTGTAGGTGCCCTGGAAGCCGAAGCTCTGGCTGGCGCCGGGCGCGATCTGCGCGTTGTGGCCCAGCCCGCTCGCCGTCACGGCGCCCGAGGCGGAAGGGACGGAGGCGTTCCAGGAGTTGGTGATGCGCTGCCCGGAGGGCAGGGTGAAGGCGAGCTTCCAGTCGTCGACGGCGGAGGAACCGGTGTTCTTCACGGTGACGTCGGCGGTGAAGCCGCCCTGCCACACGTTCGTCGCGTACGACACCGTGCACGCCGCCGCCGGGTCACCGGGGTTGCCCGGGCCGGTGCCGCCGGTGTTGACGGTCGAGGAGAAGGAGTTCACCGCCAGCCCCGCGCCGTTCTGCCACGGCTCGAAGCCCGCCTGCACGCTCGTCAGGTACCAGTCGTTCTGCGCCATTCCGCGTGTGACGGCCTGGCGGACGAAGTCCATGACGTCGAAGCTCCAGCTGCTGATCGCCGACGGGGCGACGAAGGAGATCACGTCGTTGGAGCCGTTGCTGCCCGTCCACACCTGCCAGGTGCGGCCGCCCACGGTGGCCGTGCCGACCTGGGAGCCGATCGGCTGGATCGGGCCCACCTTGTTGAACCAGATCATGATCTCGGTCCGGTTCACCCCGTCGGTCCGGGGCGTCGGGTCGAGCCAGATGTCGTACGAGGCGTTGTACACGGCGTCGCCGACGTAGCCGTACGAGATGCTGCTGGGCGCGCTGGAGATGCCGCTGATCCGCGCCGGGAGGTTGGTGCCCGGCGAACAGTTGGTGTAGTGGCAGCCGTTGAAGACCGACGGGTACGACTTCGGGGCGCCGTTGGTCGGCACCGAGCCGTCGGCCTGTGCGACCCTGAAGCCGGTGTCCGTGGCGGTGACGCACTGGGTCGCGCTGCTGCCCCAGCGGTTGTTCTGGACGACGTAGCGCCCCTGGACGGTGGTCGATCCGAACGGTTCGCAGATCGTGGTGTCCGCCTGGGCCGGCGCCGTCGCGGTCACCAGCGCCGCGACCACGGCGACAGCGGTGAGCAGGGGTGCGAACAGGCCGCGCAGGGCGCGGAGTTGGTGCGGTAACCGTCGCATTGCGGGGGGACCTCTCCAAGAGGGTTCGGGGACGGACCGGTGGAGCGTGCGGGAGCGCTCCCCTCTCCCCACTGATGGGAGCGCTCCCATAAACCGGTTCGGGATGGGACTGTAGAAGCCTCACATGTCCCTGACAAGGCTGTGGGCGGGGCCGGGTCGAATCAATTTCGAAGCCGCAGGTCACCGGGGGCGGGGTGAGAAAGGGGAAGCGCTTTTGGGAGCGCTCCCGAAACATTCGGTGGCCGGCGCCCGCGGGACGGACGAGGGCGCGTCGAGGAGAACGGCGCACCAGGGACGGGAGCGCGGCGGAACGGGGGAGGGGAGCGCGGCGCACCAGGGACACGAGCGCGGCGCAACGGGGGAGGGCCGGGTCAGGCGGAGTCCCGGAGGACCAGCTCCGTGCGGAGGATGACGTGCCGCCAGGCCACCGCCGAGTCCTCCATCTCCTCCAGCAGCAACCGCACCATGGTCCGGCCGATCTCCTCCAGCGGCTGGCGCACCGTCGTCAGCTTCGGATCCGTGTGCTGGGCGAGCGGGAAGTCGTCGAACCCGATCACCGCGACGTCCTCCGGTACCCGGCGGCCCGCCGCGCGCAGGGCCTTCAGCGCTCCGGCGGCCATGGTGTCCGACGCCGCGAAGACGCCGTCGATCTCCGGGGCGCGCTCGACGAGCCCGGCCGTCGCCCGGCGCCCGCTCTCCTCGGTGAAGTCGCCCTCGGCGATCCAGGAGGGCCTGACCTCGATGCCCGCCCGCTCCAGCGCCTCGCGGTAGCCGCGCAACCGGCACTGGGCCACGTACATGTCGAGCGGTCCGGTGACGGTCGCGATCGTGCGGCGGCCGTGCCCGAGCAGGTGCGCCACGGCGGTGCGGGCGCCGCCGGCGTTGTCCGCGTCGACGTAGGTCACGCTCTCCTCGCCCGAGCGCCGCCCCAGCATGACGGTGGGCAGCCCCACGTCCGCGAGCATGTCGGGCAGCGGGTCCTCGGCGTGCACGGACATCAGCATCACGCCGTCGACCCGGCCACCGCGCGCGTACTCCACGAAGCGCTGCCGTTCGGCGTCCGTGCGGACCAGGGTGAGCAGCAGCTGCACCTTGGTCTCGGTCAGGGCGTCCCCGACGGAGCGGACGATCTCCGAGAAGAACGGCTCGCCGAACAGCCGCCAGTCCGGTTCCGTCATGACCAGGGCGACGGCGTCCGCGCGCCGGCCGGCCAGCGAACGGGCCGCCAGGTTGGGCACGTAGCCCAGTTCGGCGATGGCGCGCTGCACGGCACGGCGCGTCGAATCCTTCACGCCCGCCGCGTTGTTGATGACACGGGAGACGGTGCCCCGTCCCACACCGGCGAGCGCGGCCACTTCCTCCAGTGTCGGTGTGCCGGGACGCTGCCTGCTCATGACCACCCCCCACGAGATCACTAGATACTACGACCACATCCGCGGGCGGACGATCGGTCTCGGCCTGCTCCCGGCGCGGGGCCGGTGCCCGTGGTGAAGGCGGAAGTCCGGTGCGGTGCCCGGTGCCCGCGACCGCCTCCTCCAGGGCGGCGCTCGACCTGGGCGTGTCCTGCGTCCTGGCCGCGCTCTCCGGATGGAAGGCGTTCGTCCGTCGGACGGTGCCCTGCCGGCTGCCGGCCCGCGCGGTCTCCGCCCTGGCGGTGACCGGCGGCCGCGCCCCGGCGTTTTGACACTGTCGGCGAATCCTGGGGCTGAACGTGACGTCGGCCTTCACGACCCGTTGTGGTCGTGAAGGCCGACGTTGTGTCGGGGAGGGTGTCGGTGTCGTTGCACGCCGGGAAGATCGACGGGGTCCCCGAGGAGACGGCCCGGGTGGTGCGGGCTGCGTTTCCGAAGGGCAGCCTGGCCATGCGGACCCGTGACGAGTCGGGCGAGCTGTTCTCGGACGCGGACTTCACCGAGCTGTATCCGAACAGGGGGGAGCCGGCGTGGTCACCGGGCAGGCTGGCGCTCGTCCCGGTCATGCAGTTCGCCGAGGACCTGTCGGACCGGCAGGCCGCGGACGCGGTGCGCGGGCGGCCGGGGACATGGGCCGTCGGGTCACCCTCCGTCCGCAAGCGGAGTACGAGGCGATCCAGCAGGCACGAGCCCAGGAAGACACTCAGGAGTGGAAGGAGCAGTACGCCCACCGGGCTGGTGTCGAAGGCACCATCTCCCAAGGTGTTCGAGCCTTCGGTCCGCGGCGATGCCGACAGCACGGCCTGGCCAAGACTCGTCTGCGGCATCAGCTCACCGCGGCCGCGATGAACTTCCACCGCCTCGATGCATGGTGGACCGACACCCCGAGAGCCCGCATTCGCACATCTCACCTGGCATCCCTCCGGCCCGCCCAGTAAGACGCGGCCGGCCTGCGTCCACCGCGAAGTGGCCATCAGTCCCATGAGTTGCGAGTGGTGCGCCAGGAGTCTCCGGCCGCTGTCTCGTGCGCCGTCGGGCCTGCGAGGGGTGTGACCGGGATACGCGCCAAAGGGGCAACGAGATGATCTCGAAGCCCTGAGCGCCGGGCCCGTCCCGTGTTCCAGAGGACACCTACGCTGTTCTGCCAGCGGCAGAACACCGGCCGGACCGGGCTCGACGATCACTACAGTCCAGTCCCATGACGACGATCACGGCGCGTACGGTCGAGTACCCGGCCGACGGTTTGACGATGATCGGGCACCTCGCGCTCCCGGCCGGTGTCGACCGCCGGCCTGCGGTGCTGCTCGGACCAGAGGGCATGGGGCTCAGCGACGTCGAGCGCCGCCGGGCCGATGCTCTCGCCGAGCTGGGATATGTAGCGCTGGCCTTCGACCTTCACGGCGGGCGCTATCTGGGTGACCCCGAGGAGATGCTGGCCCGTTGCATGCCACTGCTCGCTGATCCCGACCGGATGCGGCGCATCGGCCACGCGGCACTCGACGAGTTGCGCACCGAGCCCCGGACCGACCCCGACCGGATCGCCGCCATCGGCTACGGCACCGGGGGCGCCATTGCGCTGGAACTCGGGCGAGGCGGCGTCAACCTGCGCGCGATCGGGACAGTCAACGCAACCACCACGGGCCGACCGGGCGAGGCAGCGCGCATCCGCTGCCCGGTGTGGGCCGGGGTCGGCTCGGAAGACCCGATCATGCCGCCCGCGCAACGAGACGCGTTCACCGCTGAGATGCAGGCCGCGGGCGTCGACTGGCGCCTCGCGATCTATGGCGGCGCCTTGCACGCCTTCCACCACCCGCCGGTCGACCACCCCGTGGTCCCCGGTGTCGGCTACCACCCACAGCACGCGCAGCGAGCCTGGCGCGACGTCGTCGACCTGCTCGCCGAGTGCCTGCCCGTGACGGAGGACCTGGGGGCATGACCCAGGCAGGCATGGATCCGTAACGAGCCATCGACGCCGAAGAGGTCCTCACCGGAGCCGGACGGGCGCCGCCCATCTGCTGCATCGGCTCGATCGAGCCGACACCGCCGGGCGACAACCAGGGCCGACGTTGCTTGATACTGCACTAGTGATCACCAACCTCCGTTGGCACCGGAAATTCGCCAACGGTGTCGCTTTTTCGGTGTGGGTCTGCGGGAAGGGCTCGGCGCGGTGGCGGCGGGCGCGGCCCTCCGCCGCGAGGGGCGGTGCGTCCCCGGCCCGTCGGCACCGGCGGACCGGCCCGGTGGCCGGGAGCGTCCCGGCGCGGCCGGCGGGCCCGGTCAGGCGTCGCCCAGTCGGCGCAGGTCCTCCTCGTCCCACTTCCTGGTGTCGCGCGGCTGGGTGTACGGCTCGGCCTCGGGCGGATGGCCGCCGGCGATGGCCCGCTGCCGTGCGATCTCGGCGTCGAACTCCAGGCCCAGCAGGATCGCCAGGTTGGTGATCCACAGCCAGACCAGGAAGACGATGACGCCGGCCATGGTGCCGTAGGTCTTGTTGTAGGAGGCGAAGCCGGCGACGTAGAACGCGAACCCGGCGGAGGCGGCCACCCAGATCAGCAGGGCCAGGAAGCTGCCCGGGGTGATCCACCGCAGGCCCTTGACCCTGGCGTTCGGGCTGGCCCAGTACAGGATCGCGATCATGACGGTGACCAGGACGACCAGGACGGGCCACTTGGCGATCGACCACACCGCCAGCGCGGTGTCGCCGAGGCCGAGCACGGCGCCCGCCCGGCGGGCGATGCCGCCGGTGAAGACGACGATCAGCGCGCTGACCACCGCGAGCACCATCAGGACGACCGTCAGCGCGATCCGCACCGGCAGGACCTTCCACACCGGGCGCCCCTCGGGCATGTCGTAGACCCTGTTGGCCGAGCGGATGAACGCGGCGACGTACCCGGAGGCCGACCACACCGCCAGCACCAGGCCCACGACGGCCATGACCGAACCGGTACCGGCGTTGCCCTGCAACTGCTCCACGGCCCGGGTGAGGATGTCACGGGCGGCGCCGGGGGTGAGCTGCCCGAGGTTGTCCAGCACCTTGTCCGTGGCCGACTTCCCCGTGATGCCCAGCAGCGACACCAGCACCAGCAGCGCCGGGAACAGCGACAGCACGCCGTAGTACGTCAGCGCGGCGGCCCGGTCGGTCAGTTCGTCGTCCTGGAACTCCCGTACCGCGCCCTTGAGCACGGCACCCCAGGCCCGCCTGGGAAGTTCGGTCGGTGTGCCCGGTGCCCGCCGTTCCACCTCGGGGCCGGGGCCGGCCTCCTCGGGCGTCGGCACCCTGCGGGTGGGCCCGCCGCCGGCGTGGTGGTTCTTCCGTCCCGGAAGAGGCAGTCTCATGCCCACCGGGTAACCCCCGGGCCCCCGGTCACGCCACGCGGTTCGCGGACCGCGCGCGACGGACGCCCGCGTCCGAGCCGGCCGTCAGGCGCCGAGGGCGTCGCCGACGGTGGGGTAGCACTCGATGACCTCGTCGAGGCCGACGAGCTGCATCGTGCGCAGCACGGACGTGGTCGGGCCGGCCAGCCGGAGCCAGCCCTGCGCGTCGCGGACGGCGTTGTGGGCGGCGATGAGGATGTTGATGCCGCTGGAGTCCATGAACGTCACACCGCTGAGGTCCACCACGATCCGCGGCGCGCCCGCGCCGTCGTGCGGGGTGAGCGCCCGGTGCAGGGGGTCGCCGGTGTGGTGGTCGATCTCGCCGTGCACGGCGATGACGCTGATGCCGTCCGCGGGTGTGCGGGTGATCGTCAGTCTGTCCTGCCCTGCGGTGCCGCTGGTCTCTGCCACACGTTCCTCAACAACGCTCGGTGAATCTCTGGCCAATGCATGTGTCCGGAAGACTGCCCCGGATCTTACGGGTGATCCACCTGAATGGTCTCGGGAACCCGGAGCACAGGAGGCGTGCACTGGGCAAAGAGGGGTATGCGCGGGCGTATGAACGGGGTAGTCAAGGAGATCCGGATGAAGCCGGTTCCCTCGGAGGAGGGCGGCATGGTGCCGGATCCCGATCCTGCGCGGATGACGGTCGCTCTCGACGGTGACGGGGGGTGCATCGCCCGCGCCCGTCATCTCGGAGCCGAGTTCCTCGGCCGGGTGCAGGCCGAACTCGGGATTCCCGTGTCGGCGCGGGCGATGGACGTCACACAGCTGGTGGTCAGCGAACTGGTCACCAACGCCCGAAAGTACGCTCCGGGCCCGGTGACGCTCGACCTGCGCGTCGTGGGCGTGACGGTGGAGGTGACGGTCTGGGACAGCGACCCGGTGCTGCCGGTGGCCCGCGCCGCAGACCCGGGCCGGGTGGGCCAGCACGGGCTGGAGATCGTGATGGCCGTCGCGCAGGGCTTCGAGGCGCGGCGGGAACCGGTCGGCAAGAGCATCACCGTCCGCATCGCCCTCCTGGACGACCCCGACGGCGGCATGGCGGGCCTGCACACCGGCTGAACCCCGGCGCTCCCCGGCCCCGTACCCGGCGTGCGCCGGGCGCCACGGCCGGGCGCTGCGGGCGGGTGCCCCCGTGCGCGTCCGCTCGCCGTCCGTCCGGACGCCGGCCCGTTTGACCGGCGGGGGAGAGGGCACTCCGCGGTGACGGGCAGACGGAAAGCGGAAGGCGGGAGACGGGTATGGCAGTGCGCCACTGTCTGATCAAGACCAGTCCGCGGACGGTGTGGGCCGTCCTCGCCGACGGCAGCCGTTACGCGGACTGGGTGGTGGGCACCGCGAAGTCGCGTCCCGTGCGCGGGCAGTGGCCGCAGACGGGCGCGGCGATCAGCTACGAGGTCCGGCTGGGGCCCGCCCGGCTCACCAACGAGACGGTCGTACGCCGCTGCGAAGAGGGGAGCGCGCTGGAGCTCGAGGCGAAGGCCGGCCCGCTGGGCACCGCGCGGATCGCCCTCGAACTGCGCCCCTGGGGCGACCACTGCCTGGTGCTCGTGGACGAGCACCCCCTGCAGGGAACGGGCAGCCGGCTGCACAACGTGGGCACGGAGGTCCTCATCCAGCTGCGGCACCGCGCCATGCTCGCCCGCCTCACCCGGGTCTGCGAGGCCGAGGCCGAAGCGCAGTCCGGGACACGGCCCGGCGAGTCCGCCGGCGGAGCGCACACGGGGGTGGGCACGCCGGGGGCCCGGCATGCCTGACGCCGTGGTGATCGGGGCCGGACCCAACGGACTCGTGGCCGCGAACCTGCTGTCGGACGCCGGCTGGAGCGTGACGGTCCTGGAGGAACAGCAGGAGCCCGGCGGAGCCGTACGCCACGACAGGGGCGTCGACCCCGCGTTCGTCAACGACCTCTTCAGCTCCTTCTACCCGCTCGCCGCCGCCTCCCCGGTCCTGGCCGGACTGCGCCTGCAGGACCACGGGCTGCGGTGGAGCCACGCCCCCCACGTCCTGGCCCATCCGCTGGGCGACGGCAGGTGCGCCGTCCTGGACCGCAGGATCGACGCGACGGCGGACTCCCTGGACGCCTTCGCGCCCGGGGACGGCGCGGCCTGGCGCCGCCTGCACGACGTCTGGCAGCGCCTGCGCCCCGATCTACTGGACGCCCTGTTCACCCCTTTCCCACCGGTGCGGGCCGGGGCCCGCCTCGCCGTCCGCCTGCGGGCCGCGGGAGGGCTGCGCCTGGCCCGCAGCCTGCTGCTGCCGGTGCGGCGGATGGGGGAGGAGGAGTTCCGGGGCGAGGGCGGCAGGCTCCTGCTCGCCGGGAACGCGCTCCACGCCGACCTGGCCCCGGAGGCCGCGGGCAGCGGAGGCTTCGGCTGGCTGATGTCGATGCTCGGCCAGACGTACGGTTTTCCCGTGCCGGTCGGCGGCTCCGGTGCCCTCACCGAGGCCCTCACGCGCCGGCTGCTGGCCCGCGGCGGCACGCTGCGCTGCGGACAGCGGGCCGGCCGGATCATCGTCCGCGGCGGCCGGGCCGTGGGCGTGCGCACCGCCGACGGCGAAGCGGTCGAGGCCCGGCGGGCGGTGCTCGCGGACGTGTCCGTGCCCGCGCTGTACGGCGAGCTCGTCCCCGCGGAGCACCTCCCCGGCCAGTTGCTGGAGGACCTGCGGCGCTTCCAGTGGGACTTCGCCACGTTCAAGGTGGACTGGGCCCTGGACGGGCCGGTGCCCTGGCGGGCCGAGCAGGCCGCGCGAGCCGGCACCGTGCACCTCGCGGACGGCGTCGACGAGCTCACCCGGTTCGCGGCCCAGATCGCCATGGGCCGGGTCCCCGACCGTCCCTTCGCGCTGTTCGGCCAGATGACGACCGCCGACCCTTCCCGCTCCCCGGCGGGCACCGAGTCCGCCTGGGCCTACACGCACCTGCCCCTCGACGTCCGCTCCGACGCGGGGGAGGAGGGTCTGACGGGCACCTGGGACACCAAGGAACAGGAGATCATGGCCGACCGCGTGGAGCGCCAGGTCGAACGGTTCGCCCCCGGCTTCCGTTCCCTGATCCGCGCCCGGCGCGTCCTCGCCCCGCCGACCCTGGAGTCGCTCGACGCGAATCTGCACCAAGGCGCCATCAACGGCGGCACCACCGCCCTCCACCAGCAGCTCCTCTTCCGCCCGGTACCCGGCACCGGGCGCCCGGAGACACCCGTCGCCGGGCTGTACCTGGCGTCGGCCGGCGCGCACCCGGGCGGCGGCGTGCACGGCGCCCCGGGCGCCAACGCCGCACACGCCGCGCTGCGCCGGCGTCTGCCACCGGGCGGGGCCCGGGCGCAGCGCCTGCTGGCCCGCCGCGACCGCACCGGCAGGAAGCGCTGACCGGACCGCCGGCGCCGGCCCGCCCTCGCCGGGCCCCCGCCGGCCCCCTCACCGGCGCAGGCGCGCGGACCGTCCGCCCGTGCCCGGCGCGCGCCGGGCGACCCGCATCCCCACAGCCGGAGGCAAGACGATGGATTCCCACGACGGCGGCCCCGACCGGGCCCATCAGCGGCCCGAGGGCGTCAGTGACAAGACGGTCGAGGCCCTCGGATCGCTGTCGAAGGCGATGGAGACGACCGAGCGGGCCCGGGGCCACCTCTACAGCTTCCACCAGCTGACCGGAACCGCGGACCTCGAACTGGACCGGGCGGCGGCCCTGCTGCGCGAGGCCGGGCACCCGGAGTGGGCCGAGAGGGTGCAAACCCAGGTCACGGGCCGCAACGTCATCCCCGGCCACTGGACGTTCCAGATCGTCGAGGCCTACGACGACACCTACTACCACCCCTTCAAGGAGCTGGAACGCGCCGCCGTCGCGGAACTCGCCGGAGGACGCGGCCACCTGTACGAGGCGGAGCTGAAGGAAGCCCGCCGCACGGCCGGCCACCCCGACCACACCGCGCGTCCCGACGTCACCCCCGCGCGCGGCACCGGCGCGCCGGGGCACGGCGACCGGCCCGCGGCCCGCGCCCGGCCCGGGACGCCGCCGTCCTGACCCGCATCCGGGCCCGGGCCGCGAGGGAACCCGCAGGAGGGGGGAACCCGGACGGGAGCCCGCCCGGCACCGGGACGAGGGGAACCGCCCATGACCGACGGCCCGCTTGTGAACCGCACCGTCGTGGTGACCGGAGCCGCCCGCGGGGTGGGCGCCGCCCTGGCCCGCGACCTGGCACGCCGCGGCACCCGGCTGGCCCTGCTCGGCCACGAGGGGGCCCGCCTGGAGGAGGTGGCGCGCTCCTTGCCGGCCCCGTCGCTGACGTACGAGGTCGACATCACCGACGAGGAGGGACTGCGCCGGGCCGCGCGGGCGGTCCGCGCGCGGCTGGGCCCCGCCTCGGCCGTCGTGGCGAACGCGGGGATCGCGGAGGGCGGCCCCTTCGCCCTGACGGCCGCGGACCGCTGGCGCCGCGTGATCGACGTCAACCTGACCGGGAGCGCCCAGACGGCCCGGGTCTTCCTGCCGGACCTGAGGGAGACGGCCGGGTACTACCTCCAGATCGCCTCGCTGGCGTCCCTGGGCGCCTCCCCCATGATGAGCGCCTACTGCGCCTCCAAGGCGGGCGTGGAGGCCTTCGCCCACGCGCTGCGGGCCGAGGAGGCCCACCACCGGGTGGCCGTGGGCATCGCCTACCTGAACTGGGTGGACACCGACATGATCCGCGACGCCGACCGGCACGCGGTCCTGCGGGAACTGCGCGCCCACATGCCGCTTCCCGCCCGGCGCGTGCATCCGGCGGACCTGGTCGCCGCCCGGCTGGCACGGGCGGTGGAGCACCGCCGCACCGCCGTGTACGTGCCCGCCTGGCTGCGCCTGGTGCAGGTGACGCGCGCGGCGCTGCCGCCCGTGGTGCTGCGGGTGTCGCGCCGCAGACTGCCCCTGCTGGAGGCGGGGGAGCCGTTCCGGGCCACCGGCCTGCTCGGCGCCGGCGGACAGGCCGACCAAGTCGCCGCGCGGGCGCCGCGGCCGGGCGCCTGAGCGGGCGCCCGGCCCGGCTCAGCGTCCGGCCCGGCTCAGCGCCCGGCCGGGCCGCCGGTTCCCGCGGCCGTCCCCCAGAACTCGCGCAGTGCGGCGGCGAGGGCCTCGGGCGCCTCCTCGGCCATGTGGTGGCCCGACTCGACAGGACCGCCGACCAGCCGGCCGCCCGCCCAGTCGCGCCACACGCCCAGCACGTCGCCGTACAGGTCGGCCATGTCGTCCCGCGTGGCCCACAGCACCTGCAGGGGACAGCCGAAGCGCCGGCCGGCCCGCCGGTCGGCGTCGTCGTGCTCCCGGTCGACGCCCAGGCCGGCCCGGTAGTCCTCGCACATGGCGTGCACGGTGTCCGGGTCGTGGATGGCGCGCCGGTAGTCCTCGTACGCCTCGGCACCCATCTGCTCGGGCGTCGCCCGGTACCAGGCGTCGGGGTCCGCGCTGATGATCCTCTCGGCGGGCTTGTCGGTCTGCCCCAGGAAGAACCAGTGCCACCAGCTCGCGGCGAACCGCGCGTCGCAGCGGCGCAGCGCCTCCCCGATGGGGACGGCGTCCAGCACGCTCAGGGCCGAGACCGCCGCCGGGTGGTCCAGGGCCAGACGGGCGGCCACGTACGCGCCCCGGTCGTGGCCGACGACGGCGAACCGCTCGTGCCCCAGGCCGTGCATCACCGCCAGGCAGTCCGCGGCCATGGCCCGCTTGGAGTACGGGCGGTGCGCGGGGTCGGTCGGCGGTTTCGAGGAGCGGCCGTACCCCCGCAGGTCGGGGCAGACGACCGTGTGGCCGGCGGCGACCAGCAGCGGGGCGACGCGGTGCCAGGTCGCGTGCGTGCGCGGATGGCCGTGCAGCAGCAGCACCGCCGGACCGCCGCCGCCGTGGCGCACGCGGAGCCGGGCCCCGTCCCCCTCGCGGTACGTCAGCTCGAAGCCCTCGAACATGCAACCCCCTGC
Source organism: Streptomyces sp. NPDC052701 (assembly GCF_040678355.1). NCBI lineage: Bacteria > Bacillati > Actinomycetota > Actinomycetes > Kitasatosporales > Streptomycetaceae > Streptomyces > Streptomyces sp. NPDC052701. The sequence continues at coordinate 359,190 of NZ_JBFATO010000001.1, forward strand.
GTCTCGGTGTCGTCGCCCGCCTGCCCCCGATCACCCCGCCCATGCGGCCGCCCCTCGTCCGGCCCGTCCGGCCCGTCCGGCCCGTCCGGCCCGTCCGGCGCGGCGTGCGTCAGCCCGTCAGATGGCGCTGGATCCAGTCGGCGGCGGTCCGGCGGAACAGGCGGCGGTTGTCGGCGCGCTGGAAGTCGTGGCCCTCGTGGCGCAGGACGAGGAGTTCCGCCTCCAGACCGCGCTCCCTGGCCGCGCGCACGAACTGTTCGGACTCGCCCGGCGGCACATTGGTGTCGTGCTCGCCGTGCACGGCCAGCACCGGGGCGCGCAGGGCGTCGATCCGGCTCATCGGCGACAGCGCGCGCAGCAGGTCCCGGTCCTGTTCCGGGTGCCCGTACTTGTGGGCCGCCGACTGGGCGATCCACGGCTCGGTGCCGGCGAAGAAGGTCGTCAGGTCCGACATGCCGCAGACCGCCACACCGGTGCGGAAGAGGTCCGGGTGCCACACCAGGGAGGCCATCGTCAGGTAACCGCCGTACGAGCGGCCCATGACGGCCAGCCGCTGGGGGTCGGCCAGCCCGGCGAGGATCGCGTGGGCCGCGCAGTCGGCGACGTCGTCGATGGCGGCGAACCGTCCCTTGCCGAGGTCCGCGTCGACGAAGGAGCGGCCGTGGCCGGACGAGCCGCGCACGTCGGGGGCGAAGACGTCCAGTCCCCGGCCCAGCAGTTCGTGGTACAGGGGGTCGAAGACCGGGCGTTCCTGCTCCTCCGGGCCGCCGTGCAGGTGGATGACGCAGGGCGCGGGTTCGCCGGGCGAGCGGCCCGGCGCGCGGTAGTACCAGCCCCCGAGAGCGAGCCCGTCCCGGGCGACGGGGCGCATCGGCACGGGCCGTACGGGCGGGCGGCCCCCGGGGGTCGCGTCCTCGTCGCGGGAGGACCACGGGGTGCGCAGGGCCGTGCCCCGGGGCAGCCACCACACGCCGGGCCGGCGCTGCGACCCGGACAGGGCCACGACCGGGCTGTCGGGGTCGGCGGTGGGGACGACGCGGGTGGCCACCTCGTGGGGGAGCGGCACGGCGCGGGGGGAGCGGAACGCGGCGGAGGGCGGCGCGGGCTCCGCCGCAGCCTCGTCCGGCGCGGAACCGGCCGCGGGGGCGGTGTCCAGCGCGGCGATCTGCAGTTCGCTGACGCCGCGGACGTTCCAGACCAGGACGGCGCCGCGTCCGGCGCGGTCCAGGGCCAGCAGCTCCAGCCCGCAGTCCGCGCGTTCGGCGGCGACGGTGAGCCCCGTCCGACGTCCCCGCGGGTCGAGCCGGACCGCGTACAGGGCGGCGTACTCCCGGTCGTGGTCGCTGCGCAGCCACAGCGTCCGCCCGTCCGGCGCGAATCCGCCGATCCAGGGGTCGCCGTCGGCGACCGGCACCGAGCAGGTGGTCCGCAGGTCCCGGGTGCGCACGACGAGGGCCTCGCGGCGGCCGCGCGGTCCCCTGCGCAGCAGGGCGAGACGGCCGTCGTGGCTGAGGTCGCACACCCGCAGCGTGGCGGCTCCGCGCTCACCGGCCAGGAACACCGGCGCGGACACGCCCTCGGGGTCGACGAGATAGGCGGACAGCGTCAGGGGCACCGGCTCGTCGAGGGCCCCCCGGTCGCCGCCCGCGGCGGCGAGGGCGTCCCCGGCGCCGGTGTACGGCCGCGGCACCGCGCCGGGCGGCGGACCGCCCAGCAGCACGGCCCGGCCGTCCCGCGCGGCCCAGCCGGGCGGGTGGACCGCGGCGGGCATCCCGGCGTCGGCGCGTACGGGCGCGGCCTGCGGATCGCCCTGCTCGGGGCCGGCGGACGGCTCGGCGACGGTCACCGCCAGGGCCGATCCGTCGTGCCGCCAGCACCCCAGGTGGGCGGAGCTGCCCGGCTCGGCACCGGCCAGGATGCGCCGCCCGGTGCCGTCGGGGCGCACGCACAGGACCCGGGTGAGCTCCCCGCCGCCCGGGGCGGTGGTGTAGGCGATCCACCGGCCGTCCGGCGACCAGGACACCTCGGTGACCGGGTCCGGGTCGGAGTCCAGCAGCTGCGCGCCGCCGCCGTCGACCGGCCCCGTCCACAGCTGGGGCACGCCGCCCCGGTCGCAGATGAAGGCGACGTGCCGGCCGCTGGGGTCCACGGAGGGGTACCAGCAGCCGTGGGCGGTCAGGACGTGGGGCGTGTCGGGGTGGGCCGCCGCGGTGTCCGGCAGCGGCCACAGGGCGGGCGCGGGCAGCGGGGCCCGGGACGGGGGGCCCGCCGCCCCGGTGTCCTCGGCCCGGCTCGCCGTGTCCCACGCGAGGGCGGTGATCCCCGGGGCGCCGGGGCGCGGGAGCGGCACGGAGTCCGCCCCCGCGGCCCCGGGCGCCACGGGCGGCCGTTCGTCCGCGAGGGGCGCCGGCGAGGGCGCCCGGGCGTCCGCGGTGTCCGGTCGGAAGGGCGCGGGCGGGCGCGGGGCCCGCCCGTCGGTCAGCTGATCCCGTGCGTCTGCAGCCATATCTCCAGCAAAGCTACCTGCCACAGGGTGTTCGCTCCCCGGTGGGTGCGATGCGTGTTGGGCGCCGAGAGCAGCTCGGTGACGTACTCCTGGCGGAAGACGCCGCGGCCCTTCGCCTCGGGCGCGGTGAGCGCGTCGCGGACCCGCTCCAGCACCGGGCCGGCCATGTGCTTGATCGCCGGAACCGGGAAGTAGCCCTTGGGTCGGTCGACGACCTCCCGCGGCAGCACCTTGCGCCCGGCGGCCTTCAGCACGCCCTTGCCGCCGTCGGCGAGCTTGAGCTCGGGCGGGCAGGCGGCGGCCAGTTCGACCAGCTCGTGGTCGAGGAAGGGCACCCGGGCCTCCAGGCCCCAGTCCATGGTCATGTTGTCCACGCGCTTGACCGGGTCGTCGACCATCATCACGTGCGTGTCCAGCCGCAGCTCGGCGTCGAGCGCGGTGTCGGCGCCCGGGGCCGCCAGGTGCGCGCGCACGAAGTCGCCGGACGCGTCGTGGCCGGGCAGCAGCCCCGGCTCCAGGATGCGGGCGAGGTCGGCGTGCGACCGGTCGAAGTAGGTGTCGATGTACGCCTCGGCGGCGCGCCGGCGCGGCACGTTCGCCATGGCCGGGTACCAGTGGTAGCCCGCGAACACCTCGTCGGCGCCCTGGCCGCTCTGGACGACCTTGACCTCCTTGGCGACCTGCTCGGACAGCAGGTGGAAGGCGACCACGTCGTGGCTCATCATGGGCTCGCTCATGGCCGCGACCGCCCCGTCCAGCGCGCGCGAGACCCGGTCGGAGGGCACCATCAGCTGGTGGTGGTCGGTGTCGAAGTGCCGCGCCACCAGGTCGGAGTAGCGGAACTCGTCCCCCTCCTCGTCGCCTTCCGACTCGAAGCCGACGCTGAACGTGGCCAGGTCCTGCTGCCCCTCCTGGGCCAGCAGGGCCACGATGAGGCTGGAGTCCAGACCGCCCGACAGCAGCACGCCGACCGGCACGTCGGCGACCATGCGGCGGCGCACCGCGGTGCGCAGCGCCTCCAGCACGGCGTCCGTCCAGTCCTCGGCGCCCAGACCGGCGTACTCGGGCCGCCGGGTGTAGGAGGGCTGCCAGTAGCAGTGGTCGCGGTGGGTGCCGTCCGGTTCGATCACGCGGACCGTGGCCGGCGGGAGCTTGCGCACGCCGTTGAGGACGGTCCGCGGCGCGGCCACGGTGGCGTGCCAGCTGAAGTACTGGTGCAGCGCGACCGGGTCCAGCGAGGTGTCCACGCCGCCGGCCGCCAGCAGCGCCGGCAGCGACGAGGCGAACCGGAGCCGTCCAGGCGACTCGGCCAGGTACAGCGGCTTGATGCCGAGCCGGTCGCGGGCCATGACCACCCGCCCGGTGTCCTGCTCGACGACGACGAAGGCGAACATGCCGTAGAAGCGGTCGACGCAGGCCGTGCCCCACTCCTGGTAGGCCTTGAGCACCACCTCGGTGTCGGAGTCCGAGAAGAAGTGGTGTCCGAGTCCGCGCAGCTCCTCGCGCAGTTCCCGGTAGTTGTAGACGCAGCCGTTGAAGACGCCGGCCACGCGGCCGCGGGGGTCGGCCATCGGCTGGGCGCCGCTGTCCGACAGGTCGATGATCTTCAGCCGGCGGTGGCCGAGCGCGACCGGGCCCTGGGACCACAGCCCGCGGCCGTCGGGGCCCCTGGGCGCGAGCCGGTCGGTCATGCGCTCGACCGCCGCCATGTCCGGCCGACCGCCGTCGAAGCGGATCTCGCCGCTGAGGCCGCACATCAGAGGGCCCTCCTTCCGGCGGTGTCCTCCAGGGACGTGGACCGGCGCCGGGCGGTGGCCCCGCGGGGATCGAGGGGGGACGGGGAGGTGGGAGACATGATGGTGGACTCTCCTTGTTCTGGTTCACGATGCCGGGCGTCGGCCCGTCCGGCCGGGCCCGGGGCGTCCGGGGCCGCGGGCCGCTCGGCCGGGGTGCCGCCGACGCGGGAGGGGGCGAAAGGGCGGGCAGCCATCGCGGTCAGCCGACCGCGCCCCCGGCCGCTGCGCTGCGCAGGTACGACAGGGGCCCGCCGGAGGCCACCGGGGCGGCGGCCGGCCGGGTGGCCGGGGTCCTGCGGCGTACGGCCCGCCCGCCGCGCGTCTCGGCCACCATCAGGTCGACGCTGGCGAGCAGGTCCTCGGCCGCCGCCGCGCGCCGCAGCCGGTGGGCGGCGCTCCCGGCGGACAGGGCCTGCTCCAGCAGCCCGTGCACGGTGTCCCAGTCGCCGGACGCCTCCAGGGCCGGACGCAGCCGGTCCCGCATCCCGCGCAGCACCTCGGCGGCCGGCGCGGCCCGCCGGGTCCCCGGGTCCACCAGGTGCCCCTCCAGGCCGGAGCGGGCGGCGCGCCAGGTGGCGGCGCGCAGCCAGTCGTGACGGCCGTCGCACACCGGGCCGTCCCGGTCCGCCAGCCGTTCGCACGCCTCGCGCACCAGCGCCCGGAAGAGGCCGGCGACCAGCACCACCGTCTCCACCCGGGGGCAGGCGTCGCAGATGCGCAGCTCCAGGGTGCGCTGGTGGGCCGACGGCCGTACGTCGTGGTAGACCATGCCGGCGTCGCTGATGACGCCCGAGCCGATCAGCTCCTCGACGGCCGCGTCGTACTCCGCCGCGCCGGCGTGGCAGCCGGCCGGGCCGGCGGTGGGCCAGCGCTGCCACAGCATGGTGCGCCAGCTGGCGTACCCGGTGTCCGCGCCCAGCCAGAACGGCGAGCTGGCCGACAGGGCCAGCAGCGGCGGCAGCCAGGGGGAGACGAGGCACATCGCGCGCACCGCGGTGTCCCGGTCGGGCACGTCGACGTGCACCTGGGCGCTGCAGATGAGCTGCTCGTCGGCGACCTTGCGGTACTCGTCGGCCATGTGCCGGTAGCGGGCGTCGGCGGTGACGTCCCGCGGGGTGAGGCGGGCCAGCGGTACGGTGCCGGCCGCCACGACGGCCAGCCCCAGCGAGGACGCCGCGGTGTCCAGCCGGCGCCGGGCCCCGGCCAGGTCGGCGTAGAGATCGTCGAGGCTGTCGTGCACCTGGCTGTTGCTCTCCACGACCGACTGCTGGAGCTCGGTCGTGAAACCGGGTCTGTCCAGCCGGTCGAGCACGGCGCGGGCCCTTGGCACCAGACGCCCGCTCTCCACGTCCAGCACATGGAATTCTTCCTCTGCCCCGATACGCACCGTCACGGTTTCTCCCCTTGCCGTGTCATCCGGCCGGCCGCCGTCACCCACGGCCCCTGTGGCCGGAGCGGAGGCCGATCCGCGCATGTCGAGTGCCCTGATCCGGCCCGGACAAGCCCGTGAACTGCATCATGTGCCGCAGGGGTCTCATGTGAGCGGTCGTCGTCCGTGTCTCCGGAGGGTTCTCGAAGGCGCTTTCCCGCTCGTTCAGCCGCGGACCGGGCCACCCGGGCCCTCGCACGGTGCCCGCCGGCCGGGCACAGCCAGTGACACGGCGGAACGCCGGTGACCCCCTGCCGCCCGTCCGCTCGGCGGGCCGGGCGCCCTGGACGCGCGTCACCCGGGACGCTCGCCGTCGGCCGCGCGGACGCTCCTGCGAGCCGCCCGCGCGGCCGGACCGCGCGGTGGTGCGCGGGCGGCGTGGCACGGCCGGGCCGGCCGCGCGGAAACCGCGACGGCCCGACCGGTAGGCCGCACGCGCGGCGGGTACTCGGCGAGCTCCCCGCGGTGCACGCCGAGGGAGCCGGGCCGCCGCCGCAGCCCGGGGTGACGCAGCTCCGGGCGGGCCGTCGGCCGGCGCGCACCCTCGGGAGCGACGGGCCGGCCCGGCCCGTCGCGCGAAGAACGAGCAGCCCCACCCGTCAGGAGCACGAAATGTCCGACCACGACGAGCAGGACATGAGCCACCCGCTGGAACAGGTCACCGGGGAGCGGGACGTCCACCCGGAGGAGGACGACAGCCGGCAGCAGGACGAGCAGGCCGCGACGAGCGGTGACGACAACGGGCCCCAGGCCGACGACACCACGTCCGGGGAGACGCCGTGACACTGTCCATCGCCGAGCAGAGCACCGCCGACCTCGGAGGCGAGGGCAGCATCCTGCTGCGGCAACGCCGCGACCACGCCGAACTCGACCGGCTGATGAACGCCTACCTCGCCGCCGACGCCTCCGACCCGTACCGCGAGCGGCTGTGGCAGGACATCGTCCAGCTGGTCTTCAGCCATGCCTTCGCCGAGGAGACCGTGCTGTGGCCCGTGCTGCGGCGCGTCTCCCCGGCGGGTGAGGAACTCACCACCCAGGTGGAGCAGGAGCACCAGGCCATCAACGAGCTGATCGCCAAGGTGGAGAAGGCGGACCGGGACGATCCCCGGCGAGCGGAGTGGGTGGACGAGGCCTTCGGCCTCATCCGCGAGGACATCCGCGATGAGGAGGACGAACTGCTGCCCCGCCTCCGCGACGCCCTGGGCGACCGGCAGCTGCGCCGGATCGGTGCCACCTGGGAGGCCGTACGCCGTACCGCCCCCACCCATCCCCACCCGGCCGTGCCCCGCCGTCCTCCCGGCAACGCGGTGCTGGGCATCCCGCTGAGCGGGTTCGACCGGCTGCGCGACCTGTCACCGGTGCGCAGTCCGTCCGCCCGCCGCGCCGGGGTGGCCGCGGGCGCGCTGGCACTCGCGGCGGGCGCCGTCGCCCTCCTGTGGCGCGCTCTGCGGCGCGCCTTCCGGAGCTGACGGGCGGCCGGGCCGCCGCGCCTCCCACGGCCGGGCCGCCCGGCGCCCGGCCGAACGCGCCGGGACGGCTGGCGCGGTTGCCCGCGTCCGCTCCGGCAGCGCGGCGGTGACGGCCGGGTGCGCACGCGGAAACGCGCACGCACCCGGCACCGTCGCCGGCCGACCGCTCCGTCCGGCCGGGCCGTGCCCGGGCCGCCGACCGACGTCGGCCCGGCGTGGTCACGGCTGACGTACCGGCGTGGTCACGGCTGACGTATCGGCGCGGTGACATGGCTGGCGGGTACCCGGCCGGCCGCGGTCCACGACGGCGCCAGACCCAGGCCCGGCCCGACAGGCACCTTCACGGTCACGGCCGCCGATACGCGCACGGCCCCGCGGGTACCCAGGGAGCGCCGCGGGCGCGGCCTCCCGCGCGCCCGCACCGAGTACGCGAGTGTCGAAGGAGCCGGCCATGGGGCACAAGGGGTCAGAACCGGAGCGGAGCCGGGCGACGCGCCTGCGCGACATCGCCGCGGACGTCTTCGGCTGGGACACCCTCCTGCCCGAGCAGCTCACCGCCATGGAATGGGTGCTGGAGGGCGAGGACACCCTCGTCGTGATGCCGACCGGGTCCGGCAAGTCCGCCGTCTACCAGGTGCCGGCCCTGATGCTGCCCGGGCCGGTCGTGGTGGTGTCCCCGCTGCTGGCGCTCCAGCGCGACCAGATCGCCGGGCTGCCGGACGGCGACCGCGCGCCGGGTGCCGTGGCGGTCAACTCCGACCTCGGCGCGGCGAAGACGGAGGAGGCCTGGGAGGCGGTGCGCCGGGGCGAGGCCCGTCTGCTGTACCTGTCGCCGGAGCAACTGGCCAAGGACGAGGTGGTGGAGCGGCTCGCCGATGCGCGTCCGGCACTGTTCGTGGTGGACGAGGCGCAGTGCGTGTCCTCCTGGGGCCACGACTTCCGGCCCGACTACCTGCGCCTGGAGCAGGCCGTGCGCCGGGTGGGCAGGCCACCGGTCCTGGCCCTGACGGCGACGGCCGCCTCACCGGTGCGCAGGGAGATCGCCGAGCGGCTGGGCATGAACGGGCCGCGGCTGATGGTGACCGGCTTCGACCGGCCCAACATCAGGCTGGAGGTGCGCCGCTTCCTGGACGAGGACGACCGGCGCCGAGCGGTGGTCGAGCGGGCCGCCGCCGAGCCCAAGCCCGGCATCGTCTACGCCGCGACCCGCAAGGACAGCGAGTACTACGCCGGGGAACTGGCCTCGCTGGGACTGGCCGCCGAGTGCTACCACGCCGGACTGCGGGCCGCCGAGCGCGCCCGCGTCCACGACGCGTTCCTCTCGGGCGCTGCGGACGTGGTGGTGGCGACCTCGGCGTTCGGCATGGGCATCGACAAGGAGGACGTACGGTTCGTCCTGCACGCCTCGCTGCCGGGTTCCCTGGACGCCTACCACCAGGAGACGGGCCGCTGCGGCCGGGACGGGCGTCCGGCCCTGGCCGTACTGCACTACCGGTCCGAGGACACCGGGATGCAGACCTACTTCGCCGGCCGTGCCCCCGGCCGCGACGTCCTGTCCGACGTGGCCCGCGCCGTCCACGACCGCCGCGAGGACCCGGCCGACCTGGAGGAGCTGCGCCGGGACACGGGCCTGTCCAGGAACCGGGTCACCGCCGCGGTGAACCTCCTGGAGGAGGCCGACGCCGTGGCGACGGGGGAGGAGGGCGAGGTGCGCCCGGCCGCCGGCGTCTCCCCCGGCCGGGCGGCCGAACAGGCCGCGCAGGAGGCGGAGGCGCACCGCCGGGCCGACCGGACGCGGGTGGAGATGGCGCGGGCCTACGCCGAGGCGACCGGCTGCCGGCGGCGCTTCCTGCTCGGCTATTTCGGCGAGGACCACCCGGCACCGTGCGGGAACTGCGACGTGTGCGACGAGGAGTCCGCCGGGAGCGGGCACGAGTCCGCCGGGAGCGGGCACGACGAGCGGCCCGCCCACCCCGCGGCGGCCGACTACCCCGTCGGGACCGAGGTCCGGCACGAACAGTGGGGCGAGGGCACGGTCCTGAGCGAGGACGCGGACCGCATCACCGTGTTCTTCGGCCGGGCCGGCTACCGCACGCTGGCCCTGGAGGCGGTGGCCGAACGCGACGACCTGCTCACGGTGCTGCACAGGCCGGGCGAGGACCGGCCGATTCCCTGAGGGGCCCCGCCCGCCCCGCCCCGCGGCGAGGCGCGGTACCGGCCCGCTCGAGGGACGCGGGTGCGTGCGGAGGGTGCCGTCGGGCCGTGTGACGACGCGCGGACGTACCGGCCGGCGAGGAGCGAAGGGGCGGGCGCCGGTGCGAGGCCGGCCCGCCGGTCGCGGTGCCGGATCCGGGACGGGTGGGGTGGCCGGACGGTTCGGCGCCGACCGCGCGGCCACCGGCCCGGGAGGCGGTCCCGAGGCCGGTCCGTACGACCGGAGAACCCCGGCGGACACGCGCGTGCGGCGAGGCGGCGAAGCGGGCTGCGGGACCGCCACGCGGCCGTGAGCGGCGGCGGGGCCGGTCCGGCCCCGGCCCGGTGCCGGGACGGCCCGTGGCCGCCGCGCGGTCCCGCGCCGCACCCGGTCGCCGTGCAGGGGCCGACGGTCAGCCGGCCGGCGACAGGGGCAGCTCGGCGGTCACCCGCTTGCCGCCGTCCACGGGAGCGACCAGTATCCGCTCGCACAGGGCGGCGACCAGCAGCAGTCCGTGACCGCCGACCCGGCGGACGTCCCTCGGCTGCGGCTGCGGGAGCCGGGCGGAGGTGTCCCAGACCGTGACACGCAGCAGGTCGGCGGCGGACGGCAGCTCCAGCAGCAGCCCGCACGGGCCGGGAGCGTGCCGCACCGCGTTGGTGATCAGTTCGCTGACCACCATCTGCGCGTCCTGGCTGACCTGCTGTCCGGGCGGGTGCCCGGCGCGGTCCAGGAACGCGCACACCGCGTGGCGCGCGTCGGCGATGCGGAGCGCGCCGGCGTCCCAGCTGGCGCTGTAGCGCAGTGCCGTACCGCCGGGGGGCCGGTCCTCCTCCATCGCCTGGGTCGAGGGCGAGATGACCATGTGGTGGGGGCCTTTACGTGTGAGGGGTGGTGTGTCTGCTCGCGCACACGGAGCGTCGTGCCGCTTCCTGGTCGGTTACCGGTTACCGGTTACCCGTTGTCGCCCGGGACATGGGAGCGACGGCGGGGTCCACGGCGTTCGGCCCGGGCCGGTCGCGCCGTTCACCCCGTGCGCCGTTCGAACGCCGCGGCGCGGGAGTCGGTGATCGTGAAGTGCTCCAGAGTGCCGCTGAGCGTGAGGAGACGGACGACACCGCGTTGCAGAGGCCCCAGCAGCACGAAGGCGCGGGCGCTGTCGCGATGGCGCCGCTCCGCGTCGAGCAGGGCGTTGAGCAGCCCGCTGTCCCCGAACGTCACCCCCGACAGATCCACCACGGTGGTGGGCAGGGCGACCTCGTCGGCCTGCTCCCAGGCAGCCCGCAGCAGGTCGCACTCGTCGTAGTCGACGTCACCACGGACCGTGATCTCCAGGACACGGTCGTGGTGCGTGACCCGTACGGTCGTCTCGGAACCCGATTGCATGCCGTCATCCTGACATTGCGTGTGCGGCGCGGGTGAGGCGCTCCCCCGGTCGGTGCGCGGCGGCCCGGGCGGGAGGGGCGGCCGTTTCCGTCCCGGGGCGGTGCCGTCACCGCGTCAGGTGACCCCGGCGCCGGTGACGTCCTCGTCCTGGTCCTGGTCCTGGTCCTGGTCCGCCGCGCGGTCGTCGCCGGCGGCGGTGAGATGGTCCAGGACGTCGGTCAGGCGCAGTACGCGCTCCAGCACCTCGGGCCGGTTGTCCAGGTGCAGGACGGCCCGGGCGGCGCTGGTGCGGCGGTGGACCATCAGCAGGGCGGACAGGCCCATGGAGTCGATCCGCACCAGCTCGCGGAAGTCCAGCCGCACGTGCCGCGGCCGCGGCTCGCAGGCGAGGTGCCCGGTGACGGTGTCGACCAGGTCGCCGCTGGTGTCGTAGTCCAGGTCGCCCGCCACGCGCACGGTCAGCACGGGCGGCTCGAGGGCGACGGTCAGACGGAATTCGGTGGAGGGATGCTCGGTCATTCCTGGGTGTCGGGTCCGGGGACGGGGGAGAGGGGCCGGCCACCGAGGACGGCGATGCCCTGGTGGAGGAAGGCCAGGCTGCGCGGGAAGTCGCGCAGCTGCCCGGCGAGGATGTCCAGGCCGGTCGTCAGGGAGTGCGGGGGGACCTCCCGGGCTTCGAGGATGCCGGCGGTCCAGGTCACGAACGAGGTGAACACCTCGCAGTCGTCGACGTACAGCGCCGTGGCGAGGAAGTCGACGATGTGGGCGAGGTCCTCCGCCGTGCGTTCCCGCTGGGCGGGGCGGTAGGCGCGCAGGGGCGGGAAACGGTTCTCCAGGTCCGCCAGGGTCTGCTTGACCAACTGGCCGCGCGACTGCACGGCCATCGTGTACTCCTGGTCGGCCAGGTGCGGCAGGTCGTCCACCACCTGCCGGGCCGTGGTGGCCGGCCGCGGCAGACCGGCGTCCAGTACGGCGGCGGCCCCGCGCGCGTCCGGTGCCCACCGGTCGGCGCCCAGGGCGAACGCGAAGCGGCCGTCCCGGCCGAAGGCCCCGCCTCCGGCCAGGACGGGGACACCGACGGCCTGGCAGGCGGTGATGGCCGCGTGCGCGGCCGGCAGATGGGTGGGCAGGGAGGCGGACAGCAGGACCGCGTCGGGGTTCGTGCGGTGCAGGTGCGCGATCAGGTGCGGGGTGGGCGTCTGGGCACCGAGGTAGTCGACCTGGTGGCCCCGCAGCCGCAGCACCTCGGCGACCAGCCGGGCGGGGAAGGCGTGCCACTCGCCGTCGACGCAGCTCACCGTGGCCCGTCCCCGTCCCCGTCCCCGGCGCGGGCGCAGGCGCCCGTCCGTCCCGGGGCGGTGGACCAGGGTGGTGACGATCCGCTCGTTGACGGCGGTGGCCGCGTGTTCCTGGGCGACGGTGATCCGGGCGGCCGCCCACTCGGTGCCGACCTTCCGCTGCACGGCCGCGACGACGTCGACCAGCAGGTCCTCCTCGTCCCAGCCGGCGCGCAGACCGTCGTGGAGGACGTCGGCGGCGGCGAGTTCGTCGCCGTCGGCCACTGCCGCCCAGAGCCTGTCGCGCAGCGCGGACGCCGACGCGGGCGGGTCGCTCACCCGTTCCTCCTCCTCGTGTGCTTTCCGGGGAAGCCGTCGCCGGCCTGCCCGCGGACGACGGTCAGCGGACCGCTCCTGGGCGAGCTGATGGCGACGGTGGCCATGTCGTCGTGGGCGCCCGGGCCCAGCCACTGCGCGGCCAGCATCTGCACGCGTTCCACGACCGCCTCGGCGGGCAGGCCCGCGCACTCCGTCAGGGCCTGCCGCAGCCGGTGCTCGCCGAACAGCTCGTCGCCCAGCGGGCCGCCGCGGGCCTCGGTGATGCCGTCGGTGTACAGCAGGCACGTCTCGCCGGCCGACAGCACCGTCTGCGAGGTGTGGACCTTCACCGTCGGCAGCGCGCCGATCAGGGTGCCGCGGGTGGGGGACTCCTCCACCCCGCCGTCGTTGCGGACGATGAGCGGCGGCAGGTGCCCGGCGCTGGTCAGCCTGAGCTGCACGCGTCCGCCGCGGCGTCGTACGGAGGCCAGCACCAGGGTGGCGAAGCGGGTGTGGTGGGAGGACAGCAGCGCGCCGTTGAGCAGGCGCAGCACCCGGCCGTGGTCGGCGGCCAGCGGCAGCAGGGCCTGCAGCGTGTTGCGGATCTTCCCGGTGAGGACGGCCGCCTCCAGCCCCTTGCCCGCCACGTCGCCCAGGACGACGAGCGTCTCCTGGGAGGGGTCCGGTCCCGGGTGGACGTCGTAGAAGTCGCCGCCGACCCGCTCGTGGTCCTTGGCCGGGCGGTAGCCGCCGGCGAACTCGACCCCGTGCACGCTGTGCAGCGCGGGCGGCAGCAGTTCCTGCATGAGCGTGGTGGTGATCGCGGACTGCTCGCTGTAGAGGCGGGCCGCGGACAGGGCGGCCCCCGCGCGGGCGGCGAACAGCCGGGCGAACACCTCCTCGCCCGGGGTGAACGCCTGCTCGGTGCCGGACCGCAGCAGGACCAGCGCGCCGGCGGGCACGCCGTGCCCGGGCAGCGGTGTGACGGTCACGGACCCCACCGGCTGGGTGAAGCCCGGGGGGACCACCCAGTCCGGGATGTCCGCGGGGTTGATCCACCGGGCCGGTACGGGCGGGAACCCCTGCAGGGCCTCGGCGAGCCCCGGGACCGTACGGGGATCGACCTGGCGGATCTCCTGGACGACGGGTCCGCCGCGCCGCGCGTAGGTCAACGGGTGGCGCCGCCCCTGTGGCGGGGCGACGAGCACGGCGGCTTCGGCGAGGTGCTCGGCGGCCATCCGGGCGGCCACCTCCGTGCAGCGCGGCACGTTCAACGAGGACAGCAGGGTGCCGGAGATCTCGGAGAGGATCTCCGACCGTTCCCGGACGCTGCGCAGGGCCGTCTCGGCCAGGCGCCGGCCGGTGTCGTCGACGAGCCACCACACCACGTCACCCCCGGCGGACGGGGTGGGGTGCGCTTCGAAGAAGCGCTCGCCGATCGTCCCGGCGAGCGGCTCGGCGGACGTCTCGTACGTCCCTTCCCCGATGCGCCGGTGGGCGTCGGCGAGCCAGGACGGGACCCGGTCGCGCAGCCGGTCACCGCCGGAGGTCTCCGGCAGCACCAGTCTGGCGGCGCGGTTGAGGTGGACGACGGATCCGTCCCGGCCGGCCACCAGGACGGGCTGGGGAGCGTCGAGCCATGTCGTGCCGATGCCGGCGTCGGCTTCGGTTCCGGGGGGATCGGTGGAGGAGCCTCGGGTAGAGATCACAAGCGGGGGCACGCGGGATGCGCACCCCACCACCTCTCTGCTGTGGGCAACAGTTGCACTTCGGCAACAGTCCCGCATCCGTGTCGGCGAAGCAACCCGTCAGGGCGGCGGGTTCCCGCGGGCACCGGGTGGAGGGGCCCTCCGCGGCCTGCGGGCGGACGCGTGGGCCCTGTGAGGCGGCGGCGCCCGGCCCGCACGGGGCGGGCCCCTCGTACGGGGCGGACCGGACGGGCACGGCACGGAACTCGACCGGCACGGCACAGAAGCTGACCGGTACGACACAGGGCCTGACCGGCACGGGAGCGGGGTTCGGCCGGCGTGCGGCGGGGCGGCGCCTGTCCGTCTCCGCGATCGGTCACCGCCACGCCCACCCCACCGCCACGACGATCCGGGCAGCCCCGTCCGGCGCCCGCGGAGCTCTTCCCCGGCCCGGGCGCCTGCCCCGGAACCGGGCGGGCAAGCCCCCGTCCGCCTCCGGAAGAAGTGAGATACGCCATGCGGTCGGACCGGCGCCGCGGCCTCCCCTTCCGCGCCGGTGCGCCCGGGTGGGCCGCAGGAGGGGGTGCGTCAGGCCGGCCCCGGTCGAGGCGGGCTCCGCCGGCCCACGCGCTCGGCCTCCGACGGCGGTGCGTACGGTCCCGAGTCACCGCGCCGGATGTCCCGGCGGTCGGCGGTCACCGGTCCCGGTCGACGTGCCGGTGCCCGGAGTCCGCTGTCCCGGCGGCCGGCGGTCACCGGTTTCCGTCGAGGTGCCGGTGCCCGTGGTCCGCCGAGTGCTCCGGCGTGCCGGGCCCGCGGAAGCAGGCGATGACGGTCTTGCCGTGGGGGCAGGGCCGGGACTCCCACGTGTCGGCCAGGGCGTCGACGAGGAACATGCCGCGCCCGCCGACGCGTTCCGTGCTGGGGGCGCGCGGCGCGGGCAGGTCGGGGGAGCCGTCGTGCACGGCGATGTGCAGGCAGCGGTTGTCCCACGCCATGATGAGCTGGGCGCTGCTGTGGGCGTGGGTGTGCGCGTTGGTGACCAGTTCCGAGACGGTCAGCAGGACGGCGTCCACCGTCTCCGGGGCGGTGGTGGTCCAGCCCAGCGACGCCAGGTGCTCGCGTGCCCAGTCCCGTGCCGCTTTGACTTCGCTGTCGAGCGGCAGCGAACGCGCCCAGCCCACGGCGCGCAGTGACGATCGTTCCACGGTGGTCCTCCCTGTTCCGGCTGGCGGTTCCGTGCGCCTACCCGCGGGCGGCGGGCGGACGCGGCGGTTCACACGAACCGGGTAGCCGACAAGGGCGGCGTATATCCCCCGATTTCGTGCGCGGTGGGCGGACCCGCACTGCGGCGGTCCGCTCCCGCGCGCCGCCGTCGTCGTCGGGACACGAGCGGGACCGTGGCCGTGGCCGGCTGCAACTCCCCCGCGCGGGAGGTGCGTTCATCTCCCCGCCGGGGGCATCCGCATGGCGCGGACACCGCACGAACCGACCCGACCGAAAGGAGTCACACCGTGTTGGCCATCGTCTCCGCGGTCCTGTTCTTCATCGCGTTCCTCATCAACGCGGCGGAGATCTCGACCAACGACACCTTCACGTCCACGAACATCATGCTGATCGGCCTGGCCGTCCTCGCGCTGCACCTCGCGGGCGTCGGCGGCGGCTGGTCGCCGCGCGGCCGCAGACGCTGAGGCCGGCCGCACGCCGGGGTGCGCGCGGCGGCGGGCGCACCCCGGCGGGCCGGCGGGCCGGGACGACCCGGCCGGAGGGGGTTCCGACGGCGGACCGGGCCGCGGGGCGGGACACCCCGGCCGGCCTCCGCCGGTTCGCACCGGTCGCGCACCGTCGTCACGACGGGCAGGGCAGGCCCTCCCGGAGGCGGCGGCCGAGGCGGTGCAGCCCGCGTCGAGCGTGGCTCTTGACCGTCCCGAGGGGCCAGCCGGTCACCTGGGATATCTGCGTCTGGGTGAGGTCGTCGTAGAAGGCGAGGCTGACGACCCGGCGCTGCGCCTCGGGCAGCTTCTCCAACTCGCGTCCGACGAACACCCGGTCGAGCACGGCGTTCGGCTCCGACGTCTGCCGCCGGGTGTCCAGTACGAGCAGGGACCCGGCCTCCGCGACGAGTTCCCCGCGGCGCGTGCGGGCGGCCAGCGCGTCGACGACCTTGCGCCGGGTGATGCCCATGAGCCAGGCGGACAGCGTGCCGCGTCCGGGGTCGTAGCGGGCCCTGCCCCGCCAGGCGGCCAGGAAGACGTTCTGGGTGACGTCCTCGGCCTCGCCGGCGTCGCCCAGCGAGCGGCGCGCGACGGTGTGGACCAGGGGACTCCACGCCCGGTAGACGTCGGCCAGGGCCGCCTCGTCGCCGGCGGCGAAACGGGCGGCCAGGTCGGCGGCCGCCTCGGCGGCCGGGTCACCGGTGCCGCGGGCCGGCTCCGGCGGCGGGGCCGTCGGACGGCCGGCACCGGAGCGGATGGTCTGCCGTACGGTCATGGCGGCCACTCCTCGGTCGGGACGAGCTCTGCGCGGGGGACCGCCGTGACGGTCCGTGCCGCGGTTCCCCTCACCGTCCGGCGAATCGATGCAGCAGGGCAACTCGCATCGACATTGCATCGTTTCCCTCCGGAGGCCGTCGTCCTCCACCCCGTGTGCCGGTCACGGCGCGGGGTGCGGAACGCGGTGCCCGAGAGGGCGGGAGCCGCAATTCCTTTGCGGAAATTGCGTTAGTCTTGCGCTTATGACGCGACGACTTGCTCAGGTGGCTAAGAAGGTGGGGGTCAGCGAGGCGACGGTCAGCCGTGTCCTCAACGGCAAGCCCGGTGTCTCCGAGGCGACCCGGCAGTCCGTCCTCACCGCTCTGGACGTCCTGGGCTACGAGCGGCCCACCCAGCTGCGCGGGGAGCGCGCCCGGCTCGTCGGCCTGGTGCTGCCTGAGCTGCAGAACCCGATCTTCCCGGCGTTCGCGGAGGTCATCGGGAGCACGCTCGCCCAGCAGGGGCTGACGCCCGTCCTGTGCACCCAGACCAAGGGCGGCGTCTCCGAGGCCGACTACGTGGAGCTGCTGCTGCAGCAGCAGGTCTCCGGCGTCGTCTTCGCCGGCGGCCTGTTCGCGCAGGCCGACGCGCCGCACGACCACTACCGGCGGCTGGCCGAGCGGAACATCCCCGTCGTGCTCATCAACGCGTCCATCGACGGGCTGGACTTCCCCTGCGTCTCCTGCGACGACGCCGTCGCCGTCGAACAGGCGTGGCGCCACCTCGCCTCCCTGGGGCACGAGCGGATCGGGCTGGTCCTGGGCCCGGGCGACCACGTCCCCTCGCGCCGCAAGCTGGAGGCCGCCCGGGCGGTGGCGGAGGCCGAGGGCGGCGGGCTGCCGGAAGAGTTCGTCGCGCGCTCGATCTTCTCGCTCGAAGGAGGGCAGGCCGCGGCCGCCCGCCTCCTGGAGCGCGGGGTCACCGGCATCGTGTGCGCGAGCGACCCGCTGGCCCTCGGCGTCATCCGGGCCGCCCGCAGGCGCGGGCTCTCCGTCCCCTCGGACGTGTCGGTCGTCGGGTTCGACGACTCCGCCTTCATGAACTGCACCGAGCCGCCGCTGTCCACCGTCCGCCAGCCCATCGAGGCGATGGGCCGCGCCGCGGTCGAGCTGCTGTGCGCCCAGATCCAGGGCACGCGGTCCCACCACGGCGAGCTCCTGTTCGAGCCCGAACTCGTCCTGCGCGGCTCGACCGCGCCGCCGTCGGCCGGCTGATCCCGCCCGCCCCCGCGTCCCGCCTTCACCACTTCCTCCCGAGCCGGCACCGGTACCGAGGACACCGCCCCGGGCGGTGCCGGTGCCGTTACCGGCCTTTTCGCCGACGGCTCCCGGTGCCGCTTCCCGGCTTCCGGGGCACGGGACCCGTCCGCGTCCGCGTCCCCGCCCCCGCGTCCTTGGCCCCGCGTCCTTGGCCCGCGCGGACCTGCGGCGCACCGGGCGAGCCTGCCCGGCCCGTTGACAAAGCAGTGGTCCGGTAGAAACCTGTGACGTCGGTGACGCAAAAGATTGACTGAATAGCTCAAAAGTTCAGACAGGGTCGCCGTCCATTGCCGAAGTCATGCCGGGTTCCCGGCGAGTGTCCTTCCCGTCCGCTCCGTGCACCGGCCGCCGACACGCTCCGCCCACCTGTCCGCCGCCGGGCTCCGGAAGACCGGGGACGGGGCGCCCGCCGTGCCCGGATCGTGGAAAGGGCACCATGAGAGGGACACGTCGGAGCCGGTGGCTGCCGGTCGCCATGTTGATATCCGGGCTGATCGCCCTCGGGCCGCCGCCCGCCGCCGCGCACGCGGCGGAAGAACCCGCCCGGGGCGCCGCCGCGGCGGAGGATCCCGACCTTGCTCTCGGCCGGCCGGCGAGAGCCGGCGGCGCGCACAGCGCCTACCCGGCCGGCAACGTCACCGACGGGAGCCAGCAGTCGTACTGGGAAGGCCCCGCGGGACAGTTTCCCCAGTGGGTCCAGGTCGACCTCGGGGCCGGGGTCCGCGTCGACCGCGTGGTGCTGAAGCTGCCCACCACCTGGGAGGCGCGCACGCAGAAGCTGAGCGTGCTGGGCAGTGCCGACGGCGACGCCTTCGGCACGCTGGCCGCCCCGGCCGACCTGAGCTTCACCCCGTCCCGGGCGAACACCGTGAGCATCGGTCTCGCCGGGGCCGCGGCCCGCTACGTCCGCGTGCAGGTGAGCTCCAACTCCGGCTGGAACGCGGCCCAGTTGTCCGGGCTCGAGGTCTACGGCGCGGGCGGCACGGCCGACCCGCCCGTCGAGGGCGCCGACCTGGCGCGCAACAAGCCGATCGAGGCCACGTCGACGACGCAGAACTACGTCGCCGGCAACGCCAACGACGACGACGTCGGCACCTACTGGGAGTCCTCGGGATTCCCGGCGAGCCTGACGGTCGGACTCGGCGCCAACGCCGACGTCGAGGCCGTGGTGGTGAAGCTGAACCCCGACCGGGCGTGGGGGCCGCGCACCCAGTCCCTGCAGGTGCTCGGCCGTGAGCAGTCCGCGACGGGCTTCACCTCGGTCAAGGCGCGCGCCGACCACGCCTTCAGCCCGTCCGCCGGACAGAACACCGTCAGGATCCCCGTCACGGGCCGCTACGCGGACATCCGGCTGACCTTCTTCTCCAACACCGGCGCGCCCGGCGCCCAGGTCGCCGAACTCCAGGTCCTCGGCACGGCCGCACCCAACCCCGACCTCACCGTCACCGGCCTGACCTGGTCACCGGCCGACCCGTCGGAGACGGACACCGTGACGGTCGACGCCACGGTCCGCAACGCCGGCACCGCGGCCGCGCCCGCCACCACGGTGAACGTCAGCGTCGAGGGAACCGTGGCCGGCTCCGCCCCCGTCGGCGCCCTGCAGGCCGGAGCGTCCGCGACCGTCCCCGTCACCGTGGGCAAGCGTCCGACGGGCTCGTACACCGTCTCGGCCGTCGTCGACCCGGCCGGCACCGTCACCGAACAGGACGACAGCAACAACAGCCGTACGGCCTCGGCGAAGCTGGTCGTCCGCCAGAGCCCGGGGCCCGACCTGCGCGTCACCGCCATCACCGCCGACCCGGCCGCTCCCGCCGTCGGCGCGCCGGTGTCCTTCACGGTCACCGTGCACAACCGCGGCACCACCGGCGTCCCCGCGGGGACGGTCACCCGCCTCGCCGTGGGGGACACCACCCTCGACGGCACCACCGGCGCGCTCGCCGCCGGCGGGAGCGCCGCCGTCGCCGTCCCCGGCACCTGGAAGGCCACCGGCGGCGGCGCCACCCTCACCGCCACGGCCGACGCCACCGGCACGGTCACCGAGACCGACGAGAACAACAACGTCTTCGCGCGCTCCCTCGTCGTGGGACGCGGCGCGGCGGTGCCCTACACCGAGTACGAGGCGGAGGACGCCCGCTACCAGGGCGACCTGCTCACCGCCGACCGCAAGCGCACCTTCGGCCACACCAACTTCGCCACCGAGTCCTCCGGACGCCGGTCCGTGCGCCTGGACTCCACCGGCGACCACGTCGAGTTCACCTCCACCCACGCCGCCAACAGCATCGTCGTGCGCAACTCCGTCCCGGACGCGCCGGGCGGCGGCGGCATCGAGACGACCCTCAGCCTCTACGTCGACGGCACCTTCCGCCAGAAGCTGACGCTGTCCTCCAGGCACAGCTGGCTGTACGGCAACACCGACAGCCCCGAAGGGCTCACCAACTCCCCGCAGGCCGACGCCCGGCGGCTGTTCGACGAGTCCCACGCGCTGCTGCCGCGGACGTACCCGCCGGGTACGAGGTTCAGGCTCCAGCGCGACGACGACGACAGGGCGGCCTTCCACATCGTCGACCTGATCGACCTGGAGCAGGTGGCGCCGCCGTCGGACAAGCCGGCCGGGTGCGTCTCGATCACCGAGTACGGCGCGGTGCCCAACGACGGCATCGACGACACGGACGCGATCCAGCGCGCCGTCACCGCCGACCAGAAGGGCGACATCCCGTGCGTCTGGATCCCCGCGGGCCGGTGGCGGCAGGAGCAGAAGATCCTGACGGACGATCCGCTGAACCGGGGCGAGTTCAACCAGGTGGGCATCCGTGACGTGACCGTCCGCGGCGCGGGCATGTGGCACTCCCAGCTGTACACCCTGACCCCGCCGCACCAGGCGGGCGGCATCAACCACCCGCACGAGGGCAACTTCGGCTTCGACATCGACGACAACACCCGGATCTCCGACATCGCGATCTTCGGATCCGGCACCATCCGCGGCGGCGACGGCAACGCCGAGGGCGGCGTCGGCCTCAACGGGCGGTTCGGCAAGGGCACGAAGATCAGCAACGTCTGGATCGAGCACGCCAACGTCGGCGTCTGGGTCGGGCGCGATCACTCGAACATCCCGGAGCTGTGGAACCCCGGCGACGGCCTGGAGTTCACCGGGATGCGCGTCCGCAACACCTACGCCGACGGCATCAACTTCGCCAACGGCACCCGCAACTCGACCGTGTTCGACTCCTCGTTCCGCAACACCGGTGACGACGCGCTCGCGGTCTGGGCGAGCCGCTACGTCAAGGACCCCTCGGTGGACGTCGGCCACGACAACCACTTCCGCAACAACACGGTGCAACTGCCCTGGCGCGCCAACGGCATCGCGATCTACGGCGGGTACGGCAACACCGTCGAGAGCAACATCGTCTCCGACACCATGAACTACCCGGGCATCATGCTGGCCACCGACCACGACCCGCTGCCCTTCTCCGGGCAGACCCTGATCGCCGACAACGCCCTCCACCGCACCGGCGGGGCGTTCTGGGGGGAGGCGCAGGAGTTCGGCGCCATCACCCTGTTCGCCGCCGGGGCCGACATCCCCGGCGTCACGATCAGGGACACCGACATCCACGACTCCACCTACGACGGCATCCAGTTCAAGGGCGGTGGCGGCGCGGTGCCGGGGGCCCAGATCGAGGACGTCCGCATCGAGGGGTCCGTCAACGGCTCCGGCATCCTCGCCCAGGGCGGAGCGCGCGGCAGCGCCACGCTCACGAACGTGACGATCTCCGGCTCCGCCGAGGGCGACGTCGTGATCGAACCCGGTTCGCCGTTCGTCGTCCACAGAGCGGGCTGACGCCCTCCGCGCCACGGCGGCCCACCCACCGGGTGGGCCGCCCGCGTCCGCGCAGGTGCGGACCCGGTTCGCCGGCCCCGATCCCTCCTGCCGGGACCAGGGACGGCCCGACCGTCCCCGGCGGGTCCCTGCGGCCGGGCCTCCTCGGGCCTCCGGCTCGAGGAGGCCCGTGCAAGCCGCTTGCGACGGCTTGCACCGGCCTTGCGTCACTTCCCTCCGGCCCACCGACGGCCCTCCGGGCTTCCGACGCCCTCCGCACCGGCCTCCGCCACGGCCGAACGCCCCCCGGCCCTCACCGACCCGCTGCCGCGGCCCGGTGCGTCCGTCCTCTCGGCCTGTCCCTTCCCTGCGCGGTGGTACGCAGGGCGCCCGCTCCGCACTGTCAAACAATTACGAAATCAGCGCGATATATTGCGCTGACTTGTTGGTGGTGGTTGAGTGTGCGGCGCCCCACACCGCACCGGCGGTGGGATCACTTCCACGTTCATGCCCGAAGGGGACCACCCATGAGAAGAGCCCGGTTCCGCCGTACCCGCCGCACCGGCGCGGTCGCCCTCGCCTCCGCCCTCACGCTGACCGTGCTCGCCGCCTGCGGCACGAGCAGCAGCGACGACGGCAGCGGCGGTTCCGAGGGCGGCGGGTCCTCCGACCCGGCCGCGCCGCTGGACCGGGCGACGAAGGTGACCATCACCATCGACTGCATGCCCCCCGCGGCGAAGGCGGCCGAACTCAGGCAGTGGAAGGAGGACGTCGCCGAGTTCAACAAGACCTACCCGAACGTCACCGTCGAGGGCCGCTCCACGCCCGGCCAGTGCCTGGAGCCGCCGCGGTTCACCGCGATGCTG
This sequence comes from Streptomyces sp. NPDC052701, assembly GCF_040678355.1. Classification (NCBI taxonomy): domain Bacteria; kingdom Bacillati; phylum Actinomycetota; class Actinomycetes; order Kitasatosporales; family Streptomycetaceae; genus Streptomyces; species Streptomyces sp. NPDC052701. The sequence continues at coordinate 381,723 of NZ_JBFATO010000001.1, forward strand.
AAGGCCAAGTCGCAACCCGACGTCTTCTACACGTACTTCACCGACCTGCCCCAGGTGCTCGACCACGACGGCGCCGAGGACATCACGGCCTACGTCAACGACAGGACCGTGCCGCTGCTGAAGGACATCGACCCGAACGTCCTCGCCTCGCTCAAGCACGACGGCAGGCTCTACGGCCTGCCCACCAGCAACTACACGATGGGCCTGCTCATCAACCGCAGGCTCTTCGAGCGGGCCGGCCTCGACCCCGACGCGCCGCCGCGCACCTGGGAGGAGGTCCGCGCCGCGGCCGAGAAGATCGCCGGTCTCGGCAAGGGCATCGCCGGATTCGGCGAGTACAGCGCGGGCAACACCGGCGGCTGGCACTTCACCGCGCACCTGTACAGCATCGGCGGCGACGTGGTGGACGCCGGCGGCAGGAAGGCGGCGTTCGACGACGAGCTCGGCAGGAAGGTCGCGCGCACCCTCCACGCCATGCGCTGGGAGGACGACAGCATGGGCAGGACCCAACTGCTCAAGTGGGGCGACCTGCAGAAGCAGATCGCCACCGACAAGCTCGGGATGTTCCTCGCCGCCCCCGACGACATCGCCTACATGGTCCAGCAACTGGGCGCCGAGTACGAGAACTTCGGCATGGGCCCGATACCCGGGGAGAAGAACACCCTGGCCGGCGGCAACAACTACATGATCAAGAAGGGCATCTCACCGGACAAGATCAAGGCCGCCGTCGCCTGGCTGAACTTCAAGAACCTCACCGTCGGCAAGGGCCAGTTCGACTGGGCCCGCGCCAAGGCGGACAAGCTCCCGGTCGGTGTCCCGCAGCCCAACTTCTGGCTCGGCGAGTCGAAGAAGAGGGACGACGCGGCCCGCGTGAAGCACGCCACCATGCCGGTCGCCAACTTCAAGACGTTCATGGACAACCCGGTGCCGGGCAAGGCCGAGCCGCCGAAGGCCCAGGAGGTCTACAAGGTCCTCGACAACGTGATGTCCGCCCTCCTCACCAACGAGGACGCCGACATCGACAAGCTGCTCGCCACGGCCGCGGCACAGGTCGACCAGGTCCTCGCCAACCGGTGACCGGCCCCGGGCGGGGACGGGCCCACCGGTCCGCCCCGCCCTGAGCGCCGCGCCCGCACGGAACGGACCGCGAGCACCCGCGGGCCCGCGGCACAGCAACCCGGCAGACCAGTTCAAGGAGCCACGATGTCGGCCCCCAGCCTGACCCCGAGCACGGCGGACCCCGTCCGCCCCTCCCCGCCGCGCGAAGCCGGTCCCGTACCGCCCGGTGGCCGGTTCGCCAGGAGCCTGCGGCGCAACCTCACCGCACACGGCTTCCTCATCGGCGCGGTCGTCTGCTTCGCGCTGTTCTCCTGGTATCCGATGATCAGGGAGTTCCTCCTCGCCTTCCAGAAGACCGAGGGAGGGGAGGTCACCTGGGTCGGCCTGGACAACCTGACCACCGTCATCGACGACCCGGCGTTCTGGCAGGCGTGGCGCAACACGCTCCTGTACACCGTGCTGGCGCTGCTCCTGGGCTTCGCGGTGCCGTTCGTCGTCGCGCTCGTCATCAACGAGTTCCGCCACGGCCGGGGATACCTCCGGCTGCTGGTCTACCTGCCGGTGATGCTGCCCCCGGTCGCCTCGGTCCTGCTCTTCAAATACCTCTACGACCCCGGGTACGGCCTGCTCAACGAGGTGTTCCGCTTCCTGCACCTGCCCGAACAGCAGTGGCTGCAGGACCCGGACCTGTCGATGCTCTCCATCGTCATCGCCTCGACGTGGATGAACATGGGCGGCGCCACCCTCATCTACCTCGCCGCGCTGCAGGGCATCCCCGGCGAGCTGTACGAGGCGGCCGAACTCGACGGCGCCGGACTGTTCCGCAAGATCTGGCACGTCACCGTCCCGCAGACCCGGCTGATCCTGTCGCTGATGCTGCTCATGCAGATCATCGCGACCATGCAGGTCTTCGTCGAGCCGTTCCTGCTCACCGGCGGCGCCGGCCCGGAGGGGTCCACGACCACGGTCGTGTACCTCATCTACCAGTACGCCTTCAACTTCAACAACTACGGCGCCGCGGCGGCGCTCGGCCTGCTCCTGCTCGTACTGCTCGCCGGGTTCTCGGCGGCGTACGTCAGGCTCAGCCGCGCCGGCCACGAGTAGACGGGGGAGACCGGCATGTCCACACGCACACTCATCTCACCGGCCCAGCTCGCCAGGCCCCGCGGCAAGGCCCTGTACCGGACCGTCCTCGCCGTGGTCGTCGGGGGGTTCACCCTGGTGTTCCTCGGCCCGCTGTACTGGATGGTCTCCAGCGGCTTCAAGGACGCCCAGGAAGTGATCCGGACGCCCCCGACACCGGTGCCGGAATCCTTCGCACCGGGCAACTACTCCCGGGCCTGGGAGGTCATGGACCTGTCCACCCTGCTGTTCAACACCCTGTACTACGCGCTCGGCGCGCTCGCCTTCCAGCTCGTCCTGGACGTCGCCGCCGCCTACTCGCTGTCCAAGCTGCGCCCGGTGCTCGGCAGGGCGATCCTCGGCATGATGCTCGCGACCCTCATGATCCCCGCGACGGTGCTGCTCGTACCCCAGTACCTGACCGTGCTGGACGTGCCGATCGTGGAGCGCAACCTGCTGAACACGCCCTGGGCGATCTGGCTGCCCTCCGTCACCAACGCCTTCAACATCTTCCTGCTGAAGCGGTTCTTCGACTCCATCCCGAAGGAGCTCCTCGACGCCGCGGCGATCGACGGCGCCTCACCGCTGCGGATTCTGTGGTCGATCGTGCTGCCGGTCTCCCGGCCGATCCTCGGCGTGGTGTCGATCTTCGCGGTCGTCGGGGTCTGGAAGGACTTCCTCTGGCCGATGCTCACCCTGCCCGACCCGGCGAAGCAGACCCTCAACGTCGGCATCTACTCCCTGTCCAACGGCGTCCCCGTGAACGTCCTGATCGCGGCGCTGACGATCGCCTCGCTGCCGACGCTGGTGATCTTCCTGATCTTCCAGCGGAACATCATGAGCGGCCTCACCGCCGGCGGCCTCAAGGGCTGACCGGGCACCCCGCCCACCCGCCCGCCCCGCCACCCGCCCCGCCTCCCCGCAAGCCCTCGCCGCCGGCCCGTCCGACGCCCCGCGTCCGGACCGGACCGGCGGCGGGGGATCCACCCTGCCCGCGAAAGGACCGTTACGTGGCAGCCCCTCACGCACCCCGCACCGACGACTGGTGGCGCGACGCCGTCATCTACCAGGTGTACCCGCGCAGCTTCGCCGACGGCGACGGCGACGGCACCGGGGACCTCGCGGGAGCCCGGGCGAGACTGCCCTACCTCGCCGAACTCGGCGTCGACGCCGTGTGGTTCACCCCCTGGTACGCCTCCCCGATGATCGACGGCGGCTACGACGTGGCCGACTACCGCACCGTCGACCCCGCCTTCGGCACGCTCGCCGAGGCCGAGAAGCTCATCGCGGAGGCCGCCGGGCTCGGCATCCGGGTCATCGTCGACATCGTCCCCAACCACGTCTCCGACCAGCACCCCTGGTTCCGCGCCGCGCTCGCGGCCGGCCCCGGCAGCCCCGAGCGGGAGCTGTTCCACTTCCGCCCCGGCCGCGGCGAGCACGGCGAACTCCCTCCCAACAACTGGCCGTCGCAGTTCTCCGGGGAGACCTGGACCCGGGTGCCCGACGGCGAGTGGTACCTGCACCTGTTCACCCCCCAGCAGCCCGACCTGAACTGGGCGCACCCGGCCGTCCGGCAGGAACACGAGGACATCCTCCGGTTCTGGTTCGAACGCGGGGTGGCGGGCGTGCGGATCGACTCCGCCGCCCTGCTCGTCAAGGACCCCGAGCTCGCCGACTTCGAGGAGGGCGCCGGCCCGCACCCGTACATCGACCAGGACGGACTGCACGACATCTACCGCTCCTGGCGGACGGTCGCCGACGAGTACGGGGCCGTGTTCGTGGGGGAGGTGTGGCTGCCGGACGCCGAGCGCTTCGCCCGCTACCTCCGCCCCGACGAACTGCACACGGCGTTCAACTTCACCTTCCTGACCTGCCCCTGGGACGCGGACCGGCTGCGCCGCGCCATCGACGACACCCTCGCCGAACACGCCCCCGTCGAAGCCCCGGCCACCTGGGTGCTGTGCAACCACGACGTGACCCGCACCGTGACCCGGTACGGTCGCGAGGACACCGGCTTCGACTTCGCCACCAAGGCCTTCGGCACCCCCACCGACCTGGAACTGGGCACCCGCCGGGCCCGCGCCGCCGCCCTGCTCACCCTCGCCCTGCCCGGCTCGGTCTACCTGTACCAGGGCGAGGAACTGGGCCTGCCGGAAGCCGAGGTGCCCCGCGACCGCATCCAGGACCCCATGCACTTCCGCTCCGGCGGCACCGACCCCGGACGCGACGGCTGCCGCGTCCCCCTGCCCTGGAACGCCGACGCCCCGTGGTGCGGCTTCGGTTCGGTGACCGAGCCCTGGCTGCCCCAGCCGGAGGGCTGGAGCGGCTACGCCGCCGACCGGCAGAGCACCGACCCGGGGTCGATGCTCCGCCTGTACCGGGAGGCCCTGACGCTGCGCCGCCGCGAGCCGGGCTTCGGCGACGGGCCCCTGACCTGGCTGCCGGCCGCGGACGGCGTCCTCGCCTTCGCCCGCGCCCACGGCCTGGTCTGCGTCGTCAACCTCTCCGGCCGTCCCGCCGCCCTTCCCCCGTACGAACGGCTGCTGCTGGCCAGCGGCCCGCTCGGCGCCGGAGGGCGGCTGCCGCAGGACACGGCGGTGTGGCTGCGCACCTGACCGCGCACCCCTCCCGCGCAGCCCCGGCCACGCCTCGCCGGGGCGACCGGGGCGACCGGGGCGACGAGGAGGAACCCGGGGACGGGCGGGGTCCGCCCGGGAGGCTCAGGGGGCGATCGGCAGCTGCCGCTTGTGCGCGGTGAGCCGGTAGCGCTGGACGATGGCGGTGAAGGCCCGCTCGTCGACCGGCTCGCCCTCCAGGAAGTCGTCGATCTCGTCGTAGGTGACGCCGAGCGCCTCCTCGTCGGGCCTGCCCGGGTTGAGGGTCTCCAGGTCGGCGGTCGGGGTCTTGTGCACCAGCGCGTCCGGCGCGCCCAGTTCCCGGGCCACGGCCCGGACGCGCCGCTTGGTCAGGCCGGTGAGCGGCACCACGTCGGCCGCGCCGTCGCCGAACTTGGTGAAGAAGCCGGAGACCGCCTCGGCGGCGTGGTCGGTGCCCACCACCAGACCGTCGTGCGCGCCCGCCACCGCGTACTGCGCGACCATGCGCTGCCGGGCCTTGATGTTGCCGTGCACGAAGTCCTGGTGGTGCGCGTCGCGGAACACCGTGCCGCCCGCCAGCACCGCCTCCAGCGCGGCGTCGCTCGCGGCCTTCACGTCCACGGTCAGAATCCGGTCGGGGCGGATGAACTCCAGCGCCAGCCGCGCGTCCTTCTCGTCGGCCTGGGCGCCGTAGGGCAGCCGCATCGCGAAGAACGTCGCCTCCCGCCCCGCGGCACGCACCCGCTCGACGGCGAGCTGGCACAGCCGGCCGGCGGTCGTGGAGTCCACCCCGCCGCTGATGCCCAGCACCAGCGAGCGCAGCCCCGTGGAGGTCAGCTGCCCGGCGAGGAAGGCCACCCGGCGCTCGATCTCCTGCCGTACGTCGAAGGACGTGCTCACCCGCAGGTCCCGGGCGATCTCGCGCTGCACGGCTATGGGCGTCAGGTCGGTCACGGTTGCTCTCCAGAGGGTTCGGGGGAGTGAGGGTCGAGCGTGTGCCGCCGGCAGCGGTGGCGTGCCGGTGACGGACATGACCAGAGAGTAGAGCGCGGTGCCGGCGGTGCCTCCGCCCGGGCCCGTCCGGGCGGGTCGCCGTCAAAAGGAGGGGAGGCGCGCGGCGGCGCACCACAGCCGCCGGCCCGCGGCGGCGGGGGCGGCCGAGACGGGGGGACCGGACGGGGGAGAGGGGGCGCCGGGCCCTCGATCCACCGTGTCCACGGTCCGCCGTGTCCACGGTCCGCGGTGTCCACGATCCGGGACACGGCGGACGCACTCGCGGCCGGAGCCGGAGCCGGAGCTAGAGCCGGAGCCGGCGTCGGCGTCGCCGGGAGCGGGGCGGCGCGGCCCGGTCCGGTCACCGGCTGTCCGGCGACCGGCGGGCGGTGACCGTGGGAGCCACGGGAGCGCGCCGCCCGTCCGGTCCGCCGGGAAGGGCCTCAAGGAGGTGCCTCAGAGGGTGTCTCAGGGAGTGAGGAGCCGGTGCAGGGCCACGCGCGCCAGCGGGGCGTAGGCGGCCAGGGCGAGCGCCGGGCCCTGCATCCTGAGCCGGGTCTCGGTCCCGTCCCCGTGCGGCAGGACGTCGTGGGTCAGCCGCATCCGCAGCGGTCCCCACCGCACCCGCCACGTCCAGCTGCGCCGTTCCTCGTCGACCGACTCGACGAGGAACGCGGCGGTCACCCCGAAGAAGGACCGGATCGTGCCCCGCGTCCCGGGCGCGATGCGCTCGGTCCGTGCCCGCACCCGGACGATCTGCGGCGACCAGGTGGGCCACTCGCGACAGGAGGTGTAGCGGAACCACACGGTGTCGGGGCGGGCGCGGCCGACGGCCCGCAGCGTCAGCTCGGCCACAGCCGGGATCCGTGCGGCCGTACGGGCACGCCGTACCGCCTGATCACCGGACCTGGTCCCGCAGGAACTCGGTCAGGGCCTTGCCCGGGCGGAAGGAGGCCGTGCCGTCGGCGGTGTGGAAGCTTCCGAAGCTGCCCAGGACGACCGCCTCGCCGCTGCGCAGCGCCCGGGCGATCGCCCCGGGGTGTTCCACGGTGCCGAAGACGGCGTCCAGTACCCGCTCGGCGGCTTCCGGCGAGAGCCGTCCCTCCCCGTCCCCGCCCGCTTCGCCGGCGATCGTCTCGATCAACTGCGCCTTGTCCATGAGCCGTCCCCGTTCCCGTTCGGTCGGAAGGAACCCGTGGCACCAGGATCATGGGGCTCCGCCCCCGGCGCACGTCGGAGGGGCCCGGTCCCCCGTCTCCCGCCGGGACCCGTCCCCCTGGGGACGGGTCCCGGCGGTCGGCCGGCCGCTAGCCGGTGCCGGTGCCGGTGCCGGTGCCGGTGCCGCCCGTCGGGCTCCCCGTGGGGGAGGAGCGCAGGTCGTCGAACGTCTGGGTCTTCAGCGCGAGGTTCTCGTCCTGGGCGCTGCCCCAGGCGTACACGACCGTGTGGGTGCCCTCGGCGAGGTTCAGGTCGGCGGGGCCGACGGCCACGGTGTCCGTGCCCGCCAGGACCACGTCGGCCCGCACGGTCCCGGCCGTCACCTCGCCCTTGGCCTCGTCGGGGTTGGTCAGGTCCTTGAACACCGGGGTGCCGCCCGCCCGTACGTCGACCGGGGGCGCCGCGGCGACGTGACGGACGGTCAGCCGGGCCTTGCCCGCCGCCGGCTTCGACAGGTCGTTGACGTAGGCGTCCAGCGTGGGCGTGCCGTTCTCGTCGAGGTGGGCCACCACGGTGGCGTCGGCACCCGCGGGCACCTCGACCTTCTTCTGGACGGCCGGTTCGCCGTCGGGTCCCTCGCCGTCCTCGAAGACCTGGATGTCGTACGAGCCGGCGTCCAGCTGCCGGGGATCGGTCAGGTCGCCCGGCTTGAAGTCGGGTACCAGTTCCCGGCCGTCGGCGTAGACGTCGACCGTGAGCCCCGGCACCGCGTGCAGCACGCTGACCGTGGCCGTGTCGGAGTCCGCGGCCGGGGGCCGGGCGAGAGCCGGGGTCGCACCGGCGACCGCCAGAGCGGTGACCGCGCCCACGCCGGCCGTGATCAGAGCAGTCCGTGACGTCATGACGATTGCCTCCTGCATGCGTTTCCGTGGAGCTGTGGGAAGGCATTCGACCGGGAAGGCCAAGACGGTTTCACTTTTAACCAAAAAGTTCGTCATATCGTCAGATACAGGGTATCGAACATCGGGTGCCCGTGGTCGGGTTCCGGCTGTCGGCCGCCGGGGGGGGGGAGCGGTCGGCCGGGCCGAGGGGACGCGCGTCCGCCTCCGCCGCCGCCTCATCACGGCCCGTCCGCGTCGCCCGGCTCCTCCAGGGCCCGGTCCAGGGGCGCCACCATTCCGGCCGCCTCGCGCAGCCCGCGCGGGCGCAGCAGGCCCGGCTCGGTGCGGACGCCCCAGCCGGGGCCGCCGAGCAGCACCGGACTGTGCCTGCGGGCACCGCGGACGCCCCACCGGATGTCCGCGACGTGACGGGCCAGGGGCAGCCCGGCGGTCGACCGGGTCTGCGACCACAGCACCACCGCGACGGGCCCGGTGCGCTGCACCGTGGCGATCAGGGCCTCGGCGGGAACGGCGCCGCCCAGCATGACGACGGGCAGGCCGCGGTCCGCCAGGACCGCGCTCAACGCCTCCAGGGGCAGGGTGTGCTGCTCGCCGGGCAGACAGGACACCACGACGGGGGAGGCGTGCGCCGTCCGGCCGCGCAGGACCGAGCCGACGTAGGAGTGCCGCAGCGCCGCGGAGACGTGCCAGGACAGGAGGTGCTCGACCTCCACGTACCGGTCTCCCGCCGACTCCCACTTGCGGCCGACCGCGCGCAGCGTGGGCACCAGCACCTCCTCCCAGGCGGTGGTCAGACCGTGCGTGGTGATGGCGGCGGTCAGCAGCTCCTGCACGGCGACGGCGTCCATCCGCACCGCCGCGCGAGCCAGGCCCCGGCACTCCCGCCGGACGTCCCCGAGGGGCAGACCGCTCCCGGAGTGCGAGGCCCGGGCCGGTGACGGCCCGACGGGCGCGGCGGGCGGCGGACCGTGGTGCCGGGCGGCCGGCGCGGCCCCGGCGGCGGGGCCGCGGCCCGCGGCGTTCTCCCGCGCGGCCCGGGCGGCCTCGGCCGGCGGGACGCCCGCCGCCGTCAGACGGCACATCTCCCGCACCATCGCGACATCGTCCGGCGTCCAGCGCCGGTGGCGCCCCCGGGTCCGCGTCGCCGGGCCCAGCCCGTAGCGGCGGTCCCAGGAACGCAGCGTCGTGGGAGAGATTCCGAGCTTGCGGGCCAGGAGACCGGTCGTCACCCCCGCCTCGGCCGAGGACTCCCGGGCCACGTCCATCACGCGTTTCGTACGAACGCGTCAGGCGCAAGGGGCGCGGTGCGGCGGGGGCCCGGCGAGGGCGCCGCGGGGTCGACGGCGGGTCGGGTCATGGCACGGGGCCGTCCTGTTCGTGGTGGTACGGGGGCGGCCGGGCGGGCCCGGGCGCATCCTCTCTTCGCCGGCGGGACGGGCCGCGGATGCGGCGGGCGCCGACCGGATGCGGTGACCGGCGTGACCCCGCACCCCCTCGGGCCCGATCGGCCGGCGCGCCCGGCCTGCCGGAGGCCGTCTTCCGGGCCGGCGCCGGCGTCGGGGCCGCACCCGGCGGAGGCGTCGGCGACGCCGGGCGCGGGACCGGTGCTCCCGGCCGGTGTCCCCGGTCGCTCACAGACGCTCGTTCGCGACGTCGTCCTCGTCCGGTTCGGGCCCGGTGCGCGGGTTGTGCTTCGCCCGGAGTCTGCGGAGCCGGTCCAGGCGGGAGATGACGGGCGAGGCGGTGACCCCGTGCAGGACGACGGAGGCGAGGACGGTGAAGGCCACCACGGCCCACAGCTCCTCGGCCGGGACGTGGAACGCTTCGGTGCCGAGCGCGTAGGACAGGTAGAACAGCGAGCCGATGCCGCGGATGCCGAAGAAGGCGGTCACCAGGCGTTCGCGGGGGCCGGCCGCCGAGCCGAGCTGGGCGGCCCAGCCGGTCAGGGGACGGATGACGGTCAGCAGGAGCAGGCCGACGAGCGCCCCCTGCCAGGTCAGGGCGGACAGGGAGCCCTGCGCGAGGTAGGCGCCGAGCAGGAAGAGCAACCCGGCGGTGAGGAGCCGCTCCACCTGTTCGACGAAGTCGTGCAGCACCGTGTGGTAGCCGTGGGCGCGTTCGGCGGCGCGGATCCGGCAGGCGGTGACGAACACGGCCAGGAAACCGTAGCCGTGGACGAGTTCGGTCAGACCGTAGGAGAGGAACGTGGCGCCCAGCGCCACGAAGCCCTCCCCGTGTTCGGACAGCCTCATGGCCTGCCACCCGGCGCGGAAGAACAGCCAGCCGAGCAGCGCGCCCACGGCGAGGCCGCCGGCCACGCCGACGGCGCACTTGTAGAGCAGGTCGACCAGCAGCCAGTGCCCGATCCAGCTGCCGGACAGGCCCGTGCCCGCCGCCGCGGCCAGTGCCACCGCCGCGGCGACCAGGGGGAAGGCCAGCCCGTCGTTGAGCCCGGCCTCGCTGGTCAGCGCGAACCGCACCTCGTCCTCGTCGTGCTCGGAGTCGGTCGGCGCCCCGACCCGGACCTCCGAGGCGAGGACCGGGTCGGTGGGCGCCAGCACGGCCGCGAGCAGCAGCGCGGCGGCCGGCGGCCAGTCCAGCACCCCCCAGGCGAGGAGGGCCGTCACCGCGACGGTCAGCGGCATGGTGATGCCGATCAGCCGCCAGGAGGCACCCCACCGGCGACGGCCGAACGGCCGGTTCAGGGCGAGTCCCGCGCCCATCAGCGAGATGACGACGCAGATCTCCGTGAGGTGCTCGACCCACACGCGGTCGCCGACCGGGTCGATGTTCGGCACCGGTGTGGGCAGCAGCTGGAAGGCGCCACCGCAGGCCAGGAAGACGAGCGGCACCGACAGCGGCCGTCCGGCCACCAGACGGGGCACCACCGCCGCCGCGAGCGCGCCCGCCCCGAGCAGAGCGAAGAGAAAATCAGCCGAAATCATCGCTGACGTGTGCCCACCGCCGCTCGACAGTACGCAGGCCGTCCGGCGGGGAACGGCGCCGACCGCCGAGGACGCCCGCCCGGGCGTCCGCCGGGGGACCGGCGCCGCCGAGCCCGGACCGGGAAGACCGCGCCGTGCCCCCTCCCGGCCGGGCGGCCCCGTCCCGGCCGGCACCGGCCGCCGCTCCTGGCCCTGTGGCAGGATTTCCCCGTGACCAGCACACCCGCCGCGGACCAGCGCCTGCGCGACCTGGCACGGCTGCGGCGGGTCCGGGACCGGATCGACCGCGAGTACGCGCAGCCGCTGGACGTGGAGGCGCTGGCGCGCGCCGTGCACATGTCCGCCGGGCACCTCAGCCGTCAGTTCCGGCTGGCCTACGGGGAGTCGCCGTACAGCTACCTGATGACGCGGCGCATCGAGCGCGCGGCGGCGCTGCTGCGCCGGGGCGACCTCAGCGTCACCGAGGTCTGCTTCGCGGTCGGCTGCTCGTCGCTGGGCACCTTCAGCACCCGTTTCACCGAGCTGATCGGTGTGCCTCCCAGCGTCTACCGCAGCCGGGCTGCGCACGCGACGGCGGGGATGCCGCCGTGCGTGGCGAAACAGGTCACCAGACCGGTCAGGAATCGAGAAGCGCCGGGCGACGGAGCGCGGCTAGCGTGACCGCCATGGATCTGACCATTCACACGAGTGTTCTCCCGCACGACGATCCGGACGCGTCGCTGGCCTTCTACCGGGACGTGCTGGGTTTTGAAGTGCGCGGTGACGTCGGGCAGGGCCGGATGCGCTGGATCACGGTGGGGCCGGCCGGCCAGCCCGACACCTCCCTGCTGCTGGCGCCGCCGGCCGCCGATCCGGGGATCACCGAGGAGGAGCGCCGTACCGTCGCCGAGATGATGGCCAAGGGCACCTACGGGTGGATCCTGCTGGCCACCCGGGACCTGGACGGCACGTTCGAGCGGGTGCAGGCCGCCGACGCGGAGGTCGTCCAGGAGCCGGTCGAGCAGCCGTACGGCATCCGGGACTGCGCCTTCCGCGACCCGGCGGGCAACCTGGTCCGCATCCGGGAACTGCGCTGAACCGCCCGGCGATCACCGCCCCGCCCCGCGCGGCCGGCTCCGGCCGAGGGGACCGGGGAGACCGAGGAGACCGAGGAGATGGAGAGACGATGAGCCCGGCCCCGAGGACGGACACGAGGCCGCCCGCCCCGCACGTCGCCGACAGCCACGACCTGATCCGCGTGCACGGCGCCCGCGAGAACAACCTCAAGGACGTCAGCATCGAGATCCCGAAGCGCCGGCTGACGGTGTTCACCGGCGTCTCCGGCTCGGGCAAGAGCTCACTGGTGTTCGACACGATCGCCGCGGAGTCGCAGCGGCTGATCAACGAGACCTACAGCGCCTTCGTACAGGGCTTCATGCCGACCCTGGCGCGGCCCGAGGTCGACGTCCTCGAAGGACTCACGACCGCGATCGTCGTCGACCAGCAGCGGATGGGGACCGACCCCCGCTCCACGGTCGGCACCGCCACCGACGCCAACGCGATGCTGCGCATCCTCTTCAGCCGGCTCGGCGAGCCGCACATCGGTCCGCCCAGCGCCTACGCCTTCAACGTCCCCTCGGTCCGGGCGAGCGGCGCGATCACCGTCGAGCGCGGTGCCAAGAAGGCGGTGAAGGCGACCTACACCCGCACCGGCGGCATGTGCACACGCTGCGAAGGCCGCGGCTCGGTCTCCGACATCGACCTGTCCCAGCTGTACGACGACAGCAAGTCGCTCGACGAGGGCGCGCTCACCGTCCCCGGCTACAGCATGGACGGCTGGTACGGCCGCATCTTCCGCGGCTGCGGCTTCTTCGACCCGGGCAAGCCGATCCGCGAATACACCGACAAGGAGCTGCACGACCTGCTCCACAAGGAGCCGACCAAGATCAGGATCGACGGGATCAACCTGACGTACGAGGGCCTGATCCCGAAGATCCGCAAGTCGTTCCTGTCCAAGGAGGTCGACGCGCTGCAGCCGCACGTCCGCGCCTTCGTGGAGCGGGCGATGACGTTCACCACCTGCCCCGAGTGCGAGGGCACCCGGCTCAGCGAGGCGGCCCGGTCGTCGAAGATCAAGGGCCTGAGCATCGCCGACGCCTGCGCGATGCAGATCAGCGACCTGGCCAAGTGGGTCCGGGGACTGGACGAGCCGTCGGTGGCGCCGCTGCTCACCGCGCTGCAGCACACCCTCGACTCGTTCGTGGAGATCGGCCTCGGCTACCTGTCGCTGGAGAGGCCGTCGGGCACGCTGTCGGGCGGCGAGGCGCAGCGCGTCAAGATGATCCGCCACCTTGGCTCCTCGCTCACCGACACCACCTACGTCTTCGACGAGCCCACCACCGGCCTGCACCCCCACGACGTCCAGCGGATGAACGACCTGCTGCTGCGGCTGCGGGACAAGGGCAACACGGTGCTCGTCGTGGAGCACAAGCCGGAGACGATCGCGATCGCCGACCACGTCGTCGACCTCGGGCCCGGCGCCGGCGCGGCGGGCGGCACCGTCTGCTTCGAGGGCACCGTCGAGGGGCTGCGGACCAGCGGCACCGTCACCGGCCGCCATCTCGGGGACCGGGCCGCCCTCAAGGAGACGGTGCGCAAGCCCACCGGCACGCTGGAGATCCGCGGCGCCAGGACGAACAACCTGCGCGACGTGGACGTCGACATCCCGCTCGGGGTGCTCGTCGTCGTCACCGGCGTCGCCGGGTCCGGCAAGAGCTCGCTCGTGCACGGGTCGCTGCCCGCCGGCGCGGACGTGGTGTCGATCGACCAGGGCGCGATCCGCGGCTCACGGCGCAGCAACCCGGCGACGTACACCGGACTGCTCGACCCGATCCGCAAGGCGTTCGCGAAGGCGGGCGGCGTGAAGCCGTCGCTGTTCAGCGCCAACTCCGAGGGCGCCTGCCCCACCTGCAAGGGCGCCGGCGTCATCTACACCGACCTGGCGATGATGGCCGGCGTCGCCACCACCTGTGAGGACTGCCAGGGGAAGCGGTTCGAGGCATCGGTGCTGGACCACCGCCTCGGCGGGCGCGACATCAGTGAGGTGCTGGCGATGTCGGTGACCGAGGCCGAGGAGTTCTTCGGCGCCGGCGAGGCGCACACGCCGGCCGCGCACCGCATCCTCGGCCGGCTCGCCGACGTCGGGCTCGGCTACCTCACCCTCGGCCAGCCGCTCACCACGCTGTCCGGCGGCGAGCGGCAGCGGCTCAAACTGGCCACGCACATGACCGGGAAGGGCGGCGACCGGCTGGTCTACGTGCTCGACGAGCCAACCGCCGGCCTGCATCTCGCCGACGTCGAGCAGTTGCTCGGCCTGCTCGACCGGCTCGTCGACTCCGGCAGGTCGGTCATCGTCGTCGAGCACCACCAGGCCGTCATGGCACACGCCGACTGGATCGTCGATCTCGGCCCCGGCGCCGGACACGACGGCGGCCGGATCGTCTTCGAGGGCACGCCCGCCGACCTCGTCGCCGCCCGCTCCACCCTCACCGGCGAGCACCTCGCGGCCTACGTCGGTGCCTGAGCGGGACCCACGCGGACACCGTGGGACGAGTCCCCGGCCCGTTCGGACCCCTCCCGCCCACCCGCGGTCCGCGACCGGCCGGCCCGCGGTCCGGGCGGGCCGGCGGCAGGCCGGTGGTCCCGGCGACGAGCACGCCGTACGGTCCGCGGGCACGTACCACCCGGGCACGGGAACCGTGGGCGCCGGAGGCGGCCGGCGCCCCCACGTGCCCGGTGCGACGGAGGCCCGGGGCACCGGCGGCGCCCCGCCGATGGCGCCGGACCGTCAGGAGGGGAACCACCACCGGGCCCCGCGCCGGCCCTCCCACCCCGCTCGGCGAGCCCTCGCCGGACGCGCCGCGGGACGCACCGCCGACAGCGACAGCACGGCCTTCGACAGCTCCGGAACCGGCCCGCAGGACCCGCACCCGGGCCCGGCCCCTCCCAGGAAGACGGACATCCCCCTGTGAACACCCCCGACAGCGCCGCCCCGCCGGCCGCCGCCCCCACGCCCCGCACCCGGACCCTGGCCGACCCGGACACCCCGTTCGCCGTCGTCGACCTCCACCGGACGCGGCGCAACATCGAACGCCTGCGGGCCAGGGCCGACCGGCTCGGCGTCACCCTGCGCCCCCACGTCAAGACGGCCAAGAGCCTGGACGTCGCCGCCCTCCTGCACGACGGCGCGCCGCCCTGCCCCGTCACCGTCTCCACGCTCGCCGAGGCCGAGGCGTTCGCCGACGGCGGCTACACCGACATCACCTACGCCGTCGGCATCGACCCCCACAAGCTCCCGCGCGTCATCGCGCTGCTGCGCCGCGGCGTCACCGTGCGCCTCCTGCTGGACAGCGCCGAGCAGGCGGCTTCCGTCGCGGAGGCCTCCCGCCGGGCCGGCCTCCCCCTTCCCACCCAGATCGAGATCGACTGCGACGGCCACCGCGGGGGCATCAGGCCCGACGCCCCCGCGCTCACCGGGATCGGCCGCGTCCTGCACGACGCGGGCTGCCTGGACGGCGTGCTGACCCACGCCGGCGAGTCCTACTTCGCCTACTCCGCGCAGGAGCGGCGCCTGGCGGCGGAGAACGAGCGCGACGCCGCCGTCACCGCGGCCGGACGGCTGCGCGCGGCCGGCCTGCCCGCGCACACCGTCAGCGTGGGCTCCACCCCCACCGCCCACGCCGCCGAGGACCTCACCGGGGTCACCGAACTGCGCGCCGGGAACTACGTCTTCTTTGACCTGGTGATGGCCGGCCTCGGCGTCTGCCGGGTCGAGGACCTCGCCCTGTCGGTCGTCGTCACCGTCATCGGCCACCGCCCCGAGCACGGGTGGATCGTCACCGACGGCGGCTGGATGGCCCTGTCCCGCGACCGCGGCACCGCCGTCCAGGCCCAGGACCAGGGCTACGGCCTGGTCACCGACCTGGACGGCGAGCTCATCCCGGGGCTGGTGATGACGGCCGCGAGCCAGGAGCACGGCACCCTCACCGCCCGCGACGGCGCCGGCCTGCCCGACCTGCCCGTCGGCACCCGGCTGCGCGTCCTGCCCAACCACGCGTGCGCCACCGCGGCCCAGCACCGCGGCTACCACGTCGTCGACGGCGCCCGCGCCCCCCGTGCCGCCCCCCGCACGGCCCCGGTGATCCAGGACCACTGGGAGCGCGTCACCGGCTGGTGACCGGCCGGAGGGAAGCGGGGCGGGTCACCGTGCGGAGCGCGGAGCGCGGCACCCGCTCAGCCCTCGGCCGCCTTCACGACGGCCAGGTCCTCACCGGTGAGCTCCGCGATGCGGTGCGCCGGCACACCGGCGGCGAGCGCGCGCGTGAGCAGGGCGTCCCGGCCGTCCGCACAGGAGCGGTAGGCCAGCAGTTGCTCCTCCATCTCGGCGATGCTCGGGGGCGCCGTCCGGTTGCGTACCCGGCTCAGTTCCTCGTCGCCGAGGGGAACGGGCAGGCGCTCGGCGTCCTCCGGGATCGCCGGCGTCTCCTCGGGCGGCAGCAGGCGCAGCCGCGGAGAGGTCGCCGTCACGTCCTGCGCGGCGAGCCAGGCCTGGACGGCCGGCGTCTCCATGCACGCCAGTTCGCCCACGGCCGCCGGGGGCACACCCAGCACCGCGGTTTCGCTGTCCATCAGGACCAGGTAGGCGTCGTCGGTCATTCTCGGTTCCTCACAGTGGAGCGAAAGCGCTGTTGGCGGCCTTGTACCCCGTACAAGCGGACTCACCGCCACGGACGGGTGGACTCACCGCCACGGACGGGTGGACTCACCGTCACGGGTGGGTGGACTCACCGTCACGGGTGGGCGGACTCACCGCCACGGGTGGGCACAAGGCCGCCGGCCCGGTCGGCCGGGCGGACGCGGCCGGCTCCCGGGCCGGCCCGCCCGTTCGCCCGCACCCGTCGGCCGAGGGGGCACCGCACCGCGTCGACCCCCCCGTGCAGGCCGTGCCCGAGGACCGCACCGGGGCGTGCGAGACGGCCGCACGCCTCGGGCGACGGCGGGGACCGAGACCGGTTCGCGGCCCGCAGCGGAAAGCGGACGGCCGGCTCCGAGCACACCGTCCCGGCGCGGCACGCCGGCGCGGCACGCCGGCGCCGCCCGCGCCCCGCCCGCGCGCCGGACCGGCGGGCAGGCCGGCGTCCCGACCCGGGTACCGGCGCCGGTGTTCCACGGCCGCCGGGCCGGTGCCGCCCGGAGCGCGGGCGGGGCGGCCGGCCCGTCACGCCCCGGCGTGGATGTGCGCGGCCCACAGCAGGGGAGCGTGCGGGTACCGGTCCCGAAGCGTCCTGACGGCCGCGTGCAGCGCGGCCGCCGGCGGCAGGCCCGGCCCGCCGTCCGCCGGCAGACGGGCGTAGAACTCCTCGGCGAGGTCCGCCGCGACCCGGTCCTCCACGTTCCACAGCGTCCCGATCACATGGGGGTATCCGGCGACCTGGAGGGCGGCGGTGATGTGCACCGACTCGTCGGGGACCCGCGGCGTGCGCGTCGTCTCGCACGCCGAGAGGTAGGCCAGCTCCGCCGGGACCGTACGGGTGCCGCGCAGCCGGGACAGGTCCGCGACCGTCAGGGGCCGGTCCTGGTGGCCGTGCACCAGCAGCCGGCTGCGCGACGGGTCGGCGGCGTCGGTCAGCCCGTGGCACGCGAAGTGCACGTGGGAGGCCCGCCCCAGCTCCCGCAGCACCGCGTCCCGGTCGGCCCGGTCACCGGCGAGGACGCCGGCGCCCGGGAACCTCCGCGCCACCGCGGCGGCCTCCCGCTCCGCCTCCGGCAGCTCCGCGGCGCCCGGCACCCGCGGCGCGGACACCACCAGGGCCCGCACCTCGCGGTCCGCGCGCCGCGCCTCCTGACGCCGGGCGTGGTCCAGGGCCCGGATCGTCGGCGTGTACGACGAGACGACCCGGTCCATGACGGTGCGCCGACGCGGGCCGTCGGGCTCCGCGTGGTGTCCCGCGGCGTGCAGCGGAAGCAGGGCGAACACGCCGACCGGGATCCACCAGACGCGCGGCCGGCCGGCCCCGGGCGCCGGGACCGCCGTGAGGCCGAGCCGCTCCAGGACCGGACCGGTCACCCGGTCCCACAGCCACTGCAGCTCCTCGTCGGCCTTGCGCTGGAGCTCCCGCAGGGTGCGCAGGGCGACGGACCCGTGGGACATCAGGTGGGTGAGGCCGCGGAAGACCAGGGCGTGGACGGTGACGTCGTTCATGTTCAGCCCCAGCCCCACGGCCCTGACCCGTTCGGACGTGACGATCAGGGCCGCGGCCTCTCCCAGCTCCGAGGTGTAGAGCATGACGACGGGCCCTTCGGCGGCGTGCCCGCGCAGCTCTCCCGCGGTCGGGGGAAGCAGGAAGCGGTCCAGCCCGGGCAGGGAGCGGATCCGCGCGACCCACGCGTCGAACTCCTCGGCCGCCTCGGGCGCGTACGCCATCGGCCCGTCGGCGCGCCGGAGCCACCCGGGCAGCGTCGCGTGCCGGGCCGCCGCCTCCGCCTCGCTCGCGGCCATGCGCTCGCGCAGCTCGAGGAACTCCTCGGCCAGCCCCGCGTCGTGCGCCCGCAGGGCCTCCACGTCGTCACGGACGTCGAGCAACTGCCCGAGCAGCACGCCCCGTCCCTGTTCCAGCAGTTCGACGGCGCGCTCGGCGCGCCCGAACCCCGCGGCGATGCCGGCCGCGGCCGGGGCCAGCGACGCGTACCGGCCCAGCGTGCGCAGGGTGCTGCCCGGCGCGGCGTAACGCGGTGTCAGCCTGGGCAGTAGCACCTCCACGGCGTGCTCGAGGACCCGCCCCGCCTCCTGCCAGTCGCCCGTCGCCGCGTGCGCCGTGCCGAGCCGGATCGCCGCCGACAGCAGGCCCTCGGTGTTCCACGGCTCCGTCCGCGCCGCCTTTGCGGCCCGGCGGGCGACGGCGGCGAACTCCGGGACCACCGAGGGATCGAGCGTCTTGCGGTAACGCAGCATCAGCGCCTGGGCGAGGCGGTCCAGGGCGTAGGGCCGGGGGTCGGCGTCGACGGCGGCACGGCAGTGGACGAGCGACTGGTCGAGGTCGGTGAGGTCGTCGCCGTGGTCCCGTCCGTAGCGCCGGAGCAGGAGGTCCCCCAGGACCAGGTGCCCGCTCGGCGAGGCCGGGCGGCGGCAGTGGGCGATGGCCTCGTCCAGCGTCTCGGGGCGGTCGTCCAGCCTGTACAGGCTCCCGAGGGCCTGCGCCAGCAGAACGCGCCGGCTGTCGCCCCGGGGATCGTCCGCGGCGGTGAGGTCGACGGCCCGGCGGAAGTGGGTGACCGCTTCCCGGACCATGGCGACGTCGTTGCCCGCGCCTCCCACGAAGGACAGGGCCTCGCCGAGCCCGACCAGGAACTCGGGACGGTGCGGGTCGGCCGCGACCGCCCGGCGCGCGCACGCCACGCCTTCCTCCAGGTCCGCGAGGCGCAGTTCGCGCAGCCACCCCGAGGCCAGGCCCGCCAGGTGGGCCAGGCCCAGGTTGTGCCAGCAGGCGCCCTGCAGGGAGAGGTCCGCGGTGCCGGCCGCCAGGCCGTCGCGGTAGCAGGCCATGGCCTCCTCCAGCGCCTCGGCGTCCTGCCGTCGCAGTGCCTTGCGGTGCAGCGCCTTGCCCAGGTTGAGCAGGTGCCGGACACGCTCCCCGGCGTCCGGCTGCGCGACGGCACGGCGGTGCGCGGCGATCGCCGCCTCCAGGTCCTCCTCCCGGCCGGACGCCTCGTAGCGCTCCAGCAGCGCCGCGCCGAGGGCGTCCTGGACGTCGGGATCGCCGGGGTCCGCGGCCAGGGCGACCCGCAGGACACCGAGCATCTCCTCCAGGTCCTCCGCCCGGCCCTCGCGTTCGTACCGCAGGCGCAGCCGGGCGGCCAGGTTCCACAGCCGGCCGGCGCGCACCGGCGAGCCGGCCGGGGTGAGGGCGACGACCTGGCGCTGGACCGTGATGGCCTCGTCCAGCAGCGCCCGGCCGCCCCGGGCGCGGTACAGCCGGTGCAGGGCGACGCTCAGGTTGTTCAGGACCGGCAGCCGGCCCGGGTGGTCGCCGTGCGAGGCGAGCCCGGCCGCCCGGCGCAGATGCTCCACCGCGGTGGAGAGCGCCCCGGCCGGGTGCTCCTGGTGCTGTGCCCACTCCTGCAGGTCGTTGCCGAGGGTGTTGAGCACACCGATCGCGTTGGGGTCGTCGGCGGGCAGCGTCCGCGCCGCGCGCTCCAGCCAGGTGAGGGACTCGCGCAGCACCGCGGGATCCCCCGTGTGGGCGTAGCGCGCGGACAGGGCCGAGCCGATGCAGGCCAGATGGGTCCCGTGGTGCGGCGTTCCGGGCGGGGCGACGCGCAGACCGCGGTGGAAGGCGGCCAGCGCCAGGTCCAGCGTGCCGAGCCGCCGGTCCGTCTCGTACCGCAGGGTGTACGCGGTGCCCAGCACGCCGAGCGCCTCGGCCAGGGCGGGGTGGCCGTCGGGCGCGGCGGACGTGACCGCGGTCAGCAGCCGGACGGCGAGGTCCAGCGCGTCGGGATCACCGGCGGCGTGGAAGCGCCCCAGCGCCTCCGACGCCCGTAACAGCCCGGCCGTCAGCGGGTCCTCACGTCTCGTCATGGCCGTATCCTCATGGGCGTTATTGTCGTCGGCGGATTCTCACGGGGGAATACGGTGACCGGACCGGACACCGCGTACACCACGGTGCGTGCGCGCCTCGCGCGCGTCTGCGCCGATCTCGACGACCTCCTCGCGCTGGTGCCCCGCGGCGCCGTCGACCGGGTCCTCGCGACGGCCCGTGAACTGACCGCCGAGCCAGCCCGGGTGGCGGCGGTCCACAGCGCGCTGGACGAGCTGGAGGAGCACGTCCGGCGGGCGGGGGTGGCCGGCTGGTCCACGCACCGCGGCCCCCGCCCGGACGCCCTGCCCGGCCTGGGCGACGGCCGGGCGATCGAGGAGGTCTGCGTGTGCCCGCGATCCCTGTGCGCCCGTGTGGACGACGCCGCGGCCGATCCCGGCGGTGACCCGCTCTGCCAGGTGTGGAACGCCCGTATGCCCAGGGTCCGGCTGGACCGATGACCGCCTTCCTCACCGCGCTCGGCACCAAACTCGCGGACCGCTGGATCACCCTTCTGCTGCTGCCCGGTCTGCTGTACGTCGCCGTGGCCACCGCCGCCGTCGGGGTCCTGGACCACGGCCGGTGGCACGACGTCACCCTGCTCCAGGACCGGATCGACCGGGCCGCCGCCTCCCCGGCCTCGCACAGCGCCGGATCGATCCTCCTGGCGGCGGCGGCCGTGCTCACCGTCTCGGCCGGGACCGGACTGCTCGCCCAGGCACTCGGCCGCGTCACCGAGTGGTGCTGGATGGGCTCCTGGGGCCCGCGGGCGGGGCGGCCGGGCCACGCGCTGACCGCGTGGCGCCACCGCCGCTGGAGCGCCGCCGCGCACCGCCACCGCGCGGCGCTCCGGGAGAAGGCACGGGGGCGCCTGTACCCGCAGCAGCCGCCCGGCGGCGCGGGCGGGCCGGGCGCCGCCCCGGTCCCCGAGCCGGACACCGAGGCGCTCAACGCGGCCCGCAACCGCATCGCGCTCGCCGAGCCGCGCCGGCCCACCTGGATGGGCGACAGGATGCTGGCCGCCGCCACCAGGGTCCGCGACCGGTACGACCTCGACCTCGCCTCCGCCTGGCCGCGGCTGTGGCTGGTCGTGCCGGAGGAGACGCGCGGCCGGCTCGCCTCCGCCCGCGCCGACCTGGCCTCCTGCGCCCGGCTGGCCGGCTGGGGCGCCCTGTACCTGCCGCTCGCCCTGTGGTGGTGGCCCGCCGCGCTCATCGCGGTGTCCTCCGCCGCGACCGCCTGGTGGCTCGGCCGGGAGCGCACCGCGCGGCTCGCCGACCTCGTCGAGGCGACCGCCGACGTGCACGGCAGGGACCTGGCGGCCTCGCTCGGCCTGGAATGTCCCGGCCCGCTGACGCCCGAGGTGGGCGAGGCGGTCACGCGCGCCCTGCGCAAGGGCGTGTGACACCGCCGCTCCCGCGCGCCGTGAGGACCGCCCCGGCCGCCCCGGTGCGGAGTGCACTTCGGCCGAAAACCTGGCCGGAAGTCGCCCTCCTCGAAGAGGATCCGCCCTTCACGGGTATGTCTCGTCCACGCGCCCGCGCAGCGAGGGGTGGGGGGAGCTGGCCCGGTGACACGGTGGCGCCTGGGAACCGGACGGCGGGAGCCGAGGAGCGCCCGGCGGCAGGTGGTGCGTCTGCTGCGGGCCCAGGGACGGTACGGGCCCGAACTGCGCGAGGTGCTGCCCGCGCTGGCCGGGGTGGTCCTCGTGGCGTGCGCGGCGGTCGCCGGCCTCGCGGTGGCCTACCGCGCCCTCGGCGTGGGCGTGCCGCTGGCCGTGCTGGCCCTCGTGGCCGTCGTCGTGCCGGTGGTGGCCGGGCGCCGCCGGCCCCTGGTCCGGCGGCGCCTCGGGTACTACACGCCGCAGGAGCTCGCCGAGCTGGACGTCGACGGCCTGGCGCTGGCCGTGTGCCGCATGCTGCGCCGGGACGGCTGGACCGTGCGGCGGGAGGCCGGCGGCGGTGTCCGGCCGCGGGTGCGGGCGCGCCACGGCCACGGGCACCGGCTGGAGGTGGTGTTCCGTCCGGTCGCCGAGCCGCTGCCGGACGAGGACCCGCCGCTTCCCCCGGCGCGCCGGGCGGGGGCCGGGCCGCCGCTGCGGCTGATCGTGCACCGCGGCACCTTCAGCCACCGGGACCGGCAGTGGGCGCGCACCAGGGACGGCACCCGTCTGATGGACGGCGCCCTGCTGAGGCGTTGGGCGTACGGCACTCCGCTGCACCGGTTGATCGACCTCCGCTGAGCGGCGGACGGCACCTCGGACGGACGTACGACACACGGGGGAGCGGTGCCCCGCGCAGCGGGACGCGGGAACCCCCTCCGTCACCGTGGGCACAGCGGCACCAGCGGCACCGCCCGAGGTCCACGGCGGACCGGTCCCCGGCCGGGAAGTCCCACGGAAAACCCTCCGCGTGGCCAGGGGCCCGCATAGCGTGCGATGACCCGAACCCCCCACCTGCCTGCGGTCCGTGACCGCCGGGTCCCCGCCCCGCTAGGAGATTTGGGATGTCCCACGACAGCTCGGAGTCACCCCCGGTCCGACGACCCGGCGGACGGGTCCCCGCCCCCGTCCCGCTCCCGCCGGTGCCGGGTCCGCCGGCCGGTGGACGCCCGGGCGGCGGGGCCCGTCCGCGTACGTGGTCCGGGCACCACCGCGCGCTGCGCGTCCTGCGGCGCGCCTGCCGGTGGCAGCGGCGGGTGGCCACGCTCGCCGCCCTCGGGTACTTCGCCGTCTTCCTCACGCTCACGGTCCAGGCCCCTTCCCTCATGGCCCGCCCCGCCCCCGGCGGTCTTCCCACCGGTCTGCTGCTCGCCCTGGCGCAGATCCCCGTCACCTGGCTGGCCGTGGTCCTGTTCGAGTGCACGGCGCGCCGGTACGTCGATCCCCTGGCCCGCACGGTCGGCCGGTACGCGCGTGCGGCCGACGGTGACGGGGAGCCGCGGGGATGACGGACCTCGGCGGCTCCGCGCAGTCCTGGTCCCTCGTCGCCTTCTGCAGCGTCGTCACCGTCACGCTGCTGCTGTGCGTGGTGACCGGCCCCGGCCGCGACGACCTGGAGGAGTTCTACACCGGCTACCGTTCCCTGTCGCCGCTGCGCAACGGCCTGGCCGTCGCCGGCGACTACATCTCCGCCGCGACCGTGCTCACCATCGGCGGCGTCATCGCGCTGTGCGGCTACGACGGCGTCGTACTGGCCCTCAGCACGCTGCTGTCCCTGCTGCTGCTGATGTTCCTGCTCGCCGAACCCCTGCACCACACCGGCCGGTTCACCGTGGGCGACGCGCTGGGCCGGCGCATGCCCGGGCGGGCCGTGCGCGTCACCGCGTGCGCGGTGACCGTGCTGTCGCTGGTGCCGATGATGATCGTGCAACTGGCGGGCGTGGGGCAGCTGCTGGCGTTCGTCCTGGGCTTCTCCGGCAGCGCCATGAAGACGGGGTGTGTCGTCGGCGCGGGAACCCTGATGATCGGTTACGCCGCCCTGGGCGGGATGAAGGGCACCGCGCTGATCCAGATCCTCAAGACGGTGCTCCTCCTGGGCTCCGGGCTGGTGGTCGCCGTGCTCGTCCTGCACGCCTTCGGCTGGCACCCCGGTGCGATGGTCGACGCGGCCGCGCGGCGCAGCGGGGCGGGCGAGGCGTTCCTGCGGTACGGGCTGCAGTTCGCGGACGGGCCGTACCCCGGGCCGGACATGATCAGCACACAGGTCGCCATCGTGCTGGGCGGCGCCTGCCTGCCGCACGTCACCATGCGCATGTACACCGCGGGCAGCGCCCGCCAGGTCCGGCGCACGATGTCCTGGGCGGTGTCGTCGGTGGCCCTGTTCACGCTGGTGATGACCGTCATCGGCATCGGCGCCACGGCGCTCGTGGGCCGGGCGGGGATCACCGCCGCCGATCCGCGCGGCAGCACGGCGTACCTGCTGGGCGCGCGGGCCGCGTTCGGCCCGGAGGTGTCCCGTACCGAGAGCCTGCTGTTCAGCACGGTCACCGCGGCGATCTTCCTCACCCTCCTCGCGTCCGTCGCCGGCATGACGCTCGCCTGCGCGAACTCGCTGGCGCACGACGTCGCCGCCTCCCGCCGCAAGGGCATGCCACCGCTGCGGGAGATGACCCTCGCGCGGCTCTGCGCGCTGGTCGTCGGGGTGCCGGTGGTCCTGCTGGCCGCCCTCGCCCAGCACCGCAGCCTCCAGCCGCTGGCGACGCTCTCGTTCTGCACGGGCGCCTCGGCCATCGCCCCCGCCCTGGTCTACTCGCTCTTCTGGCGGCGCTTCAGCCGCACCGGCCTGCTGTGCACGCTGGCCGGCGGTTCGGCCGCCGTCCTGGTCCTGATGTCGGGCACCCGGCTGGTCTCCGGGTCGCCGGTCGCGGCCTTCCCGGAGGCCGACTTCGCCTGGTTCCCGTTCACGACGACCGCGCTGGTGTCGGTGCCGCTGGGCTTCGCCTTCGGCTGGCTGGGCACCGTCCTGGGCGGCCGCCGCGGCGCGCGGCGCGAACGGAACCGGTACGCGGCCGTCGAGCCCCTGATCCTCGCCGGACCCCCGCGGCGCCGTCCGGGCCGGAGCCCGGACGGCCCGTGACCGGCCGTGCCGCGCGGCCGTGTCCGCCGCCGGTGCGCCGGGCCGGGAGGCCGTGCCGGGCGGCGCCCGCCCCTTCCCGCCGCAGAAGGCGGGATGTCTCCGGGGACGGGAGGCGACGGCCTGCCGGGACTCCCTGGCGCGGTGGTGCCCCGCCGGCCCGGAGGAGCCGCGTCCACCGGGGCGGTCCGCCCGGCGGAGCCGGACCCCGCGGCGACGCCTCGCGCCTCCCGCTCACGCCCCGTCCCGCGGCGCCGCCGGAGCGATCCGCGAGATCAGGTCCTCGGCCAGGGCCCTGATGGACCAGGGTCCTGATGGACCAGGGCCCTGATCGACCAGGGTCCTGATCTCGTCGCGGATCGGGCGGACGGCCTCGACGCCCCGGCCCGCCGGGCGACGTCCCGGCCGTCGCGGTGACCCGTCGGCGCACGGCCGCGGAGATACAGCGCACCAGATGCATCCGGACGCGGGGCCGCCGCGGAAGACATCTACAGGGGCCTCCGCCTTGTGACCCCCCGAGCCGGGGCGGAGGTCCCGCCCCCGCGCCGTGGGTCCCGTACGCGGCCCGGCGGCTCCCTCAGGCGCTGCGCGGTGCTTTCCCGCCGGGCGTCTTCTCCGCGCTCCTCCCGGCCGCGCCCCTCTTCGCCGGTGCCTTCCCGTGCGCCGCGGTCTCCTTCTCCGGCAGCCGGTGCACCTCGGCGTCCTCACCGCGCGAGGCCCGGGCCCTGGCGACGGACTCCCGGAGCGCGGCCATCAGGTCGACGACCCTGCCCGGCCGGGTCTGCGGCTCCGGCGCGGCGGGCGGCTCACGGCGCTCCCGCTTGGCCTCGATGATCCGGGCGACGGCCTCGGTGTACTCGTCGCGGAACTCGTCGCCTTCGAGGCCGTCGCGGGTCATGGTCTCCATGAGGGCGAGCGCGCCCTCGATCTCGTCCTCGCTCACCTCGACCGGCGGCGGGAGCAGCCGGGAGGGGTCGCGGATCTCGTCGGGCCAGCGCATCGCGTGCAGCACGATCACGTCGTCGCGCACCCGCAGCAGCCCCAGCCGCTCCCGGCCGCTCCACGCGTACTTCGCGACCGCCACCTTCGACGAGCGGGACAGGGCCTGCACCAGCAGCTTGTACGGCTTGTGCGCGACCTGCCCGGCCGGCCGCAGGTAGTAGCCCTCCCCGATCCGGATCGGGTCGACGGACTCCAGCGGCACGAACGCCTCGATCTCGATCGCTTTCGCCGTGGGCAGCGGCAGGCCGCGCAGGTCCTCCTCCGAGAGGGGGACGATCTGCGTCCTGGTCAGCTCGTAGCCCTTGCCGATCTCCTCGTTCGCGACCTCGCGGTCCTCGACCTCGCAGTACTTGCGCACCCGCACACGTCCCATGTCCCGCAGGTGGTACTGGTGGAAACGGATGCTGTGGTCCTCGGTGGCGTCGAACACGTCGACCGGCACGGTGACGAGACCGAACGAGACGGCACCTGACCAGACGGTCCGGGGCATGGCAGACCTCCGCAGTAGCCCCGAGCACCCCTCAGGGTACGAGTGCGGCACCGGCACCGCACACGCTCCCGGCCCGGCCGCCCCGCCGGGCCGGGAGCGGGGGACCGGCCCCGTGGGCGCGGGTACGGGGCCGTGCCCTGCCGTCGCGGGCCGGGGGAGCGCCGACATGACCGGGGCAGCCGTGCGATGGGAGAGTGGTTCCATGTGCGGTCGATACGTATCCACCCGACGCCCCGAGGACCTGGCGCGGCTCTTCCACGTCACCGACTGGCGTGCCGAGGAGACCCTCGCGCCGAACTGGAACGTCGCGCCGACCCAGAACGTGTGGGCCGTCCTGGAGCGCGCCCCGCGCGACGCTCAGGACAGCGGGCCGGTCGAACGTGAACTGCGGCCGCTGCGCTGGGGCCTGGTGCCCTCGTGGGCGAAGGACGTGAAGGCCGGCGCGCGGATGATCAACGCGCGGGTGGAGACCCTGCGGGAGAAGCCCGCCTACCGCCGCGCCTTCGTCAAGCGCCGCTGCCTGCTGCCGGCCGACGGTTTCTACGAGTGGCAGCAGGCCGAGGACCCCGCCACGGGCAGGACCCGCAAGCAGCCGTACTTCATCCACCCGGAGGACGGCCGTGCGATGGCGTTCGCCGGGCTGTACGAGTACTGGCGCGATCCCGAGGTCGAGCACGACGACGACCCGGCCGCCTGGCTGATGACCTGCACCATCATCACCACCGAGGCCACCGACGCGGCCGGCCGCGTCCACCCGCGCATGCCGCTCGCGCTCACCCCCGACCACTACGACGCCTGGCTCGACCCCCACCACCAGGACCCCGACGAGCTGCGCGCACTGCTCGGCCGGCCCGCCGACGGCCGCCTGGACGCCCGTCCGGTCTCCACGGCCGTCAACAACGTCCGCAACAACGGGCCCCAGCTCCTCGACCAAGTGGCCTCCTGAGAGCCGTGCACCTTCCTGGCGGCCACGGTGGAGGTGTGGCCGGCGACCTGCCGGGCCTGCCGTTCCGCCGGGGCGGCCCGGCGGCGGGGCGGGCCCGGGGCCGGCTCGGTGCGAGGAGCGGGGGACGGCAGGCGGCGGTGGGCGACGGCAGTGCGCCGAGGTCTGCCGGACGTGTGGCCGCTCGTCCGGCGGCCTCGGCTGCCGCACCCGCGAGGAGCACCCGTCAGCAGGGAGAAGGCCTCCATCGTGCACCGGGACGGGGACGGCCGTGTGTTCCCGGCCCCCCGCTCCCCGACCCGGACGGCCCCGGCGGGACCACGGCGATTCATCTTCCTCCTCTTCGCCCGGCGCCGTGTGCGCCGGCGGTACCCGCGCGCGGTGCCGTGCGGCCTCGTCGTCCCCGCCGGGAGCCGGACCGGCTGCCAGCCGCAGGGGGAGTGCCCCGTCCGGTGCCCGCTCAGCGGCGGAAAGACGGGCGCGGGGGCGTCTAGGCTCTGCGCATGGAGCAACGAGAGGTCATGCAGCGGACCGTCGGCATCCTCACCGAGGCGCTCGGGATGCGGCGCCGCCTTCGGGAGGACCCAGGCGCCGACGTGACACAGAGCGGAGCGATCGCGACGCTGCTGGAGGAGATGCTGCCCCACATCCAGCTGCCCGCCGACGCCAGCGCCCGCGAAGCCGCCGACATCGTCGCCGGGAAGCTGGGGCCGGCCATCGTGCAGATCACCTCGGCGCTCGCGTTCGCCTTCGTACAGCTGGCCGAGGTGCACGACGAGGGCCGCACGGACGTCTCCGCGGCGGACGTCCTGCGCTCCATCTCCCTGCACTTCGAGAGGAGCAAGGGGGCGTAGGCGCACGGTGCCCGGGGCGGTGCCGGCCGGCGGTCCGGCGACGGGAACGACGGACCCGCCCCCCCCCGCACCGCTCCCGGCCCGGGAGGGAACCGGATGCGCCGCTCCCCGGCCCGAAGGACCCTGCGGACGCTGAACCCCGACCCGCTATGAGCCCCGTGTATACGCGGGGCGTATACCTAGTGTGTATAGTCCTCGGCATGTCCATCGGTCACACTCTCCTGGGACTCCTGGAGTCCGGCCCGCGGCACGGTTACGACCTGAAGCGGGCCTTCGACGAGAAGTTCGGTCACGACCGGCCGCTGCACTACGGCCAGGTCTACTCCACGATGTCCCGCCTGCTGCGCAACGGCCTGGTCGAGGTCGACGGCATCGAGGCCGGCGACGGCCCCGAACGCAAGCGCTACGCCATCACCGAGGCCGGCGTCACCGACGTCGAGCGCTGGCTGGCCACACCGGAAAAGCCCGAGCCGTACCTGCAGTCGACCCTGTACACCAAGGTCGTCCTGGCGCTGCTCACACGCCGCGACGCCGCCGACATCCTCGACACCCAGCGCGCCGAGCACCTGCGCGGCATGCGCCTGCTCACCGAACGCAAACGCAAGGGCGACCTGGCCGACCAGCTCATCTGCGACCACGCCCTGTTCCACCTGGAGGCCGACCTGCGCTGGCTGGAACTGACCGCCGCACGCCTGGACAAGCTGCGCACGGCGGTGACCGCATGACCCCCGCCGGCACCCTGCTCGCCGCCCGCGACCTGCGCAAGGCCTACGGGCCGACCACCGCACTGGACGGCGCCGACTTCTCCATCCACCCCGGTGAGGTCGTCGCCGTGATGGGCCCCTCCGGCTCGGGCAAGTCCACGCTGCTGCACTGCCTGGCCGGGATCGTCACCCCCGACTCCGGCACCATCACCTACGCCGGACGCGAGCTGTCGGCCCTGCGCGACGCCGAGCGCAGCGCGCTGCGCCGCTCGCAGTTCGGCTTCGTCTTCCAGTTCGGCCAGCTGGTGCCGGAGCTGACCTGTGTGGAGAACGTCGCCCTGCCGCTGCGCCTGAACGGCACCCCCCGCAAACAGGCCGAGCGGGCCGCCCTGGGCTGGCTGGAGCGGCTGGAGGTCGACGACGTGCGCGCCAAGCGCCCCGGGGAGGTCTCCGGCGGCCAGGGCCAGCGCGTCGCCGTCGCCCGCGCCCTGGTCACCGACCCGCGCGTGCTCTTCGCCGACGAACCCACCGGCGCCCTGGACTCCCTCAACGGCGAACGCGTGATGGAACTGCTCACCGAAGCAGCCCGCTCCACCGGCACCGCCGTCGTCCTGGTCACCCACGAGGCACGGGTGGCCGCCTACTCCGACCGCGAGATCGTCGTACGCGACGGACGCTCCCGCGACATGGAGCGCGCCGTATGAGCGACCGCCCCACCCCCGGCACCACTTGGGCCGAGGACATCGCGATGGGGGCCAGGTTCTCCGTCATGGGCGGCCGGGAGGGCTGGATCCGCACGGTCCTGACCGCCGTCGGCGTCGGCCTCGGCGTGGCGCTGCTGCTGTTCACCACCGCCGTGCCGGGCGCGATCGACGCCCGCAGCGCGCGCGAGGACGACCGCAGCACCTATGTGACCGCCGAGAAGGCCACCGACCGCACCCTGCTCGTCTCCCAGGCCGACAGCACCTACCGGGACAAGAACGTCTACGGCCGGCTGGTGCGTCCCGAGGGGTCCGAGCCGCCCGTTCCGCCCGGCCTGTCCAGGATCCCCGCGCCCGGTGAGATGGTGGTCTCGCCCGCGCTCGCCGCCCTGCTCGACACTCCCGAGGGCGAACGGCTGCTTCGGCCCCGCCTGCCCTACCGGCAGGTCGGCACCATCGCCGAAGCGGGACTGCTCGGCCCCGGCGAGCTGGCCTACTGGGCCGGCTACGACGGGCTCCGGGGCGGCCAGGACTTCGTGCTGCGGATCGAGGACTTCGGCGACCCCCAGCCCGCCGAGCCCTGGGATCCCGTACTGCTGCTGCTCGTCCTGGTCGTCTTCGTGGTCCTGCTGCTGCCGGTGACCGTGTTCATCGCCGCGGCCGTCCGCTTCGGCGGCGAGCGCCGCGACCGGCGGCTGGCCGCGCTCCGGCTGGTCGGCGCGGACACGGCGGCGACCCGCAGGATCGCGGCGGGCGAGGCGCTCGGCGGCGCGCTGCTCGGTGTCCTCGTCGGCCTGGTGCTGTTCTTCGCGGGACGGCAGGTGGCCGCGGACTTCCCGATGGTGGAGACGCGCATGTACCCGGCCGACATCGCGCTCAGCCCGGCACTGGCCCTCCTGGTGGTGATCGCGGTGCCGCTGGCCTCGGTCGCGGTGACCCTGCTCGCGATGCGCGCGGTGGTGATCGAGCCGCTGGGAGTGGTCCGTACGGCCAGGCCCGCGCGGCGCCGGCTGTGGTGGCGGCTGCTGATGCCGCTTGCGGGCCTGGCCCTGCTGGCCCCGCTGATCGGGCGGGGCGACCACGAGGACTTCAACCAGTGGCAGGTCACCGGTGGCGTGGTGCTGCTGCTGGTCGGCGTGACCGCGCTGCTGCCCTGGCTGGTGGAGGCCGCGGTGACCCGGCTCGGCGCCGGGCCGGTGGCCTGGCAGCTGGCCGTGCGGCGGCTCCAGCTGAGCAGCGGCATCGCGGTGCGCCCGGTCAACGGGATCGCGGTGGCCGTGGCCGGGGCCATTGCCCTGCAGTCGTTGTTCGCCGGCATCGAGGACGGCTACACCAAGCGGACCGGAGCCGATCTGGACCGGGCGCAGATGCAGGTGCTGGCGCCTTCCCAGGTGCCGTACGCGGACATGCCCGCCCTCACCGAGCGGATCGGCTCGGCGCAGGGGGTGAGGCGGGCCACCACGCTGGGCAGCACCACGCTGGGGGACAAGCCCCGGGACGCCGTCGCCTTCTACTCGGTGACGATCGGCGACTGCGCTTCCCTGCGCGAGGTCGCCCGGCTGGACTCGTGCGCCGACGGAGACGTCTTCCTGCTGCCGCCCGACCCCCAGTACCCCGAGGAGACGCCCGAGCCGGGTCGGAAGGTCTACATCGACCCGCCCGGCGAAGGCGACCCGGGCGCGCCGGCGGTCGGCTGGACCCTGCCGGCACGGATCGAGCAGGTCGCCTCCCGGCCGGACCCCACCGGTGCGCGGCGCGGCGGCCTCGTCGTCACCCCGGGCGCACTGCCCGACGGCGCGCTGAGGAGCGTCCGCTCCACCACCTTCGTCACGCTGGACCCCGCCGTGCCGGACGCCCGGGAGCACGTGCGCAACGCGGTGGCCCGGGCCCATGTGATGCTGGTGCCGATGTCCCTGACGGAGTTCCAGGTGAACAACCGGTTCGCGTCGGTCGAACGGGGCCTGATGATCGGCTCGGCCGCCGTGCTGCTGCTGATCGGGGCGAGCCTGTTCGTCTCCCAGATGGAACAACTGCGCGAACGCAGGAAACTGCTCGCCTCCCTGGTCGCCTTCGGCACGCGCCGGCGCACCCTGGGCCTGTCGGTGCTGTGGCAGACCGCCGTGCCGATCGCACTCGGCCTCGCCTTGGCCTGCACCACGGGCCTGGCACTGGGCGCGGTCCTGCTCCGCATGGTCGACCGTCCGGTCGGCTTCGACTGGGCGGCGGTGGCGGCGATGACCGGCATCGGCGCGGGAGTGGTCCTGCTGGTCACCCTCCTCAGCCTGCCGCCGCTGTGGCGCATGATGCGCCCAGAGGGCCTGCGCACGGAGTGACCCGGTCCGCCGGAGGGGGGAGCCGCCCCGGGCGGCTCCCCCCTCCGCGTGGACACCGTGCCCGAACGCCGCCGGGGCGACGGGGGCGGGACCACGGCCCGGCAGCCGCCCGGCACGGCGCGAGCGCCGTCACCTGCAGCCACCGCACCTGCAACCACCGCACCCGGCGCCACCGCCGCAGCGGCACACCGCCCGAGGCGCCACCCCGGCTCCGGTCGTGAACGCACGACCGGAGCACGGCCTCCTCCACGGCCCCGGGCCGCCGGCCGCACCGCACCGGCCACCGTCCCCTTTCAACCGTCCCCTTTCAGGCGACCGCCCGAGCCGCTCGGACGCCCTCGGCCGTCACACGCGGTGGCCGCACCACAGGACCTGAGCCCGAGACGGGAGTTCGACGACAGGACCTAGCCCAGCTCGCTCGCCCCGGGCCCGCCACTCGTCTCCGGTCCGTTCGCGCCCGGCCCGTTCGCCCTCGGCCCGTTCGTGTCCGCCGCCCCGGCCCGCCGTACGGCGGCGACCGCCGCGAGCGCCGTCCCGACGCCGAGCACCGCCAGTCCGCGCCACCACACCTGGGCCTCGATCTGTGTGGCGAGCACGAGGCAGGAAGCGGCGCCCAGCACGGGAAGCGCAGTGGGGACACGGAAGTGGTCGGCCGTGCCGGGATCGCCGCGCAGGACGAGAACCGCGACGTTGACCATGAGGAAGACGACGAGCAGCAGCAGGACCAGGGTGGAGGCCAGGGTGGCGACGTTGCCGGTGAGCGCCAGCAGCATCGCCAGCGCGGTCGTGACCGCGATCGCGGCCCACGGCGTGCGGCGGCCGGGCAGCACCCTGGTCAGCGCGGAGGGCAGCAGCCCGTCACGGGCCATCCCGAAGGCGAGCCGCGAGGACATGATGCCGGTGAGCAGCGCGCCGTTGGCGACGGCGACGAGCGCGACGGCACTGAACAGGCGGGGCGGCACGCCGCCCGCCTCCTCGACGACTTCGAGCAGCGGCCCGCTCGACGCCGCCAGCCGTTCGGTCGGTACGGCCGCGGACGCGGCGAGACCCACCAGCACGTAGACGGCACCGGCGGTGGCCAGCGCCCCGAACAGGGCACGCGGGTACGAGCGCCGCGGGTCGCGGGTCTCCTCCGCCACGTTCACGGACGTCTCGAAGCCGACGAACGAGTAGTACGCCAGCACCGCGCCGCCCAGGACGGCGGCGGCGGCGCCCTTGTGCGGGGTGCCGAGCTGCGTGAGCCGGCCGAGGTCGCCGTCGCCGCGCAGCAGCAGCCACGCGCCGAGCACGACGATGACGACGAGCCCGCCGACCTCGACGACCGTGGCGGCCACGTTGGCGCGGGTGGACTCCTTGATGCCCCGGGCGTTGACCAGTGCGAGCAGCAGGAGGAACACCACGGCGACGGGCGCCACGGGCAGGGTGACGAAGGCCGACAGGTAGTCGCCGGCGAATCCGCGGGCGAGCGCGGCGACGGAGACGACACCGGCCGCCAGCATGCAGAACCCCGCGACGAATCCGGCGAACGGTCCGAACGCGCGGGTGGCGTAGTGGGAGGCTCCGCCCGCCCTGGGGTACTTCGTGGCCAGTTCGACGTAGGAGGCCGCGGTCAGCAGCGCCAGCAGCAGCGCGACGAGCAGGGGCACCCAGACCGCTCCGCCCGCGTCCGCGGCCACCTGCCCCACCAGGACGTACACCCCGGCGCCCAGGACGTCGCCCAGGATGAAGAAGTAGAGCAGCGGAGTGGTGAGGGCCCTCTTGAGGGCCGGGCCGGACGCGGCGCCCGGCTGTTCCTTGACGGTCGGCATGATCCCTCATGTCCCCCGTGCGGCGGGATGCAAGCCGGGATTCGGCCGAGTGGACACCGCGAGCGCTCTCCCGCCCCCGCCCCCGGCCCCGGGGCGCCGTACCCGGTCGTGCGGCCGGCTGCAGGCCGCACGGTCGTTCATCGTCGTAGCAGGGATCGTAAAGTAATAGTCCCTGGCCGTATTCACCCCTATACTCGGGGCGATGGAGCCGACGACGATCAGGCGTGCCGTCGCACAGGACGCGGAGCGCCTCACCACACTGGTCCGGCAGTCCGGCGCCTACCGGGGGAAGTACGCCTCGATCATCTCCGGTTACCGGGTCACCGCCGACTACATCGCCCGGCACCGGGTCTTCGTGGCCTCCGGCGCGGCGGGGCGGCTGCTGGGTTTCTACGCCCTGGTGGTGGAGCCACCGGAACTGGACCTGGCGTTCGTGGCCGACGACGCGCAGGGAAGGGGCATCGGCCGGCTCCTCGTGGAGCACATGATCGGCCAGGCCAGGGAGGCCGGCCTGACCGACGTGCGTGTGGTCTCCCATCCCCCGGCCGAGGAGTTCTACCGGCGCCTGGGGGCCGAGCGGGTGGGGACGGTCGCCCCGTCGCCGCCGAAGGTCACCTGGGAACGCCCCGAGCTGCGGTTCACCACCCTCTGACGAGGCGCGGCCGCGCACCCGGCCCGGCCGCCCCCGGGCATTGCACGGACACCGGCCCGATCGCGGGGGAGACCTCGGCCCGGCGTCGTTCCGCGCACCCTGAATCCATCCGCCGCTCCGCTCAGGAGGCACTTTCATGGTCGTCGTCCCGGCTCGCCGTGTGGCGCTCCTCGGGGGAGGCTTCTCCACGGACGAGGACGGGCTGCTGGACGACTGGCTGCTCGCCCACGCGAGGAGCGCCCCCGGCCCAAGGTGTGCTTCGTTCCCACGGCCAGCGGAGACGCCCCCGCGTACATCGAGCGGTTCCTCCACGCGTTCCGGTCACGCGACTGCGAGCCCTCCGTCCTGCCGCTGTTCCGGCGCGAGGCCGACGACGACGCCCTGCGCACGTTCCTGCTCTCGCAGGACGTGGTGTACGTCGGCGGCGGCAACACGGCGAACCTGCTGGCGGTCTGGCGCGCACACGGAGTGGACCGGCTGCTGCGCGAGGCCTGCCACCGCGGGACGCTGCTGGGCGGGATCAGCGCCGGGGCCAACTGCTGGGCCGAAGCCTCGCACACCGACTCCTTCGGCCCGCTGACGTTCCTGCGGGCCGGGCTGGGCCTCCTGCCGGGTTCGGTGTGCCCGCACTACGACAGCGAACCGGGCCGCCGCCCCTCCTACCGGGAAGCGGTGGCCACCGGCGGGCTGCCCGCCGGATGGGCGTTGGAGGACGGTGTGGGCGCCCTCTTCACGGACGGACGCCTCCAGGAGGCGGTGACCAGGACTTCGGGGGCCCGCCTGTACCGGGTGGAACCGGCGGGGGAGGGCAGGGCCGTTGAGCGAGCGGTGCCGTGCCGCCCGCTCGGCGAGGCGGCGTGATCTGCCGCTCGTCCCCTTCCGGACGAGGACTCCCGGCGAAGCGGTCCTCGAAGGCGGCCGGACCGCTTCGGGGCCGGCGACCCGCACGGAGACCGGGGGTTCCGGCCGCCGGGTTCAGCCGGCGGCCGAGCCGGCGCGCCCGGAACCCGGCGGATCCCCGTCCGGCGGGTGGGACGCGGTCACGCGTTCGCTCGGGCCTCCCCGGCCCGGGCCTTGCGGGCGAGCAGGTGGACCTCCTGGAACTGCCGTCGGTCGGTGGGCTGGGGCTCGCGGACCATCCGGGCCACCTCGGCCAGCCCGGACTCGCGCAGCATCGCGGCGAGGTGATCGGGCCACCACCGGTAGGCCGGCGCGACCGTGTGATCGAAGACCTGCGCCGGGTGGGACGGGTCGTCGCT
Organism: Streptomyces sp. NPDC052701; assembly: GCF_040678355.1. NCBI lineage: Bacteria > Bacillati > Actinomycetota > Actinomycetes > Kitasatosporales > Streptomycetaceae > Streptomyces > Streptomyces sp. NPDC052701. The sequence continues at coordinate 417,433 of NZ_JBFATO010000001.1, forward strand.
TGCCGAGAAGCCGATCAGGAGGTGGCCGCCGGGTGCCAGCACACGATGGAACTCCCCCAGGATGACAGGGACTTCCTGCGGCGGGGTGTGGATGATGGACCACCGTGAGAGTACGCCGCCCAGCACGCCGTCGGCGATGTCCAGCGCGGCCATCGAGCCCACGTCGAACCGCAGGCCCGGATAGGCCTGCCGAGCCGACTCGATCATCGCGGGAGAGGCGTCGACACCGAACGCCGACAGGCCCAGCCCGTCCAGATGAGCGGTGACATGGCCGGGCCCGCACCCCAGGTCCGCGACCCGGCCGTCCCCGCCCGCACGTACGAGCTCGGCGAAGGCACCCAGGACCGCGCGGTCCAGGGGGCTGTCACGCAGCGTGTCGCGGAACAGCTGCGCATAGGTGAGGGCGACGGCGTCGTAAGCCTCGCGGGTGGCACCGAGGACATCGTGTTCGACCATGCTCGCGACAGTAGCTCCCGGCCGCGGGGCGAGCCCGGAGAATCACGATCTTCCCTCCCGCCCGTTCGCCCTGGCCGTCGGCGGTTCGGCGGAGCAGGCGTGTCCGCGCCTGCGGGGGTTTCGCGGGAGCGGACGCGGGGCCCGGGGGAGGCTTCGCACAGTCGGAGCGCCGTGGGACGTCGCGTCTCTCCTGTCCGGCGGCCCGCGGCGTTCCTCCCGGGGCCGGCCGGCCGAACGCCCCCGCCGGGTGGTCACCGCCGGCAGGCCCGGATCAGGGCGGCGAGGACTCCTGCCGGGTCGTGCAGGGGGCGGGCTCCGTCGGTGACGACGCGGCGTGTGCCAGGGTCGACGGGGTCGGTCCGTGCCCACTGCGCGGACCCGATGCCGATCTCAACCTCCCGGCCCGAGGCCGTGGCGTGGCGTCGCTCCGTGAGGGGACCCCACGCCCGAGTGCGCAGGAGTTCGCCGAGGGCGAGCTCGTCGGCCCAGGCGGTGCCGGAGTACGGGGCCGGGTCCGTCGTGAGCAGGACGAGGTCGATGTCGGAGTCGGGACGCGCGGCGTCGCGGGCGTACGAACCGACCAGGAGCAGACCGACGACGTCCTGGCGGCCCGCGGCCCAGCGGGTGACGCGGTCGATGATCTCCTGTGCTTCGGCGGCCCGTTCCCGTGAGATCCCGGCCCGGTTCGCCGACGGTCCGACGCGGTGTGTCATACGGGCTCCCGGATCCCTGGACAACGGCGGCTGGTCCCGGCCGCGGCCCGCTGCCGTTCCACGGCGACGGCGATGCCGAGGGCGCGGGCGGGGCCCCGACCGGGCGGTTCGGACACAGGGGCCGTCCCCGGACGGCGCGGGCGGCCGGTTCGCGCCGGGCACCACAGCGTACGCGCCGTTCCGCCTCGCGCGAGCGTGTTCCAGCCGCGTGCGCTCTTCAAGGGCCCCGGGGGCGGGTGCCGCGCGAGTCCGCCCGGAGGGACACGGGCAGCGCCGTTCGCGGTGCCCGGAGCGGGCCCCGGCCGACGTCGCGACGGCCGGGGCAGGGGAGCGCCTCCTCCGGATGCCGGCCGGGACCGCCTCCCGCACAATGGTCGAGGAAGCATGGTGTTCCCGTGGTGGTGAGCGGTGCCCGACAGAACGAGGCAGTCGAGTGACTCCGACGACACACGCCCACGGCATCGACCAGCCGCCGGGGAACGTCGTGGCCGTGCTCGTGCTGGACGGGGACGGTGTCGTCCTGCGCTGCACCGGCGCCGTGCCGGCCCTGACCGGCTGTCCCCCCGCGGAGCTGCACGGGCGGCGCATCACGGAGCTCGCCGCCGAACCGGACGCCTGGACCGGGGCGCTCGGCGCCGCGGCACGGCAGGAGCGCCGGACGCTGCGGACGTCCCTGGTACGCCGGGACGGTGCGACGGTCGAGGTGGACGCCGAGGTGCTGCCCCTGCCCGCCGACGGCCGGACCCGCTTCGCGGTGTGCGTGGCGCCCGCGGGTCCGGCCCGGTCCGCGACGGGGGACGAGTCGCTGGTCCGCGCGCTGTTCAGCCAGGACCACATCGGACTGATCATCCACGGGGCTGATCTGCGCATCACCCGGGCCAACCTCGACCCGCGCCTGTTCGGCCTGCCCCGCGCCCCGCACGCCGAGAACCCGGCCGACCTGCGGCTCACCGACATCCTCGTACCGCAGGACGCCGCCGCGATCGAGGCGCGGCTGCGGCGGGTCCTGGACACCGGCGAGTCGCTGATCGCCTGGGAGCACCCGGCCCGGCCCCTGGTCGCCCCGGCACGGGAACGGGTGCTGTCCCTGTCGGCCTTCCGGTTCCACGACGCCCGCGACCGGGTGGCCGGCGTGGCGGTGATGTTCACCGACATCACCGAGAATCACACGGCCCGCCGGCGGCTCGCCCTGCTCTACGCGGCCGCCACCCGCCTGGGCCGCACGCTGGACGTGACCCGCAACGCCGACGAACTGACCGGCATCCTCGTGCCCGACTTCGCCGACCTCGCCAGCGTGGACCTCTCCGACACGGTCTCTCCGGGGCGTGGGTCCGGCAGGTTCCTGCCCGGCACCCGGCTGCGCCGCATCGCCACCGCGCCGGGGGACGGCGCCTGGCCCGCGGACATCTACCAGCGCGGTGACACCGTCCGCGCCAGGGAAGCGGAGAGCCGGGCCCTCTGCGAGGGGCGGACCGTCCTCGTGCCCGACCTGGCCGCCTGGGCCGGGGAACTGGACATCGACGAGGAGCGGCGCCGGCTGCTGCTGCCCGCGACCGCGACGTCCGCCCTGTTCGTTCCGCTGCACGAGCGGGGCACCGTGCTGGGGGTCCTGGGGCTGTGGCGCACCGGGGACCGGGCGCCCTTCGCCGGAAGCGACGTCCCCCTGATCGAGGAGATCGCCTCACGGGCCGCGCTGAGCCTGGAGAACGCGCGCCGCTACGCCACCGAGCTGCGCACCGTGGAAACCCTGCAGCGCAGTCTCCTTCCCCCCTCCGGGGTGGCACTGAGCGCGGCCGAGTCCTCCGGGATCTACGTGCCCGCCGGCAGCGCGTCGGGGATCGGGGGGTGCTGGTACGACGTCATCGAGCTGTCGGCCACCCGGGTGGCCTTCGTGATCGGTGACGTGGCCGGACACGGGCTGAGCGCGACGGCCACCATGGGCCGGCTGCGTACGGCCGTGCAGACCCTGTCCGATCTCGACCTCCCGCCGGAGGAGCTGCTCACGCACCTGGACGACCTCGTGGTGCGCCTGGGGGCCACCGAGCCGCAGTCCCAGGACGGCGGTGTGCTCGGCTCGACCTGCCTGTACTGCGTGTACGACCCGGTCACCGGCCACTGCGTCATGGCCAGCGCCGGCCACCCGCCGCCCGTCCTGATCACGCCGGACGGGCGGCACACACGCGTGCGCCTCACACCGGGCCCCGCGCTCGGCGCCGGGAACATGCCCTTCGAACCCCTGGAACTGGCGCTCGAACCGGGCAGTGTGCTGGGGCTCTACACGAAGGAGCTGGCACGCGACGGCGCCAGGAGAAGGGTGCTGCACGAGCGCATGGCGGCCGCCGTGGCCTCCGGCAGCCCTCCCGCCGAGATCGGCAGCGCCGCGCTCGAGCAGGCCCTGACCGGCCCCCCGGCCGACGACGTCGCCCTCCTCGTGGCCCGCGTACGCCCCCTGCCCGGGAACACCACCACCGCCTGGCAGTTGAAGGCCGACCCCAGCGTCGTGGGGGAGGCCCGCCGGCTGATCACCACCCAGCTCGCCGACTGGGACCTGGAGGAGTACGCCTTCACGACCGAACTGATCGTCAGCGAGCTGCTCACCAACGCGATCCGGTACGCCAAACCCCCCGTCCGGCTGCGGCTGATCAACGACAAGAACCTGATCTGCGAGGTGTCCGACGCGAGCCAGACCCAGCCGCGGCTGCGCCGCGCCCGGCTGATGGACGAAGGCGGGCGCGGCCTGTTCCTCATCGCCCAGCTCGCGCACCGCTGGGGCAGCCGCTACACGTGTTCCGGCAAGACCATCTGGACCGAGCAGCAGCTGATCTCGTAGCCCGTCGGCGCGGAGGAGCCCCGGCCCGGGCGAGCCCGCGAGCGTCGTGATCGCTCGGACCGTGCGAGAGCCGGCCACGGCTCCGGTGCCCGGGCTGTACCGGCTTCAGGACACGGGCACCCTCCGGCAGGAGGAGGGGACGGGCCGGCCGGGCCGCGGCGTGTCACGGCGCGCCGGCCGTGGTCACGGGCGTGGCCGGTGGATACGCAGCACGTCCTGGGCGTGGCTCATGGTGAAACCGCCGGCGCGGTCGGCGAAGTGGCGGCGGACGTAGTCGGCGACCGCCTCCCGCGACACGGGTTCCCCGCCCGGGCCGGGGGAGGGCACATTCAGGTGGAAGGCGGCGACCGCCACGACTTCGTCGAGGTCGGTGCCGGTGTACCGGGCGGGGACGGACTCCAGGGCCAGGGCGCGGGCCGGGACGTTCCCCGTCGTCGTGAGCTCGTCGGCCAGCTCCCTCAGGTCGAAGCGGTTGCCGGTGAAGTGCCGCACCATCCGCATGCAGGCGTCGTCGGGGTTCTGCAGGACGATCAGGAGGGTGCCGCCCGGTTCGACCCAGTCCAGGACGCGCAGCACCGTCGGGGCCCACTGGGCGCGCGGTACGTAGTACAGGACGTGGGAGAGCAGAGCCAGGTCGGCGCTCACACCCGGCTGCGCCCGCAGTACGGGATCGGCCAGGACGAGGGCGTGGGGGCACGCGCGCTCGAGCACGCGGCGCATGTGCTCGCTGGGCTCGATGCACACCGTGCGTTCGAAGAACCGGCTCAGGTGGCACGCGGTGGTTCCGTCGCCGGCGCCGACGTCGAGCAGGACACGCCGGACCGGCATCCGGCGCACCACGTCGTCGAGGTAGGCGTGGGTCCGGGCCTTCTCGTCGCTGCCGGCCAGGAAACGGGCCAGGGCATCGCCGTACGCCTCGTCCTCGCATCGCAGCCCTCCGGTGGGGACGGTGTCCCGCGGCGTCATCGCAAGCCCCTTTCACCGGCACGGATCCGCGCCGGGTTCCGATGTCCCCCTCCGGTCACGAACAGGTACAAGGTGGCACACCATGCCCGTCGCGCATCGTGGTCGACGCGCCCGGGACCGCGTTCTTCAGCCCGGATCGGTCCCCGGGCGGCGCCGGACCGGAGCCGCTCGTGCGGGTGCCGGCCCCGTGCCGGCCCCGGTGCGGCGCGGCCCGCGCCGTGTCCGTCCGGAGGGACGGGGTGGCGCAGCGTGTGCCGGCGGCGTCGCGCAGGGCGCTGGCCAGGGCTGGAGCGGCGGGGGTGAAAGGGTTCCCGCCCGAGGGCTCGGGGCCGCGTTCGGCAGCCGTGGGCCGAGGGAGGCGGATCCCGGTGCGGGGGACGTCGTGCGGGTGCGGGACGGTCGTGTTCCGGGGGCGGGCCCGGGCCGCTGCGCGGCGCGTGCCCGCCCCCGGACGTCACCCGGGTGCCACCCGCGCACGGCGGTGGCGACGACCGGTCAGACGCCCGCGACGCTCTGGATCCAGGAGCGGTACGCCGTCACGTTCGTGTACGCGGTCGTGGTCTGGCGGTCGCTGGTGGAGGCGACGCCGACCTGCGCGCCGTTGGCCATCATCGGGCCGCCCGAGTCCCCGCCGGCCGTGATGCCGTCGCCCCGGCGGGCGCAGATGGCCGAGCCGTTGTAGGCGTCGCGGCAGCCGCCGGTCACGATGACGTTGGCGACCTTCAGGTAACGGGACTGGCAGTTGGCCTCCGAGCCGCACTGGGACGTCGCTCCCCAGCCGTACACCTGGACGGTCTGGTTCACCGACACCGATCCCGGCTGGCCCAGGCGTGCGTACGTGCCGGCCACGGAGCGGTCGAGCCTGACCAGCGACAGGTCGGAGGACGCGTGGTTGTGGACGCTGACGCCGTTGGCCACCGTGCCGCCGGTGGTCTGGTCGAGGCTGCCGATGCGGAACGACAGCCCGCCGCCGGAGACGCAGTGCTTGGCGGTGAGGATCCAGGTCGGGGCGATGATCGAGGCGCTGCAGGTCTGCCGTCCGTTGGAGAACAGACGGGCCGCCCAGGGGGCGTTGCTCGCGAGGCCTCCGCCGATGATCGGCTGGACCGCGGTGTCGCGTGCGACCGCGGGTGCGCCGGGCGGAGCGGACGCCTGTGCCGCGGCTGCGGGGGCGAGTCCTAACAGGGAGAGGGCCGCGGCCGCGACGGCGGGAGCCCATCTGGTCATTCGCACGTTCGTCTCCATTGTGTGGGGTTGAAGTGTCCTCGGCGAGGACGGCGCCGCACGGGTATGCGGCGGTGCGAGCACGCGCGACCCGGATGAGGGTGGCGCGTACATGTCATTTCGGCTGAGGTGAATGTGGCAGACGGGTCGTCGGCCACGCAAGAGGTTGAAATGAAGAACCTGGCCGGCCGTGCTCGCCCGGAACCCGCTCGCCGGCAAGTCCCCGGGCCGGCCCGCGCGGTCGTGGCCGCCGACCGGTGGGAGGAGTCCGCGAGGGGCGCCCGGACGGCCTGCGCGCGTGAAACCCCGCGAGGATTCCGGCCGGGTTTTCCGCGGAGACTCGGAGCTGTGCGCGTCGACGGTCATGCGGGGGAACCGAAAGCCGACATTTCGCGGTCCGGACCGTGCGGGGCCGTGAACTCGCCTGCCTCATGGGTGGGTGTCGGTGCTCCGGGCCCGACCCGTGCCGGAGCGGCGCGCCGTCGCCGCCGGCTTCGCCCGGTGGGCGACTCCGGCCACGTGCGGGGCACCGAGGACGGACCCGCGCGACGGCGACCCGGGCGAGGGGGTCCCCGGGGAAGCGCTCGCCCCGGGACGAAGTCCGTGCGCACACGGGTGGGGCGGGTGCGCGCCGCCGACCCCGCCACGAGGGCGGACCGGGCACGCCGGCCGCGAACTCCGCCGCACCGCGTCGGAGTCGCTCCACCGGCCGTCGCCCGGACCGGGTCCCCGCCGGACCGGGACCCGTGCCGCTCGCGTCCTCGGAGAACACCGCGGACGCCTACGAGCAGCCGTTCGCCGCGGCCCCTACATCGTCAGCGCCCTTTCCGGTCCCATGACCACGACCGGCCTCTTGTCCGGGTCCAAGGCCCGCAACAACGAACGCATGTGGTCCTTGTGCAGGGAGATGCAGGCGTTGGTCGGCCCGTCGTGGTCCACGTGGACCCACACCCCGCCGCCCTTGTCCTCACCCAGCGGCCGCGTCGTGTCCAGCGGGGTGGTGCCGGGTACGCGGTTGTAGTCGACGGCGACCACGTAGTCGAACGCCCCTTCCAGCGGTTCGCCCAGGTGGCCGGTGCCGGAGACCGAGAACTCCGGGTCGTGGTCGTAGGCCAGCCGGGTTCCCGGGTCGGGCAGGCGGCCCCCGGCGTCACTGAGACCGAAGACACCGATGGGCGTGCGCAGGTCGCCCGCGCGATGGTCGTCGCTCCAGCCGCGCAGGCCGTTGTGGGCGGGCCAGGGGCCGGCGACGACACGCCAGCCGTGGGAAGGGCTGCGCTCGTAGAGCACCGCCACCGCGCGCGCCGTGTCCTCCGCCGTGCCCCTGACCACCAGAGCCTGCCGGGCCGCGGCGGGGACACGTGCCCGCATGACCGGTCCCAGTCCGGGAACGGCACGGACGGACGAGCCCGGGGGAGCGGGGTGCGCGGATCTAGGCGGCGGCGCGGTTCTGCCGGGCGCCGGTGTGCCGTCGGAGGCGGTGCCCTGTGGCTGCTGCCCGCAGCCGGCGCCCAGGACGCCCGCGCACACCACGGCGCCGATGAGGACCAAGGGCCTGTTGATGGTCATGTCCATCTCCGTATCCGTCTCCGATTCCCTGCGCGGACTACTCATTGGTTGACCACTGCGGAATCGTTTCTTCCGTCCCCTCGCACACCTCCCCCGTACGGCGCAGGCGCGGAGGTGTCCCGGAAGGCACGGGACGGACGCGGGAGGCGGTCCCCACCGGCAGGGGCACACCGCCGGTGGAGGTGCTGCTCGCCGGACGGAGCACCGCCGGCGCGCCCCCGCCCGTGGGGGAGGGGCGGAAGAAGCCCGTCCGGCACCGCTTCGGGTTTCCCCGGCGTGGACGGGCTCCGGGTGTCCGCCCGCCGCGGCGATGCCCGGCACCGGTCCGGCCCGGGCGCGTCGCCGGGTGCCGGTCCTCCGGCGCCGCCGCGACCGCCCCCGGACGGCGGCTGATGCCGAAGGACGCGCCGGGCCGGCGGAGTGAAGGACCGTCACCGCGCCCCTACGACGACTCGCGCACCACCAACTCCGTGGGAAGCGTCAACTGCTTCCGGGACGGGGCCGCCCCCGTGATCTCGTCGAGCAGGATCCGGGCCATCGTCCGCCCCAGTTCCTCGACCGGCTGCCGGACCGTGGTCAGCGGCGGGTTGGTGTGGCGGGCGAGGACGGAGTCCTCGAAACCGACGACGGCCACGTCGCCCGGCACCTGCCGCCCCTGGCGGCGCAGTTCGGTCAGGGCACTGACGGCCATGAGGTCGGACGCGGCGAAGACGGCATCCAGGTCCGGCGCACGTTCAAGAAGCGAACGCATCGCCCGGCGCCCGCCCTCCTCCGTGAAGTCCCCGCCCTCGACCAGGGATTCGTCCGCCGGCACCCCGGCCTCGCGGTGGGCGGCGCGCCAGCCGTCGAGCCGGCTGCGGCCGACGTCCATGTCGAGCGCCCCGGTGATGGTGGCGATCCGGCTCCGGCCCCTCTCCAGCAGGTGCCGGACGGCCGCGGCGGCGCCCCCCGCGTTGTCGGAGTCGACGTAGCTCAGCCGCTCCCGCTCGTCGCGGCGGCCCGCCAGCACCGTGGGCAGCCCCATCTCCTCCAGCATGCCCGGCAGCCGGTCGTGGGCGTGGACCGAGACCAGCAGCACACCGTCGACCCGGCGGGTCGCCACCGACGCGGTCAACTGGTCCCGCTCGAACCGGTCCCGGACGAGCATCAGCTGCAGCTGGGTCCGGGTCTCGGCGAGCGCGCCGCTCACGCCGCGGATCAGGGCGGCGAAGAAGGGCTCCGAACCGAGCCGGCTCTCCGACTCGGGGATCACCAGGGCCACCGCGTTGGTGCGGTTGGTCACCAGGCCGCGGGCGACCGAGTTGGGGACGTAGTTCAGCTCCTTGATCGCCGCGAGGACCCTGGCCCGCGCGTCGGCGCTGACGAGTTCCGAGCCGTTGATGACGCGGGACACCGTCGTCCGCCCCACCCCGGCACGGGCGGCGACTGTCTTGATCGTGGGACGGCGGTCCCCTGTCATGTGCTCCTCCCGGCGGCAACCGCGACGGCACCGGCCGCGGACTCGACCAGCGGCAATTGTGGCAGACGCCACGGTGGGGACAGCACCCTCCCCGGGCCCGCGAAGCGGGCGCAGGGCCCCTGGAACGGCAACGAATTGTTTTCAAGTTATTGACATACGTGTTCGCGGCCATGAGTCTTCCTGTGACCGGTGGGCACGTTCCCACCTCTTCATTGGGCACGTTCCCACCCTGAGGTGGGTACGTGCCCATCAAGATCATCAACGTCTTACCCGTCGCGGAACTCACCGCTCCGGTGCGCCGGCGCCGTCGCTTGGAGGAAGAACCATGGGCACTGTTCACAGGCCATCGCGTACACGGGCGCGCACGAGAGCGGCCGCGGTCCTCGCGGCCGCCGGTGCGCTCTGCCTCGTCGTCGGCTGCGCAGGCGGCGACGACTCGGTGACGGGCGGCGGCAAGAAGGACGGCAAGACCGTCATCACCATGGGCATGTACGGGGTGATGGGCTTCAAGGAGACGGGCCTGCTGGAGCAGTACGAGAAGGAGAACCCGGACGTCGACATCCAGGCCGAGGTGGCCGGTGACGAGCAGACGTACTACACCGCCCTGCAGACCAGGCTCGCCGCCGGCAAGGGCCTGAAGGACATCCAGGGCATCGAGATCGGCCGGGCCAAGGAGATCGTCGACACCCAGGCCGGCAAGTTCGCGGACTTCTCCGACGTGCCGGGCACCGACCACTTCCTGCCCTGGAAGCAGTCCCAGATCACCACCGAGGACGGCAAGGTGCTGGGCCTGGGCACCGACATCGGCCCGATGGCCGTCTGCTACCGCAAGGACTACTTCGAGAAGGCCGGCCTGCCCACCGACCGCGACGAGGTGGCCGAGCTGTGGGAGGGCGACTGGAAGAAGTACGTCGAGGTCGGCCGCACGTTCAAGGAGAACTTCAAGGGCGGTGACGTGGCGTACATGGACGCGGCCAGCGGCCTGTTCAACGCCATGGTCTACGGCTACCCGGAGCAGTACTACAACGCCGACGGCGACCTGATCTACGATAGGAACCCGGCCGTCAAGGAGGCCTGGAGCCTGGCCGCCGACGCCGCCGAGGACGGGCTGACCGCCAAGCTGCGCCAGTTCCAGCCCGGTTGGGACCCCGGTCTCGCCAACGGCACGTTCGCCACGGCCGTCTGCCCGGCCTGGATGCTCGGCCACATCGGTGAGAAGGCCGGCGCCGCCAACAAGGGCAAGTGGGACGTCGCCAAGGCCCCCAAGGGCGCCAACTGGGGCGGCTCCTTCCTCGGCGTCGTGGAGAAGAGCCCGGTGAAGGAGGAGGCCAAGAAGCTGGTCGCCTGGCTGACCGCGCCCGAGCAGCAGGCCCACATCTTCGAGAAGCAGGGCAGCGTCCCGTCCTCGCGGGAGGCGCTGGAGAGCGCCGAGGTCAAGAAGGTCACCTCCGAGTACTTCGGCAACGCCCCGATCGGCGAGATCTTCGGCGCGGCCGCCCGGGAGATCCCGGACAAGCAGGTCCTGGGCCGCAAGGACGGCACGATCAAGGACACCTTCTCCCAGGGCCTGACCCTGATCGAGCAGCAGGGCGCCTCCCGCGACGAGGCGTGGAAGACCACCGCGGAGCGCATCGAGAAGGCGGTCGGCTGACCCCGCGGCTCCTCCGGCCGCCCGGGCCGCCGGCACACGCACCGGCGGCCCGGGCGGCCCGGCTCAACCGTCTGCTCTCAGGAAGGAAGTCCGGTGGCCACCTCCACCACCAAGGCCCAGACCCACGGGGGGCGCCGGGGGCCCTCCCCGGAGCCGGGCGGCGCCGGCCGGCGGCGCGGCGCGCTGCTGCACCGGCTCGACGTCAAGGGCGCGCCGTACGCGTTCGTCGCCCCGTTCTTCGTCGTGTTCGCCGCCTTCAGCTTCTACCCCCTCGTCTACACCTCCTGGATCTCCCTGCACCGGGTGGAACTGGCCACCCTCGACGTCATGGAGTGGGTGGCGTTCGACAACTACGTCGAGCTGTGGAACGACGACCGCTTCTGGAACGCGCTGCTCAACACCATCACCATCGGCGTCATCTCCACGGTGCCGCAGCTGATGATGGCGCTCGGCCTGGCCCACCTGCTCAACTACCGGGCGCGCGGTTCGCTGTTCTTCCGCGTCGCCTCGCTCGTGCCCTACGCCACCTCCGTCGGCGCCGCCGCCCTCGTCTTCACCATGCTCTTCGAACGCGACTTCGGAATGATCAACTGGGCGCTCGGCGCGGTCGGCCTGGACCCGGTGAACTGGGAGGCCGACAAGTGGCCCGCCCAGCTCGCCATCTCCACCATCGTCATCTGGCGCTGGACCGGCTACAACGCGCTGCTCTACCTGGCCGCGATGCAGGCCATCCCCGCCGACCGGTACGAGGCCGCCGCCATCGACGGCGCCTCCCGCTGGAAGCAGTTCACCCACGTCACCATCCCGGGGATCCGCTCCACCATCGTCTTCACCATCGTGCTCTCCACCATCGGCGCCACCCAGCTCTTCGGCGAGCCGCTGATCTTCGGCCAGGGCCCCAACGGCGTGACCGGCGGCGCGGACAACCAGTACCAGACGCTGGGCCTGCTGCTGTACGAGGAGGGCTGGAAGAACTACCAGATGGGCCGCTCGGCGACCGTCGCCTGGGCGATGTTCCTGCTGCTCGTCCTCGTCTTCGTCGCGCAGCGCCTGATCAAGCGCCTGCGTTCCCGTACGTCCTGACCAGGAGTCCGCAATGACCACCGAAAGCCTCCCGGTCCGGACGGACGCCCCGGCCCGGACCCGCCCGAGGAAGACCGCCGCCCGCGGTGGCCGCCGGCTGCTGGGCCGGCGCGCGGGCCGCCAGCACCACGCGGGCCCGCTCGCCTACGTCCTGCTCACGCTCACGGCGATCCTGTCGATCTTCCCGCTGTACTGGACGATGGTGGCGGCCTCGACCGACAACACCCGCGTCAGCCAGACACCGCCGCCGTTCCTGCCCGGCCCGAACCTGTTCGACAACCTCGCCCGCGCCTGGGACGAGGCGGCGATGGGCAAGGCCATGATCAACAGCACGATCGTGGCCGGCGTCATCGCCCTGTCCACGGTGTTCTTCGCGACGCTGGCCGGGTTCGCCTTCGCCAAGCTGCGGTTCAAGGGCCGCAACATCCTGCTCATGCTGGTGATCGGCACCATGATGGTGCCGCCGCAGCTCGGCGTCGTGCCGCTGTTCATGATGATGTCCGAGCTGGGCTGGTCGCAGCAGCTGCCCGCCGTCATCTTCCCCACCCTGGTGAGCGCGGTCGGCGTCTTCTTCATGCGCCAGTACCTGGGGGAGGCGCTGCCGGACGAGCTGGTCGAGGCCGGCCGGGTGGACGGCGCGCACTCGCTGCGGATCTTCTGGAGCATCGTGCTGCCCGTCGCCCGCCCCGCGATGGCGGTCCTGTTCATGATCACGTTCGTGCACGCCTGGAACGACTTCTTCTGGCCGTTCGTGGTGCTCGACATGACCAACCCGACGGTCCCCGTCGCCCTCACCCAGCTCAGCGCCGGCTACATCCGCGACCAGTCCCTGATCATGGCGGGCGCGCTCCTCGGCACCCTGCCGCTGCTGGCGATGTTCGTCGTCTTCGGCCGGCAGATCGTCAGCGGCATCATGGCCGGCGCCGTGAAGGGCTGACCCGCCCGGTTCCCCACCTCCACCGACCCACCCCACCCCGAAAGGACCCCCGTGGTCACCGCAGCACAGCAGCAGACCGCGCCCGCCCCCGACGCCCCCCGCACCTTCCCGGAGGGCTTCCTGTGGGGCACCGCGACCGCCTCGTACCAGATCGAGGGGGCCGCCGCCGAGGACGGCCGCACACCGTCCATCTGGGACACCTACGCCCGCACCCCGGGCCGGGTCCGCAACGGCGACACCGGCGACATCGCCACCGACCACTACCACCGCTGGCGCGAGGACGTCGCCCTCATGGCCGAACTCGGCGTCGGCGCCTACCGCTTCTCCCTGGCCTGGCCGCGCATCCAGCCCACCGGCCGCGGGCCCGCCGTACAGAAGGGACTGGACTTCTACCGGCGTCTCGTCGACGAACTGCTGGACAAGGGCATCCAGCCCGTCGCCACCCTCTACCACTGGGACCTGCCGCAGGAACTGGAGGACGCGGGCGGCTGGCCGGAGCGCGCCACCGCCGAGCGGTTCGCCGAGTACGCCGCCCTGGCCGCCGACGCCCTGGGCGACCGGGTGAAGACCTGGACCACCCTCAACGAGCCCTGGTGCAGCGCCTTCCTCGGCTACGGCTCCGGCGTGCACGCCCCCGGCCGCACCGACCCGGTCGCCGCGCTGCGCGCCGCCCACCACCTCAACCTGGCCCACGGCCTGGCCGTCCAGGCGCTGCGCGACCGCGTCCCCGCCGACGCCCGGTGCTCGGTCACCCTCAACATCCACCACGTGCGCCCGCTCACGGCGACCGAGGCGGACACCGACGCGGCCCGCCGCATCGACGCCCTGGCCAACCGGGTCTTCACCGGCCCGATGCTGCGCGGCGCCTACCCGGAGGACCTCCTCAAGGACACCGCCACCCTGACCGACTGGTCCTTCGTGCGCGACGGCGACCTGGCCACGGCCCACCGGCCGCTGGACTTCCTGGGCGTCAACTACTACTCGCCCACCCTCGTCTCCCTGGCCGGCGGCAGCGGCACCCACACCTCCGACGGGCACGGCCAGAGCACGCACAGCCCGTGGCCGGGCGCCGACGAGGTCGCCTTCCACCAGCCCCCGGGCGACACCACCGCGATGGGCTGGGCCATCGACCCGAGCGGCCTGTACGAGCTGCTGATGCGACTGGCCTCCGACTTCCCCCGGCTGCCGCTGGTCATCACCGAGAACGGCGCCGCGTTCCACGACTACGCCGACCCCGAGGGCAACGTCAACGACCCGGAGCGGATCGCCTACGTGCGCGGCCACCTGGCCGCCGTGCACCGGGCCATCGAGGACGGCGCGGACGTACGGGGCTACTTCCTGTGGTCCCTGCTGGACAACTTCGAGTGGGCGCACGGCTACAGCAAGCGCTTCGGCGCCGTCTACGTGGACTACCCGACCGGCACCCGCATCCCCAAGGCCAGCGCCCGCTGGTACTCCCGGGTGGCCCGCACCGGAGTCCTGCCCGGCGCCTGACCCCGGCCCGGTGCGGCACCACACCGCCCGCCCCGCGCGGTGCCGCACCGCAAGTCCGCCCTCCGGCGCCCGGACCACCGGGCGCCGGAGGGCGGGCCCGTCCCCGTCGGCCGGGCCCTCACTCTCCCGGGTAGCGCACTCCGATCCGCTCCCGCACCGCGTCCAGGGTGTCCATCACCGCGAGGGTGCGCTCCGGCGGCATCAGCGGTGACGCCGTCAGGCCGGCCCGCAGGCAGCGCATCACCTCCCGCGCCTGGTGTCCGTACCCGTTGCCCTCCTGCGGCGGGGCGGTGAAGGTCTGCGGTTCGCGGCCGTCGCGGTGCAGGACGAAGGAACGGGGGTTGAAGAAGTCCGCCGGCACCTCGATGCGGCCGGCGGTGCCGTACACCGCCGCCCGGTGCTCGTCACGGGCGAGCAGCGAGCACGACAGGACGGCCATGGCCCCGTCGGCGTAACCGAGCAGGACGCCCGTCTGCTCGTCGACGCCCTGCGGCGACAGGCGCGCGTGGGCGGTGACGGTGTCGGGAGCGCCGAGGATCAGGTGGGCGAAGGAGACCGGGTAGGTGCCCAGGTCCAGCAGGGCGCCGCCGCCGGCCGCCGGGTCCCACAGCCGGTGCTCCGGGGGCGCCGTCACCCGTTCCCCGAAGGAGGCGTGGACGGCGCGGACCCGGCCGACGGCACCGTCGGCCACGAGTTCCGCGATGCGGAGCACGGTGGGGTTGACGCAGGTCCACATCGCTTCCATGACGAACAGGCCGCGTTCGCCGGCGAGTTCGGTCAGGGCACGGGCCTGGCGCCCGCTGAGCGCGAACGGCTTCTCGCACAGCACCGGCTTGCCGGCCTCCAGGCAGGCCCTCGCGGCGGCCACGTGGTGGGCGTGCGGGGTGGCCACGTACACGACGTCGACCTCGGGGTCGGCGGCCAGTTCCGGCCAGCTGCCGTGGGCGCGGGGGATGCCGAACCGCGTCGCGAACCGCTGCGCGGCGTCCGCCGACCGGGACCCGACCGCGGTGACCCGCGCGTCCGGTATCCGCAGCAGATCCTCGGTGAAGGCGGCGGCCATCCCTCCGGTCGCCAGGACACCCCAGCGGACGGGCTGTTCACTCACGTGCTTCTCCTGCTCGGCGGTGCTCACGGGACTCCCCGCACTCTATGGGTACGTTCCCATCGGGTGGGCGGGGGGTCCAGGATCCGGTCCGGAGCCCGGTCCGGGCAGGCCTGCCGCGCCCTGCCGTGACCCGGGCGGCGCGGTCCGCGCGGCCACCGCCCGGGCGGACGCCGCGCGGACCACGGGAAGCCGGAGACGATGCGGCGCGCACCGGAGGACGTGCCGCTCACGGCCTCCGGCGGCCTTAGCCCCTGCGCCTGCGCCGACGCGGTGAGGGCTCGTCCACCGGCCGCCGCCTCCACGGCGACCCCGCCCGTCCGGCGTCCGTCCCGGCACCGCGATGCCGTGCCCCCCGCCCATGGAGACGGCTGGTCAGTGCTGCGGAGGCCGGCCGGGCGCCGTTCGGCTTCTGGCCGGCCGCCGCACGGGAACCGGCCGCCCCGTCCGCCGAGCGGTGCGGCCGACGACGCGTCTACGGCGTGAAGCAGTGCCACGACGCGGGGCGGGAGCCGCGGCCGCCCGGGGACGGGCGGGGACGGCGTCCGCGGTCCGGCACGGTCGTTCCGGAGCCGATGAGCGACACCGACACTTCCCGGCGCGATTACGGGGTACACGGTAAGAGCAGCACTACTCCGCATCGGAGGCGGACATGCTCCTTCTCGGCATCATCCTGCTTGTCGTCGGATTCGTCACCGGCATATCGATCCTGTGGACGATCGGACTCATCCTGGCCGTCATCGGCGCGATCCTGTGGATCATGGGCTCCATGGGGCACGCGGTCGCCGGCCGCCGACACTATTGGTGACCTGCCTCCACAGGCAGGACCGCACCGTCATCCGCACACGGCGACGCACGAACCCGTGTCCAGCCGTGTGCGGAACGGGCACCTTCCCGCATCCATCGCGCAGAGGCCGGCGTAAGCCGGTCTCTGCGCGGCACTCCCGCCATCCCGCGTCTTCGCGCGGGATGGCCCCATATACGGCCATGAGGCCGAGCGACGCGGGACGCGGCGGACGAGCCGGGCGCCGCCCAGGCCGGCGCCGGAGCCGGTGGTGGCCTCGCCGGGGCTGGAACCTCGCTTCGCGCACGTTCGGGGGCCACCGTGACGACCGGCGTGACGCGCGTGCACGCGGGTCCATGAGCCGCGACTCGCCCGTGTCGCTTCCTCCGCGGCACGCCCACGGACGTGGCCCCCGTTCCGCCGCACAGGCGAACGGGTCGCCGACCGGCAAGCCATCTCGACTCACAGCATGGAAGATGGCACCGTGAGTGCGAATGAAACGGGCTGAAACCGGACAAGCCGAAAGATCGGTGCGCTGGAAGCTCATGCTGGCCAGCACCACCATGCTCTTCGTCGAGCTGGCCCTGATCAGATGGGCGGGCGCCAACGTCGTCCACCTCAGTTACTTCTCGAACTTCATCCTGCTGGGATCGTTCCTCGGCATCGGCATCGGGTTCCTGATCCCCGCCGCGCGCGGACAGTGGCTCAAGCGCTGGACACCGGTCCCGCTCGCGCTGCTCGTCGTCCTGGTGCGCGAGTATCCGGTGCAGGTGCGCCAGAGCAGCGGCCAGGTCATCTACTTCACCGCCGTGAAGACCACCGGCCTGCCCGAATGGGTGACGCTGCCGGCCATCTTCCTGCTGACCGCGGTGATCATGGCCGGCATCGGCAAGATCACCGCCGACCTCTTCCGCCGGCTGCCCTCGCTCGACGCCTACCGCTACGACCTGCTCGGCAGCCTCACCGGTTCGGCGTCCTTCGCCGTGCTCTCCTGGCTGCGCGCCCCGTCCGTGGTGTGGGGAGCGTTCGCCGCCGTGGCCCTGCTGGTCCTCGGCGGACGGCGCCACACCCTGCTGTACGGCATTCCCCTCACGGTGATGGTCGCCGCGCTGTTCGTGGAGACGACGACGGCCGGCATCTCCTGGTCGCCCTACTACAAGATCCAGCTCAGAGCCTCGTCGTCCACGACCCGGACGTACCACATCTCCGCCAACGGCGTCCCGCACCAGAGCACCGCACCGCTCCCGGTGCTGATGCGGGAGGGCTCGCCCTACCGGCAGGCGTACGACCGAACGCCCCGCAACCCGCACAAGCGCGTGCTGGTCATCGGAGCCGGCAACGGCAACGACGTCGCCGTCGCACTGGCGCACGGAGCGGAACGCGTGGACGCGGTCGAGATCGACCCCCGGCTGCAGCAGATCGGCGCGCAACTGCACCCCGCGAAGCCGTACGACGACCCCCGGGTGCACGTCCACATCGACGACGGACGGGCCTTCCTGGAGCGGACGGACACCAGGTACGACCTCATCGTCCTGGCGCTGCCGGACTCGCTCACGCTGGTGGCCGGCGCGAGCAACCTGCGTCTGGAGAGCTATCTGTTCACCCGGCAGGCGTTCGAGGCCGCGCGCGATCACCTGGCGCCGGACGGCGCGTTCGCCATGTACAACTACTACCGGAAGGACTGGCTGGTCGACCGCTTCGCGGGCACCCTCGACGACCTCTACGGCCACGCCCCCTGCATGACGACGTTCAACAGGAGCGCGGCCGTGCTGGTGGCCGGGATGACACCCGCCGACCAGTCCTGCGAGCAGACCTGGCGGCCCAGCGGCGCGGTCCCGGCGGCCGCCAGCGACGACCACCCCTTCCCCTACCTGCTGCACCGGAGCATCCCCACGCTGTACCTGGGAGCGCTGGGCGCGATCCTGCTGGTGACGCTGCTGTCGGTGCGCCTGGCCGGGGTGCGTGTCCGGAGCACGTTCCGCTACACCGACATGTTCCTGCTGGGCGCGGCCTTCATGCTGCTGGAAACGAAGAACGTGATCGGCTTCGCGCTGTACTTCGGCACGACCTGGCTGGTCAACGCCCTGGTCTTCATCGGCGTCCTGCTCGCCGTCTTCGCGGCGGTCGAAGTCCGGCGCAGACTGCGGCGGGTCAACCAGCCGCTGCTGCAGCTCCTGCTCTTCGCCTCCCTCGCCGTGGCCTGGCTCGTCCCGGCGGAGGCCGTGCTCTCGCTGCCGTTCGCCGGACGGCTCGCCGCCGCGATCGCCCTGGCCTTCGCCCCCATCTTCTGCGCCAACCTCATCTTCTCGGACCGCCTCGCGCTCGCCCCGGACCCGACATCCGCGTTCGGCGCGAATCTGCTGGGCGCGCTGACCGGGGGCGCACTCGAGTACCTGGCCCTGGTGACGGGCTATCAGACACTGCTGCTGGTCGTCGCCGCGCTGTACCTGGGCGCCTGCGTCGCCATGCGCGTCACCGGGCGCGGGCCGGGGGCGGGGGTGACGCGGGCGCCGGACGAGAAGATGGGGCTCAGCACTTAGGCTCCGTTCGTCGGACTCCCGCCGTCCGCCCGGAGGGCGGGCCCCGCGGCGTCAGGAGCTCGTGAGGACGACGAGTCGCCGGGTCGCCCGGGTCATCGCGACATAGCGGTCGACCCCTCCTTCGACGCCCGTGCCGAACTCCTCCGGGTCGACGAGGACGACCAGGTCGAACTCGAGCCCCTTCGCCAGCTCCGGGGTCAGCGACCGGACGCGGGACGTCGCCGGGAACGCGGGATCGCCGATGACGCAGGCGATCCCGTCGGCATGCGCGGCCAGCCAGGTGTCGAGGACCGAGCTCAGGTCCGCGACGGATCCGTACGTGACGGGCACGCCGCTGCTGCGGATGGAGGTGGGCACGTTGGCGTCCGGGAGCACGGCCCGGATGACCGGCTCGGCCTCCGCCATGATCTCCCGCGGCGTCCGGTAGTTGACGCTCAGGGAGGCCAGGGTGATCCGGTCGAACCCGACCCGCTCCAGCCGTTCCTGCCACGACTCGGTGAACCCGTGCCTGGCCTGGGCGCGATCCCCGACGACGGTGAAGCTGCGGGAGGGGCACCGCAGCAGCAGCATCTGCCACTCCGCGTCGGTCAGCTCCTGAGCCTCGTCCACGACGACGTGCGCGAACGGGCCGGCGAGCAGGTCCGGGTCGGCGGTGGGCAGTTCTGACTCGTCGACGAGGCTGACCTGGGCGTCCTCGCCGCGCAACATCCTCACCAGGCCTTCGCCGTCGTCACCGTCGGCGCCGGAGTCGGCCACGGCCGCGATCAGGTTGTCGACGACCTGTGCCATGCGTTCGCGCTGGGCGGCGATGACGGCCTCGTGCCGGCGCCTGCGCCGGGCCGCCTCCGGGTCGCCGAGCCGCTGCCGTGCCGCGTCCAGGAGCGGCAGGTCGGACACCGTCCAGGCATGGGCGTTCGCGCGCTGGAGCTTTCGGACGTCGTCGCGGCCGAGCCAGGGAGCGCACATCCGCAGGTAGGCGGGTACCGACCACAGGTCTCCCACGAGGTCGGCCGCTTCGAGCAGCGGCCACGCGCGGTTGAAGGCCGTGAGCAGCTCCCTGTTCCGCCGCAGGGACCTGCGGAGCAGGCCGGCCGGGACGTCGCCCTCGTGCTTGTCCACCAGGATCGTGAGCAGTTCCTCCCAGACCTGGTCGCGCGCCTCGTTGTGCGGGGTGCCGGGCTCCGCCGCCTCGAACGCCGCGGCCCAGTCGTCGGCGCTCAGCCGGATGTCGGACCAGTGGGTCGTGACCGTCATCCCCTCGGTGGGCGGCTCCTCGTAGAACCTGACGGCCGTCTCGATCGCCCTCACCAGGTCCGCGGACGACTTCAGGCGGGCCACCTCCGGATCGGTCTCGGCGGTTGCCGCGGCTCCCTCGGCGACGAGGTCCCGCAGGGTGCAGGTCTGCACGCCCTCCTCCCCGAGGCTGGGGAGGACGTCGGCGACGTAGGCCAGGTAGGGCCGGTGCGGACCGACGAACAGCACGCCGCCCCGGCGGTGACCGAGACGGGGGTCGGAGTGGAGGAGGTAGGCGGAGCGGTGCAGGGCGACGACGGTCTTGCCCGTGCCCGGACCGCCGTCGACGACGAGGGCGCCGCGGGACCCCGCGCGGATGATGGCGTCCTGGTCGGCCTGGATGGTGCCGAGTACGTCGCGCATCCGTGGCGACCGGTTGCCGCCCAGGCTGGCGATGAAGGCGGACTGGTCGTCGAGCGCGGCGTGCCCGGCGAACCCGTCCGGGGTGAACACCTCGTCCCAGTAGTCGCTGATCCGGCCGCGGGTCCAGCGGTACCTGCGGCGGCTCGCCAGCCCCATCGGGTGGGCGTGGGTGGCCCCGAAGAACGGCTCGGCCGCGGGGGAGCGCCAGTCGACCAGCAGCCGGCGCCCCGTGCTGTCGGTGAGGCCGAGCCGCCCGACGTACACGGGCTCGGGGTCGTCCGCGCCGACCATGCGTCCCAGGCACAGGTCCAGGCCGAAACGGCGCAGGGCGCGCAGGCGAGCGGTCAGCCGGTGGATCTCCGTGTCCCGGTCCATCGCCTGCCGGCCGATGCCGCCGGGCGTCCTGCGCAGCGCGTCGAGACGGTCGGACACCTCGGCGATCGACTGCTCGAGGCACTCCGCGAGGGCCGCGAAGTGCTGCTCGTCACCGGCGATCAGCGCCGGGTCGGCCTTGGAGGAGAGGCGGTCGGGAAGGTCGAAAACACTGGTCGTCGAGGGGTTCACGTCATCAGCTCCGATCTGGGGCCGCTTGCGGCCGTTGCGCGCGGCGAGGCGTCCGGACCGGCGCGACGGACCCGGGGCCACGGCGGGCGACGCTCCGCCGCCGTGGGCCCCTTGGCCGTGGTCGGTCCGGACCGCCGGGGTGTGCAGGTTTTCGTGTTCCGGGACCTGGCCCGCCGATCCCGCGCGGTTCACGCGGACACGCGCGGCCTTTCCCGCCCGGTTCACGCGGACACGTGGGGCCTTTCCCGCCGGACCGCGTCGAGCAGCAGCTTCGCGGCCACCGCCGCCCCGTCGGTGCGGATCGTGCCGACCACCGCCCGCGCCCGTGCGCGGGTCCCGGGAGCCAGGGCTCTCCCGAGCGCGGCCGACAGGGACTCGACGGTCGGGACCGGACCGTCGTGTGCCGCGCCGATGCCCAGGCCGGCCACCCGGCCGGCCCAGTACGGCTGGTCCACCGCCTGGGGCACCACCACCTGGGGCACGCCGGCCCGGGCGGCCGTCGTCGTGGTGCCCGCGCCGCCGTGGTGCACGACGGCGGCCACCCGGCCGAACAGCGCCCGGTGGTCGACCTCGCCGACGAAGAGGCAGTCGTCCCGGTCGTCGACCGGGCCCAGGCCGGCCCAGCCGCGGGCCACGACCGCGCGGCGGCCCTGCGCACGGACCGCATCGACGACCACCCGGGCGAGGTCCCCCGACGCGCGCAGGGGCATGCTGCCGAAGCCCACGTACACCGGTGGCGCTCCGGCCTCCAGGAACGCCGCCAGATCGGCCGGGAGGGGGCGCTCGTCCGGCGGGATCCACGCGCCGGTCTGCACGACGTCGAGGTCCGCCGGCTCCCGCCACGGGTCCAGGACCGGGTCCGTCGCCAGCCACGGCCGGTCGCCGACGACGTAGGAGCGGACGTCGTCCACCGGCGGCAGGCCGATCGACGCCCGGTTGGTGTTGAGCGCCGCACCGAACAGCGCGTCGATGTTCCGGGCGTCCAGGTCCCACAGCACCCGGTTGTCGGTCACCTCCGGCGGGAACGGCCGGCCCGGATACGCCAGCGGCGGGCGGTGCGGCGACGGCAGGGTGAGCTGCTGGAAGGTCACGGACACGGCGCGGACGCCCAGTTTCTCGGCCACCGACAGCGCACCGGCCGCGGCCGGCAGCACACCGGTCGCCACCAGCGCGTCGCACCCCTCGGCCGCCGCGGTGACCGCGTCGAACTGGCCGGCGATCAGCTCGGCCGCGCGCCGGGGCAGGTCCGCCGCCGTCGGCGGCGGACCGGTCGTCAGCGCGCGCGCCGACGGGCCGACCGGCACCAGCGGCACGCCCACGTCGGCCAGCCGCTGCGCGAAGTCCTCGTCCGGCGGCGCGCACACCCGCACCTTTGCGTCCAGTGCCCTCAACCGTGCCGCGAGCCCCACCAGCGGTTCGACGTCCCCGCGTGACCCGTAGGTCGACAGCACCACACGCACTACGCACTCCCGTTTTCGCAGGTCCTGGCCTTGGCGGGCAATTCTGCGGCACGGCCGGGGCCTTGCCGCAAGCCCCCCGGTGCGCTATATGTTGAGAGTGGAAAGGAGTGGGTGACCTCCTTTCCTTTTCCTTTTGCCTTCTCCTTTCGCCGTTTCCTCTCGCCGTCCGCCGCGGACGGACCGGTCCCTCGCGAAGCGGCGGCACGGACGCCCCGCCGGTGCGGAAGGCCGCCGGGCAGAGGCGACTGCCGCAGGCGGGCCGCGTGGACCACCGCGGACGCGCTTCCGTACGAGGCCCGCACCACCGACGGCGCCTTCCCCGGGGACCAGCCGCCGCCCCGGCCCGGGAGGAGTTCTTCGCACCGGAGATGAACCGAACACCGGTCGCGGCCGTGTTCCTGAGCACCCGACCGGCCGGTACCGCAGGGACCGGCGAAAGGAGAGGTGCGTCCCGTGCCCACCGACCACGCTTGCCGCACGGCCGCCGAGCGGGCCGCGCACTGCCTCGACCCCGTGCGCTCGGTGCTGGTGCCCGCCGGCCACACCGAGTCGTCCCCCGCCGAGGTCATGCCCGTCGTCCTGCGGAACTACCTGGGCGCGGGCGCGCGGCCGCCCGCCCCGGGGGCGTCGGCCGGCAGGCGTCCGGCCCCGGTGGGCATCGCGACGGGCGCGGCCGTCCTGCACATGTGCCTCGACGGCCTCTGCGCGGAGATGACCGGCGCGCTGGCGGCCTGGCACACGGATCTCGGCCGCCGGCTGCGCGAGATGCTGGCCGAATCGCGCCCGGCCGACACCTGGCAGGCCCTCGCGGATCTGAAACTCCGCGCCCAGGAGGTCCTGACCGGTGTGGCCGACCACGGCCGGTCCGACCCGGTGGGACCGCGGTTGCTCATCGCCCGGTTCGCCCTGCTGGAGGACGCCGTCTCCGGTGCGCTGCGGCGGATGGCCGTACCGGCCGAGACGGCCGGCGTGTGCGCGGGCGCGCTCGCCGCCGCGGCCGGCTCGCTCTTCGGACTGGCCCTGACCAGGCCCTAGGGGCGAAGGTGTGGCGGGCCGGCCGTTCTGACCGGGAGCGGGCGGCACCCGCGTCCTCCCGGCCCCCGCTCGGCCCCGCTCGGTGGGCGCGGCGCCGGACAGCGCCGGCCGGCGGCGTCCGCGGTGGGCGCGCCTCGTTCCCCGTCACGGGGCCGAACGGGCGGGTGACCGGTGCCGCCGGTCCCCGAGGAGTGAGATGAGCCGCGCGGGGACGGAGTGGCCGGCATGCCGCCGGGCCGGTGTCACGGCTCGCGTATCAGCCGGCGGGCTCCCACGGTGATGCCCGCCAGGGCGGCGGTCGTCGCGAGCCTGCGCAGGGCGGTGCGCCGGCGCCCGCCCCAGCCGCCGTGCGCCGCGCCCGTGCCGGGCGCGGGGACGTGCAGGTTGCCCTGGTTCGCCGGGGCCGGTTCCTCGCGGGACAGGTGTGCCTTGTCGACCTGCCGCCCCATCAGGCGTTCGGTCAGTCCCGGGGCCATCCGCGACTGCATCACCAGGGAGCGGCCCATGGGGCCGGCCACCACTTCCCGGCGCGGGCGCCGCACCAGGTCCACGATGGTGCGGGCCACCCGTTCGGGCGAGTACACCGGCGGCATGGCCACCACCTTGCGCCCGGTGTAGTTGGCCGCGTGCTCGAAGAAGGGGGTGTCGATGGTGGCGGGCAGCACCGTGCAGACGTGGATGTCCTTCGCGCCCTCCAGCCGCAGCTCCTGGCGCAGGCTGGTGTCGAGGGCCCGGACGGCGTGCTTCGACATGCCGTAGGCGTGGTTGTACGGCTGGCTCACCACCCCGACGATCGAGGAGACGTCGATCAGCGTGCCGTGGCCCTGTTCCCGCATGACCCGGAGGGCGGCGCGGGCACCGTGGACGTACCCCATGACGTTGACGTCCAGAACTTTGCGGAAGTCCTGCAGCGGAATCTCCCGGAAGGGGCCGAAGACGGCCACGGCGGCGGCGTTGACCCAGACGTCCAGCCGGCCGAACCGCTCCACCGCCTGCTCGGCGAGACTCTCCACCGCGGCGGCGTCGGTGACGTCGGTCGGTACGGCGAGGACCCGGGCGCCGCGATGCCGCTCACAGTCCCGCGCCGCCTCCGCGAGCGCCTCCGGCCGGCGCGCCGCCAGGACCACCGCGCAGCCCTTGCGGGCGAACGCCTCGGCCGTGGCCCGCCCGATACCGCTGGACGCCCCGGTCACCACCACCACACGGTCGCGTACCCGCATATCGTGGCCTCCTCGAACCGTCTCGAACGAACAGTGCATCCTTCTCGACGGAGCGGCGAGTACCCTGCGCCGGCGGGAACAGACCGGGCCGACGCCATCGGCGGCCGGGGCAGCGGCCGTGGCGGCCGGGCGGCGACCGCCCTTCGCGCCGGCCCGGCGGTGTCCGGTTCCCGGGCCGGCGCGAAGGGCGGGCCCGGGAACCGCACCGGCGAGCGGCTCAGTCCTTGCCGACGACGACCACTTCGTCCCGGAGGGTCCAGCGGCGCCGCTCGGTCTTGGCCGGGTTGATGCACAGGCCGTGGCCGGGGCTTCTCGACGAGTCGGCGTGGTCCCGGTAGCCGATGGCGCACTCACCCCGGCGGCGTGCCGCCGCCACCACCGTGGCGAAGGGCGTCTCGTGGTCCAGCCGGACGTAGTCGGCGGCCGGCCGCAGGTGGATCCCGTTGCCCTCGGCGGAGAACAGTTCCTCGAACACCGCCGCCAGGTGCCGGTTCTGGGAGATCTGCGCCATCAGCAGGCCGATGAGCTTGCCACTGATGATCACGTCGGCTCCGGGACCGATGGGGGCCAGCGCCCGGTTGCGGTCGTCGATCAGTTCGGTGACCACCGGCAGTTCCCGCCTGGTGACCTGCTCCAGCTGGTGCAGAAGCAGGAGGGTGACGAGCGTGCGGTTGTCCGGCTCGTCCGGCGGTTGCCCGGGAGCGGGGTCCTGGCCGAGCACGATGACACTGTCGTACGCGTCGATGTCCAGGCGCCGCAGGGTCTCGGGACGGGTGACGTCCCCCTGGTGCAGCGTCAGGGTCAACCCGGTGCCGGCCTGCGTGTCGGCGTCGCCGACCTGCCGGACGGTGGCCTCGCCCCCGTCCGCCACCACGTCGACGGCCGAACCGGGCCGCGCGCAGCGGCGCAACTGGTCGACTATGAGCGGCGCCCGGCGGTTCCAGCCCAGCAGGAGCACCCGCTCCGGCCGTGCGGGGGCCGGCGGCCCGGACACCACCGCCGCCTCCTCGACCAGCCCGGCGCAGTCGTCCAGCCAGGTGGTGTCGTCGTCGCGGGAGATGACGATCAGCAGGTCCCCCCGGCGGATCGGCTCGTGCGGCGGCGGATTGAGCAGCGGGGTCTCCCCGCGCATGAGTCCGACGACGCTCGACGTCGTGTAGGACAGCAGCGCGTCGCCGAACGGACGGCCGGCCAGGGCCGGCTCCGGGACGAGGTAGAACTCGTCCCCGGCGAAGTCGAGGAGTTCTTGGTGGACCAGGGAGAGCCCGGGGCGGCGGGCGGCCTGGACGATCAGCCGGGCGGTGACGGTGTCGCTCTCCAGGACGACGCCGCCCGGTCCCGCGGCGAGGGAGGCGGCCAGCCGGTACCGGTCGTCCCGGACGGCGGCGACCACGGGCGGACGGGCCGCCGGGCCGGGCAGCGCGGCCCGCAGGGCCAGGAGCGTCCTGACCACTTCCGCGTCCGCGTCCGGTTCGTCGCGGGGCAGGACCAGGACGGCGCCGGCCGCGCCCGGGTTGGTCAAGGAGAGCAGGGCGGGGTCGGTGGTGGGGCCGCTGCGGCAGATCAGCCGCGTACGGCCGAAGGAGCCCACCTTCGTGCCGAGGGCCTCCTCCATGGCGGTCTTGTCCCGGTCGGCCAGCACGGCCACCGCCGCCCGCCGCTGGTTGGCGTTGGCGGCCACCAGTTCGCCCACCACGGTGAAGACCTGCTCCGACCAGCCCAGCACCACGGCGTGGCCTTGCTCCAGCACGGTGGAACGGCCCCGCCGCAACGCGGTGAGCCGCTCCGTCAGCGCCGTCGTGACCAGCCCGACGAGGGTGGACACGTACAGCAGGGCGATCAGTGCGAGCAGCACCGACATCAGCACCCGCGGCGGAGCGCCCGTCGCGCCGCCCAGGCGCAGTGTCTCGCCGGTGAGGTGCCACACCGCCGCCAGTCTGTCCGTCATGGACGCCGGGGCGTCCGGGTCGGTCCACACCAGCGCCGCGCTCACCGGCACGACGACGGCCAGGCACAGCAGGGCCAGCCAGCCGACGAGAGCGGAGGCGCCGCGGGCCAGCGTGCTGTCGAACCAATAGCGGGCTCGTTCACCGAGCGGAGTGCGCCGCTGGGTCACCCTTCCCCCTCTGCTGTGCCGTGCTCGCGGTACGGCCCGTCCCCGTACACGCGGTGCGCTTGATGACGCCCGGTCCGGGGCGCGGGCCCGGACGCGCCCCTGGCAGTGTGCTGGCCCGGCCACCGCGTGCGGACGGGGTTCGCCGTGCGTTCACACCTTCGGGGAACGCCCGAGCCGTCCGCGTCCGGGCGCCGGCCGGCCGTGACGTCAGGTTTGGCGCGGTTCTCGCTCCTTCGGGTCAACGCGGAGGCGAAGTCTCGCCGCCCCGCCACGGCTGCCACTACAAAGTCCGCCATGACTGAAGATCGCGCAGTGATGCGCTCAGGCGGCGGCATGTCCCGGCGGAGCTTCGCGGCCGCGGCCGGCACGGCCACGGCCGCCACGGCCCTGACGGGCGGTGCCGCCGCGGCCCTGCCCGCCCCGGCCGCCCCGCCCGCCCCGGGCGAAGCCCCTCGCGCCGACTACGAACGGTGCCTGGCCGTCGCCCGGGCACTGCTCGTACTGGACTCCGACGACCGGCCCCTCGTCCCGCGCTACCAGCGCGTCCTGGAGGAAGGCCTGCCCGCTCAGCGGCGGGCCCGCCCCAAGGAGGTCCTGGTCGTCGGCGCAGGACCGGCCGGCCTGGTGGCGGCCTGGCTGCTGAAGCGGGCGGGCCACCGGGTGACGGTGCTGGAGGCCAACGGCAACCGTGCGGGCGGGCGCATCAAGACCTTCCGGCGCGGCGGCCACGAAGACGCGAAGCAGCCCTTCGCCGACCCCCGCCAGTACGCCGAGGCCGGCGCGATGCGCATCCCCGGCAGCCATCCCCTGGTGATGGGGCTGATCGACCGGTTCGAGCTGAAGAAGCGGCGTTTCCACTACGTTGACGTGGACGGCGAGGGCCGTCCCGCCAACCGCACCTGGATCCACGTCAACGGCATCCGCGTGCGCCGCGCCGACTACGCCCGCGCCCCCCGGCGCGTCAACCGGTCCTTCGGCGTGCCCCGTGCCCACTGGGACACCCCCGCCGCCGCCATCCTGCGCGCCGCGCTGGACCCGGTGCGCGACGAGTTCAGCCACGTCGGCGGCGACGGCAGGCGGGTCGACAAGCCGCTCCCGGAGCGGCTGAAGGGCTGGGCCCGCGTGGTGCAGAGGTTCGGCGACTGGTCGATGTTCCGCTTCCTCACCGAGCACGCCGGCCTCGACGAGCGGACCATCGACCTGATCGGCACCCTGGAGAACCTCACCTCACGCCTGCCCCTGTCCTTCATCCACAGCTTCATCGGCTCCTCCCTGATCAGCCCCGACACCCCCTTCTACGAGCTGGAGGGCGGTACGGCGGTGCTGCCGGACGCCCTGCTGGCACGCGTCCGCAAGGAGGTGCGGTTCGACCGCCGTGTGACCCGCATCGAGTACCACCATCCCGACCGGCCCTCCTCCGACACCGAGCACGTCGGGAGCAAGGGCCCGCACGTCTGGGTGGACACCGTGTCCGAGGGACGCGGCGGCCCCGTCGTACGCGAGCAGTTCACCGCGGACGTCGCGGTGGTCACTGTGCCGTTCTCCGGACTGCGGCACGTACAGGTCGCCCCGCCCATGTCGTACGGCAAGCGCCGCGCCGTCTGCGAACTCCACTACGACAGCGCCACCAAGGTGCTGCTGGAGTTCAGCCGCCGCTGGTGGGAGTTCGACGAGGGCGACTGGAAGCGGGAGCTGGGCCGTATCGACCCGGGACTGTACGACGCCTACCGCACCGGCCGTGCCGCCGCCGACGGCAGTCTGCTGGGTGCGCACCCCTCCGTACCCGGCGGTCACATCACCGAGGGGCAGCGCACCCACTACGCCGCCAACCGGGCGGTCGCGCGGGACCAGCCGGAGGCGGTCGACGTCGTGGGCGGCGGCTCGGTCTCGGACAACGCCAACCGCTTCATGTTCCACCCCTCCCACCCGGTGGCGGGCAGCGCGGGCGGTGTGGTGCTCGCCTCCTACAGCTGGGCGGACGACGCGCTGCGCTGGGACTCCCTGGACGAGGAGGCCCGGTATCCGCACGCCCTGTGCGGCCTCCAGCAGGTCTACGGCCAGCGGATCGAGGTCTTCTACACCGGTGCCGGCCGCACGCAGAGCTGGCTGCGCGACCCGTACGCCTACGGCGAGGCGTCGGTGCTCCTGCCCGGCCAGCACACGGAGCTGCTGCCCGCCATCCCGGCGCCCGAGGGGCCGCTGCACTTCGCCGGGGACCACACCTCGGTCAAGCCGGCCTGGATCGAGGGAGCCGTGGAGTCCGCGGTGCGCGCGGCGCTGGAGGTCCACATGACGTGAGCGGCGCCGTCGTGGTGGCCGCCGGCGTGCGGCGGGCCGTTGCCGCCGCGCGCCGCACGCCGGCGGCCACCCGTCCCCTCGCACGGCCGCCCTCCCCTCGCACGGCACCCGCGCCCGCGCACCGGCCCGCCCGGGCGTCCGTCCCCGCGCGGGTGTCCGTCCCCGCGCGGGTGTCCGTCCCCGCGCGTCGTCGGGCCCGTCACGGGGCGGCCGTCGTCGTCATCCGCCCGCCCGCGGGTCCTGTCCCGGGCGTTCGGCCGGGGCGATGTCCGCGGAGTCGGGCGCGGCCGCCTCGATGCGGAAGTCCTCCACGGTCCCCTCGGCCGCCCGCAGCGGGGACGGGAGGATCACCGGACCCGGCCGGGTGCCGAGGACCTGCCGCACGCTGTCGGCCGGCGGATCCCGGCGCGGGACAAAGGCGTCGAGGGCCGCCGGGCGCCCGGCGCACGGCTGTGCGGCCGGCCCGGGCAGCGCCCGCCCGGCGTGCCGGGACGCGGCGCGCCGGGCCCGCACGGCCGGCCGCAGCAGGGGAAGGCGCGTGCGGGGACGGAGCGCAGCCCGGGGGCGTTCGTCACCGGAGTGGAGCATGGCGGCTTTCGCACGGCGATACGGTGGTGGGGCACGGCGCCGCCCGGCAGGCCGTCCGAAAGGCAAGGTGATCGACATGTGCGGCACATCCGCCTCCCCGGGCCGCGACCCCGCCTCGAGTCGTCATGCCAGCGTGGTCTTCTCCACCGACCAGGAGTGGGCCGGTCATCTCGTGGCCTTCGTCCGGGCGGGGCTGGAGCAGGGCGAACAGGTGCAGTACTTCGCGGACACCACCGACCCCGACCGCGTACTGCGCACCCTCGACGACGGGGACGTCGACACCGCGTCCGCCGTGCGGCGCGGACAGTTGATCGTGACGACCGCCGCGCAGACCTACCTCGCCGGTCCGCGCTTCGACCCGGACGCGATGATCGGCCTGTGGGAGGAGGCCGTCGAAACGGCTCTGGCGCGCGGCCATCCCGGACTGCGGGCGATCGGTGAGATGAGCTGGTGCGCCCGGGAGACGGCCGGCGCCGACCGTCTGCTGGAGTACGAACTCCGCATCCACCAGGAGGTCTTCGAGCGGCTGCCCCTGACGGCCTGGTGCTTCTACGACGACCGCCTGCTGCCCCGCGACGATCTCGCGGTGCTGGTGGGCGCGCACCCGACGCGGCTGGGCGCGGCCGTTCCCGCCGACGGCGGGACGGGCCTGCGCGTGACGCCCACGACGGACTTCCCGGGCTTCCGGTTGTCCGGGCCGGCCGGGTACGAGAGCCGTCGCGTCACCGCCTCCGTGGCGGCCGCCCTGCCCGGTTCCCGGGCGGCACAGGTGACGCTGGACCTGTCGGATCTGCAGTTCATGGACGTCGACGCGCTGACCGCTCTCGCCCGCGCGGCGGCGGGGCGGAACCTCGACACGCCCGTACGACTGCTCGACCCCCCGCCCTCGCTGAAGAGGATGCTGGAGCTGTTCCCGGAGCTGGGGAGCGCACTGGAGGTCGTCGGCCGATGACGACACAGGACCGGCCGGTGCATCCGGCCCGACAGCGGACCGGCTTTTTCCACCCCGCCTTCTTCTACGCGACGGAGGAGGAGTACCTGGACGGCGTGGGAGCGTTCGTCCGCGCCGGCGCGGCGCAGGGCCGGCCCCTGCTGGTCGCCGTGCCCGGCCCGAGACTGCGGCTGCTGCAGGACGCGCTGGGCTCCGAGCGGAAGGAGATCACCTGGGTCGACATGCGGCAGGCGGGACGTAACCCGGGGCGCATTCTGTCGATGCTGCAGGAGTTCGCCGACCGCCACGGCGACCGGTACCCGTCGATCGTCGGCGAACCCATATGGATCGGGCGCACCCCGGCGGAAACGCTGGAGGCCACCCGCCACGAGGCGTTGATCAACCTCGCCTTCGCGCAGCGGCACGCCGCCATCCTGTGCCCCTACGACGCCGCGTTGCCCGAGGGCGTGCTGGCGTACGCCCGCCGGACGCATCCGGTGGTGGGCGACGGCGGCGGCTACCGGCCGAGTCCGCAGCACGCCGATCCCCGCGAGGTCTGCCGTGACTGCGACACACCGCTGCCCGAACCGGACGACGCGATGGTCGTGCACTTCGGCGAGG
Source organism: Streptomyces sp. NPDC052701 (assembly GCF_040678355.1). Lineage (NCBI taxonomy): Bacteria > Bacillati > Actinomycetota > Actinomycetes > Kitasatosporales > Streptomycetaceae > Streptomyces > Streptomyces sp. NPDC052701. The sequence goes on from NZ_JBFATO010000001.1 coordinate 448,733, forward strand.
CGGAACTCGCACACGCGCGGGAGACGGCCGACCGGTGGGCGGGAGCGGCGGGCCTGTCCCCGAAGCGACGCACCGACTGGCTCCTGGCCGTCAGCGAGGCGGTCAGCAACTCGGTGCGGCACGGCGGAGGACGGGGAGCGCTGCGGCTGTGGCGGGCGGGAGACCGCCTCGTCGCGGAGATAAAGGACCGCGGCCGGCTGGCCGACCCGCTCACCGGACGCCGCCGCCCCGATCCCCTGTCGCCGTCAGGGGGCCGCGGAGTGTGGATGATGCACCAGCTGTCGGACCTGGTGGAGATCCGTGATGTGCCCGACGGACTCGTGGTGCGCCTGCACATGGAGATCGAGTAGAACCCGCCCGACGCGGCGGGCCGCGCGCACCGGGGCCCTCGTGAGGCCCTCGTCCCGGTGGTACCCGCGCGATGGGACGTGGGGCGGCCGCCCGCTCCGGGCGCCGCCCCGCCTCATCGCTTCCGTTCAGCGCCGGACGATGTTCTGAGCCTGCGGTCCCTTCTGTCCCTGCCCGATGTCGAAGGTGACGTGCTCGCCCTCGGTCAGCTCACGGAAGCCGCTGCCCTGGATCTCGGAGTAGTGGGCGAAGACGTCGGGTCCGCCACCGTCCTGGGAGATGAAGCCGAAGCCCTTTTCGGAGTTGAACCACTTAACGGTACCGCCGGCCATATCGTCGATCTTTCGTTCATGCCCGGGAACAGCCCTGCCCGGGCATGCTCCAGCTCCCGCGACGGCGGGAGCCATCAGCCGTTCTACCCCGCATTGCTCTGCTTATCCGACCGGACGCGCCCGCTCACCCGATCGCAGGAGCCGGCTCGCACAGGGGGAGAGGCGGCGGGCGGCTCGGGCGTCACCCGCACGGCCGCCGCAGGACGCCGCCCCGCCCGCGCCGTGCTCCAATTGCAGCATCCTCCACACCTCACCGGAGGGAGCCGAGCATGCACGAAATGTGGTGCGGTCCAGACACCTCAGGGCAACGCGTCTGGCACATCCTGACCACCGACAAGACCGGCACCCTGTGCGGGGCGGAGAGGCAGGAGGATCCCCGCCGCCAGGATCCGACGGACAAGCACTGCCTCCCCTGCATGACGACCTTCCAGGCCGTCGTGCAGACCCGCTAGCCTCCTAACCCCCCCACTTGTCCGGTCCGCCGCCTCGCCACTCGATCAGCCGCGACCGGACGACGTCCGTCTCGTCCCAGTCCTGCAGGGTGGCTTCCTGCAGGAACCGGGCGACGTCCCGCACGCCGTAGGCCCGGCCGAGGATCTCCCCGCCGACCCGCACACGCCGGCCGCCGTCCTCGTCGGGCGGGTAGACGACGACGCGAGCAGCCATGCGTCCAGGGTGCGGTGCGGGCCGCCCGCGCGCATGCGGGGCGGCCGGAGCGGACGCCGCGGGCACGGCCCGGGTCAGAGGCCGGCCGTGCTCCCGGGAAGGAAGGTGAAGACCTGGTCGAGGCCGACGACGGCGAGGACCCGCAGGAGGTTGGGGGGTACGGCGGCCAGGGCGATGCCCGCGCCGGCGGCCAGGGCGTGCTGGCGGGCGGCGAGGAGGGCGGTGATGCCGGTGGAGTCGCAGAACTCGAGACCGGACAGGTCGACGACCAGGCACTGACCCGGGCTCAGCGGGAGGCCGCCGACCTCCTGGCGCAGGGCGCCGGCCTGGTCGTAGTCGAGTTCGCCGGCCACGTGCAGGACGGGGCCGGCGGCGGTGTCGCGGTGGGTGATGTTCAGCGGGCTCATCGCGGGCGGTTCGTTGCCGGGCGGACGGGGGAGGGGGTGGCGGGGACGCCGAGGGCGAGCAGGGCGGTGTCGTCGTCCAGGCCGTCGCCGAAGCTCTCCAGCAGTCCGGTCAGTGCGGTGATCACCTGGCGGGGCGGGGCGGGGGCGCGGTCGGTGGCGAAGGCGTACAGGGCGTCCTCGCCGTACAGGTCGCCGCGGCCGGGGCCGGTGCGGGCCTCGGTGAGGCCGTCGGTGTAGAGCAGCAGCGTGTCGCCGGGGGCGAGGGTGGCCTGCGCGGTGCCGACCGGGGCGGAGGGCAGGACGCCGACGAGCATGCCGCCGGGGGTGGGCAGGAATTCGGCGTGGCCCTCGGCCCGCAGAAGGAGCGCCGGGGGGTGGCCGCCGGAAGCCAGGCGGACGGTCATGTGCCCGTGGTCGGCACCGGGCTCGACGGTCCCGAAGATGCACGTGCAGTAGCGGGGGTTGCCACTGGCGGTGTACCGCTCGTGCAGCACGGCGTTCAGCGTGGTCAGGGCCGCGGCGGGGTCGGGGTCGTGGTGGGCGGCGGCACGCAGGGTGTAGCGGGTCAGCGAGGTGAGGGAGGCGGCCTCGGGCCCCTTGCCGCACACGTCACCGAGGAAGAACGCCCACCGGTCGCCGCCGACGGAGAACAGGTCGTAGAAGTCTCCGCCGAGCCGGTCGGGAGAGGCCGTGTGGTAGTGGACGGCCGTCTCCAGCCCCGGCACGGCGGGCAGCGACGTGGGCACGAGGGACTGCTGCAGCACGGCGAGCGCGTCGGCCAGCCGGGCCCGGTCGGTCTCGGCCTGCCGGCGGGCCTCCTCCGCCTCCAGGCGCGCCCGCTCGGCCTCGGCGCGTGCCTGCTCGGCCTCCTGACGGCGGCGCAGGAGCTCCTCCTCGTAGGCGCGCCGGTCGGAGGCGTCGAAGACGGTGGTGCGGATCAGCAGCGGCTCGCCCTCCGTGCTGTGCTTGACCACGGAGGAGACCAGCACCGGCAGCCGGCCGCCGCTTCGGACCTTCATCTCCAGGGCGATGCCGCGCAGCTCGCCCTGCATGCGGAGCAGCGGCGCGAAGTGCGTCTCGTGGTACAGCTTGCCGCCGACGGTCAGCAGATCGGGGAAGCGCTTGCGGCCCACCGTGCTCTCGCGCTCGAGGCCGAGCCAGTTCAGCAACGTCGTGTTGATCTTGGCGATGGTGCCGTCCATCATCGTGGACAGGTAACCGCAGGGTGCCGATTCGTACAGGTCTTCCGCGCTGTCCTCCAGCAACGCGGTGAAGGCGGCGTTCGTGCTTGCCTCGTCCCCGGTGTCGGCCGGCTCCGGCACGCCGCCCGTGCGGCACATCACCGCCGTGAGTCCAGGAAGGCGAGGATCGCCTCGGTGGTGGCCTCCGGCGCGCTCAGCTGCGGGCAGTGCCCGGTGGCGTCGAGGGTGACCAGGCGGGAGGAGGGAATCGCGGCGTGGACGTAGGCGCCGACCTCGCGGGGTGCGATGGCGTCCTGGGAGCACTCCAGCACCAGGGTCGGCACGGTCACGCTCTTCAGGTCCGCGCGGCTGTCGGTCAGGAAGGTGGTGCGGGCGAAGACGCGGGCGATGTCGGGGTCGGTGGCGCAGAAGCTGTTGGTCAGCTCCTGGCCCAGCTCCGGCCGCTCCGGATTGCCCATGATCACCGGGGCCATGGCGGACGACCAGCCCAGGTAGTTCGCCTCCAGGGAGGCCAGCAGCTCGTCGATGTCCTCCGCGGTGAAGCCTCCGCGGTAGCCGTCGTCGTCGATGTAGCAGGGCGAGGGGGCCACCATCACCAGCGCCCCGATCCGCTCCGGCGCGGCCTCCGCGGCCAGCACCCCGACCATGGCGCTGACCGAGTGCCCCACGAACACCGCCTGCCGGAGGTCCAGCTCCTCGCAGACCTCGACGACGTCCCGGGCGTAGCCGTGGAGCGAGGAGTACCGTTCCTCGCTCCACGCGGACAGGTCGGATCCGCCCGAGCCGACGTAGTCGAACAGCACCACCCGGTACCGCTCCGCCAGCGCCGGCACGACCAGGCGCCACATGTTCTGGTCGCAGCCGAACCCGTGGGCCAAGACCACCACCGGTGCGTCGGCCGGGCCGGTCACTGTCACGTTGTTCCTGCGGCGGATGTCCATACCGGCCATCCTCTCACCCCGTCCGACGCGGACCGGGAGCGGTCCCGGCCACCTCGCCGCGCCGCCGACGGCCCCCGGACGGACCGCTGCTCCGAGCCCGTCCGCACGGCGGTGCCGACAGCGTCCCCGCCGCCCCGGCGCACGCCATGACCGGCGGACGGCCCGCCCACCCGGACACGGCCTTCCCGGTCCTCCCCTCCGGGCCGCGGCCGGGCCGAGCGCGTCCGCCTGCGGCCCCCGGCCGGTCCGCCACGGACGGCCACCGGCCGGGCCACCCGCCCCGGCTGGGCGAGTGAAACGCCGACAGCGGGTACTCGCCGGGCATGATCAGGCGCGCGTTGTGGCAGGGACTGGCCGCCGGTACGGCCGGGGGCCTCGCGATGACCCTCGGGGAGAAGATCGAGCAGGCCGTCACGGGCCGGCCCGACTCCCATGTGCCCGCCCGGGTCCTCCAGCGGCTGACCGGCCTGCCCGAACGCCCCGGCAGACAGCCGCTGCCGGTCAACTGGGCCATGCACTACGGCCAGGCCGCCCTCCTCGGCGTACTGCGGTCGGTCATGGCCCAGGCCGGGCTGCGCGGGCCGGTCGCCTCCGCCAAGTTCACCGTCGTCCGCCTCACCAGCGACCAGATCCTCGAGAACGCGACCGGTGTCGGCGCCCCGCCCCAGACCTGGCCCCGCAAGGAACTCGTCGTGGACGTCCTGCACAAGACCGTCTACGCCTTCGTCGCCGGTGCCGTCGCCGACGCCCTCGCCGCCCGCGGCGGCCTCGGCCCCGGGCAGCGTCACGCCGCCCTCCGCCCCGGCCGCCGCGCCGGTGTCGGGCCCCTTCCCCGCAAGGCCGCCCCCGGCCGTTGACCGGGAGCCGCCGGCGCGAAGCGGCGGCACGCCTCCTCACCCCGTGCGGCGAGATCGCCGGTCCACCGGCGCTCCTCCCGCGCGCGGGCGGTCATCGGCCCGCTCACCAGGGGCAGGGCCCTGCCCCCAGGGGCAGGGCCCTGCCGTGAAAGCGCGAAAGGGGACCGGAGGGAGGTTTGGGCGGGCTGGGACGCGGGACTTGCCTCGTTGTTGTTACCCGGAGGGTGCCCAGGGGCGGTGCGGGTCGCCGTAGGCCGTTCCACGAGCCGGCCGGCCCCCGTCGGATCGCGGGCCGACCCTCCACTCACCCGCCGGCCCGGACGGTCCGCCCGTGCCGGCAGGGGCGACGTAGAAAGGACGTCCGCATGTCCGAGGAGAAGACGGAGGCGAAGGCGCCCCAGCACCAGGCGCTGCCGTTGCCGGACTACGACCATCTTCCGCTGGGCAGTCTCCAGCACCGCGTCCGGACGCTCGACGAGGCGGGGCTGCGCGCGGTGCTCGCCTACGAGGAGGCGCACGGCAACCGGCTTCCCGTCCTGCAGGTGCTCCGGACCCGGCTCGAGGAACTGCGGGAGGGAGCGGAGCCGTCGGGTGGTTCGCCCCTCGCGCCCGCTCCCGAGCACGCGCCTGCGGCCGACACCGGCTCCGCGGTCTCGCCCGTCACGTCGGGACCGGCGATGAATCCGCCCTCCCACGGGGCGCCCGAGAATCCCGCTCAGCCCCGTTCCACCGGCTGACGCCTCGCCGGTCCCCGCGACCGGGCCGCTCCCTCACCCCGTTCACAAGGGGTGGGCGGACCGGTCCGGGCGACGGCCGGCGGGGAGACCGGGCACGGGCCGGCGCAGACGCGCGCCGGCCGGAGACCGCGCGCACGGGCGCGGAGGGGTGACCGGCGGGCCGGGCAGGGCGCATAGTGGCAGGAGCGGCCGTCACCTCCGTGACCCTCGGGACGCGGGCCGCCGGCCCCGCCGGGGACACGCCTCCGTCCGGAGTCCGGCCTCCCCGGCGGCACATCCGATGCCCCGGGCCTCACCGCCCGGAAGGAAGTCCCCTCGTGACCGACCCGTCGCCCGGCCTGCCGGACGTGACCTCCCTGCTCCTGAGCACCGAATCCCTCGAACAGTTCCTGCACGCCCTCACGGAGAGCGCGCTGACGCTGACGCCGACCGCGCACGGGGCGGGCATCACCCTGGAGCGGCAGCACCGGCCGCTGACCGTGGCCAGCGCCGGAGCCAACGCCTGCGACCTCGACGAAGCGCAGTACGGGCAGGACGACGGCCCCTGCCTCCAGGCGCTGCGCAAGGGCGAGGAAGTCATGGTCTGCGACATGCTGGCCGAGCAGCGCTGGGGGTCCTACCCGGCCTACGCCGCCTCCTTCGGGACGCACTCCTCCGTGTCGCTGCCGATCGCCGCCCACACCCACACCGCCGGCGCGCTCAACCTGTACTTCCCCGAACCGCACGGCTTCGCCCACGTCGATCTCGACAGCCTGCGCATGCTGGCCGCCCAGGCCACCGGTGCCGTCGCCGTGGCCCAGCGCATCGCCGACACCCGGCAGTACGCCGCCGACCTGCAGACGGCGATGGAGTCCCGCAGCGTCATCGACCAGGCCATCGGCGTCATCATGGGCCAGCAGCGCTGCCCCGCCCACGAAGCCTTCGACCTTCTGCGCAGAGCCTCCCAGCGCCGCAACGTCAAGCTCCGCGACCTGTGCACCGAACTGATCACCAGCATCGGCGGGTCCCCTCCCCCGGGGAACGGGACCCTGCGTCCTCGCCCCTGAGCGCAGTGCCCCCCGCCGACGGGACCGTGCGGCGCGCACCGCGCGTGCGTCCCGTGCTCCCGCCGCTGCGGGACGGGAGGGGACGGGGCGGCAGCCGGTGCCGGCGGTGTCGCCGGGCTCGTGAGGGCGGGTGCCGTTTCCCGGGCGGGCCGGGGTGAGGCGGGGTGGCGGCGCGCGGAGGACCGTCGGCGGAACCGCCCGCGGTCGCCGCGGGCGGACCCGGTGGTCGCCTTCGCGCCCCGGGCCCGACGGCGCCCCCGGAGCTGTTCGCGCCCCCGGACCCGTCGGCGCCCCCGGACCTGTTTGCGCCCCCGGACTTGACGGCGCCCCAGGACCCGACCGGACCGTCCGGGGGTCCCCGGGCGGTCGTGCGTACCGGCGGAGGGCGCGGTTCCGATTCGGTGGCGTCCGCCGCGTGTCCGGCGCCGCACGCCGGGCACTCGGCCCGCCACGGGGGACGAATCCCAGGAAGAGGGAAGAAACAGGAGAAAGCATGCACCTGTCATTCCTGCAGCCGCTCTTCGATCGACGCGGACCGTGGGCGACCGTGTATTTCGATCCCGCTCACAACGACGAGACGGGGGCCAAGCAGCGCGAGCTGTCCGTACGGCAGGTCTGCCGGACGCTGGAGGAGGAAGGCGCCGACGCGGCGACCGTCGAGGCGTTGCGCGTCGCCCTGACGGCCGTCACGCCCGCGGAGGACCCCGCCGGCCGGGTCTTCTTCGCCACCGGAGGGGAAGTGGTGCTCAGCCACCGTCTCTCCCGGCCGCCGCAGGGCCAGATCGCCTCCTGGGCTCCGCTGCCCCGTCTGACGCCTCTGCTGGAACTGTCCGGCCAGGACCCCGTCTGCCTCGTGGCGTACATCGACCGGACCGGCGCCGACTTCCAGCTCCGCGGCGCGGCCGGCCCGCAGGACGCCGGGCACGTCGAGGGGGAACGGCATCCGGTTCACCGTACGGGCTCGGCCCAGTGGAACGAGCGGCACTTCCAGCTCAAGGTCGAGAACACCTGGGAGCGCAACGCCGGCGAGATCGCCGAAGCGCTCGCCTCGGCGTACGAGGAGTCCGGAGCCGACCTGGTCGTCCTGGTGGGTGACCCCCGGGAACGGCCCGCCGTGCACGAGAGGCTCCCCGAGGCCGTCCGCGAGGTCACGGTCGAGACGGAGCACGGCGGCCGCGCCGCCGGTTCCGAGTCCTCCGCGCTGGAGGAGGCCATCGAGGAGGCCCGGCGGCAGCACAGGCGCCGCCGCGTCGAGGAGGTCCTCGACCGCTTCCGCGCCGGACGGGTGGGAACCGACCGGCCGACGGACGCGGTGGAGGGACTCCCGGCCCTGGTGGAGGCCGCTCGGGAGCACCGCATCGAGACGCTGCTCGTCCGGCCCGACGGGCCGGAGCTGACCCGTGAGACATGGGTGGGCGACGAGCCCGAACAGGTGGCGGTGCGCCGCGCCGAGGTGCAGACCCTGGGCGGGAGCGACCCGGTCCCGGTGCGGGCCGACGACGCGTTGCTCCGGGTGGCGGCGGTCACGGCCGCCGACGTACTGATCGTTCCTCCCTCGGACGAGGAGGGCCCGGACCTTCCGACGGGAGGCCTCGGCGCGCTGCTGCGCTGGACGTACGAGCCGGCTCCCGCGTGACGGGCGTGCCCGGCGCACGCGCAGGACGCCGGGCGGGGGAGTGAGGCGCCGCCGGCCCGCTCCCGGCGAAGCCGCCGCGGACGCGGAAGCCCCGACCGGCTCGGGGGAGGGCCGGCCGGGGCGGTCGGGGGCGGGTGCGGAGGGCGGTCGCCTCGCGGCCAGCGGCTCCGTGGAGTTTCAGCCGAGCGATCTTCCCCACGGGCGAGGGGTGGGGCCCGGGGGCACTGTCCCCTCCGCACCCGCGCACAGTTGAACCATAAACTAAGAGGTTCTCTTTCCGCGCGGGATGTGAACCGCGCCACGGCGGCTCCCGGCCCCGGACCGGTCCTCAGTCCGCCGTGCGCAAAAGGGCGTCGCCCCAGTCCGCGTGGTCGAAGTCGACGCCGTCGCCGCCGTCGGAGACGCGCAGCGTGAGCCGTCGCACGCCGGTGACGTCCACGTCCAGGGCCACGGCGGGGCCGGAACCGGTCAGCACGTCGGTGCGGGCCAGCGTCCGCCCGTCGCCGATCACCTCGAAGGCGACCGTGCCCGCCCCGCCGGCCTCGTCGTCGACGCCCACCCGCGCGGTGAACCTCTCGTACCCGCCGGAGACGTCGAGCGAGACCTCGGACTCGGCGTGCACCCCGAGGCCCCTGTCGTACGCGGTTCCGCGGATGCGCAGCGGCCCTCCGTCACCGCGGCCGCTCTCGCCGTTCGACGTGTCGCGCTCCACCGGACCCCAGCCGTTGCGTTCGGCGGCGAAGGCCAGGTCGCTGACGTAGTCCACACCCGGCGGCGACACGAAGACGCGCAGCGTCCTGTCCGAGCGCAGGCGCGGCGCGGTGGCCGCGGCGCCGGGGACGGCGTACCGGGCGCTCACCACGACGTCGCCGTACCCGTGGGCCGCGTCCTGCGGGATCCGCACCCGCCAGCGCGTGCCGAGCGGCCGTCCCGTCGGCAGTTCGCCCGCCTCGGCACCCGCCCCGTCGACCGTCCACCCCTTCGGCACGGTCACCCCCAGCGTGACGTCCTCGACGGGACCGAACTCCTCGACGAGGTAGCGGGCGTCGACCTCCACCACGGTGCCGGGGTCGGCCTGGGACCTGTCCGCACGCGCCGTCAGGACGGTCAGCGGGAGGCGCCGCACCGGCTCGTCGCACGTCGTGCGTCCCGGCCCGTCCCGGCAGACGAGCCCGGCGAACCCGCCGCCCTCGGCCACCGGGATCTCGAGCACGTCCCCGCGGCGGGCGACCCGGCTGTCACGGACGAGCCCGTCCTGCCCGTCGCGGACGGTCTCCACCCGCCAGCGCCCTTCCGGAAGGAAGTCCAGGGCGATCCGCCGCGTGGCCGGGCCGTCGGCGAAGACCCCGCCCAGGAACCAGCGGTCCGCGTGCCGCCGCGCGAACGCCGCCCCGTCCCCGGGACCGCCGGACAGCAGGCGCGTCTCGTCCCAGACGGTGGGCACCTGCTCCAGGAAACGTTCCAGCTGCGGTCGTTCCCGGTAGGTCTCGACCGAGCCGGCGTAGTGCTGGAGGCCCGACTCGTAGACCACGGACAGCGCGAGTTCGGCGGCGTCGGTGAGGTTGCGCCGCCCGAACTGCAGGCCCATGGGGGTGTAGTCCATGGAGCCGACGACATTGCGCGTGTACGGCAACGTGGCGATGTCCTCACGCGCCACGTCGCCCTGTTCGGCCCCGTAGACCGCTTCCATCGTCATCACGTGCGGCCAGGTGCGCTGGATGCCGTGCGGAAGGGTCGAGCCGTGGAAGTTGACGAGCAGCCGGTGCTCGGCGGTGGCCCGGAGGACCTCGTCGTACCAGCGCAGGCGCGCCTGGGAGTCGGAGTCCATGAAGTCGATCTTCAGCCCGGCGGCACCCCACCCCCGGACCCGGGACAGGGTCTCCTCGCGCTCGGCGGCGGTGTCGAGATCGGTCCAGTGCATCCACAGCAGGATCTTCACGCCGCGGCGCTGGGCGTACTCGATGAGCCGGGGCATCCAGTCGGTGGTCTTCCAGCCGTCGTCGACCAGCGTGTACTCCCAGCCGTGGGCGGCGCTGTAGTCGACGAAGCGCTTCTGCGTGTCCAGGTCGCGCTGGGCAGCCGCGAATCCGGCCAGCCAGGACCAGGCGACGCGGCCCGGGCGGATCCACGAGGTGTCGCCGATACGGGAGCGGGGAGCCAGATCGTCGACGAGGGTCGACTCGGCGACCGTGGCCGGATCACCGATGATCGCCGTGCGCCACGGCGTCGCGAGGGGGCCGGGCGCGGTGATCCGCGGGTCGGCGAGTTCGACGCCGTACGAGGCGCTCCCCTCCCGGTGCGCCAGGCGGCTGCCGGCGTAACGCCCGTCGACGTCCGACTCCGTGAGCAGGACGAGGTCGTCACCGACCTCGAAGAGCGAGGGATAGCCGTACTCACCGGACTCGGCCCCCGCGGCGGTGGTCTCCGTGTGGGGCCGTTCGTAGTTGACGGTGTACCGCTTGAGCCAGGCGCGCGAGGAGTCCGGGAGCCGGAAGGCCGACGCCTCCCGCAGGACGGCCACCTCCCGGCGCTCCGGCAGGACGTAGCGGTAGGCGACGCCGTCCTGCGCGACCCGCACCACGACGTCGAGCCGGGCGCCCCCCTCGCCGGTGAAGGACAGGGTGGTCTGCGTCATCCGTGCCGAGCGCTCGCGCTGTTTGCCGGTGGTGGTCCTGTAGTGCTCGGTGACCTGCCGGGTCAGGCTCCCGGCCGGCCGCAGCCCGGACGTCAGGTCGGCCGCCTCGGTCACGATGCCCAGGGGAGCGGGCTGGAGGAGCGTGACGGAGCCGCGGCGCACCGAGAGGGAGAGGGTGCCGTCGGAGCCGTCGAGGTCGACCGTGGCCGTCAGCCGGTCCTCCGGTGCGGTGCCGGGCCGGGTGACCGGCCATCTTCTGTCCTGTCCCGCCTGCCGTCCGGCCGCATCGGCCGCCGGTGCCGGCGACACCGCGGCGGCCAGGACGCCCAGTACGGTGATCAACAGCAGCAGGACTTTTCGCATTGCGCGCGGATCTGGAGTCGGCATGGTCCTCCGCCCGTGTCTGACAACGTTGTCCAGCTGCTTACCGCCTGTGGCCGGGCCCGTAAAGGCCCCGCGCACGACTCGCCCCGCGACGGCCGCGGCGAGGGGCGAGTACGAGACAGCGCGACGTGGTCCGCGGCAGAGCGCCGGCCCGTCCGTCCACACGGCCGGAGGCGCGGTCCGCCGCCGCCCGGAGCCGATGCCGCCGGGACGGCGGTGCGCCGGTGCCCCCGCCCGTCCGCCCTGGTGCGCCCGCCCTTCGGGGACGAGGGGATCGTCGTGCGCAAGGGCGCGGGGCCGCCGGGCACGCCGGGCACGGGCGCGCCGGGCGGGTGCGGCGCCCCGGACAGCCCTTCGGAAACCGTGCTGTCGTGCCGCCCGGCCCGGCGCGCCATGTGGTTCGGACCGGAACGCCGAACCGTCCCCCTCCTCGCCAAGGAGGACCGTGCGCCCGGGGCGGCAGCCGGCCCGGCCGTCCGCCGGGACGTCCGTCCCCACCGCACGTGGAGCGGCCCCGCCCGCGGCCGCGGTGCACGGACGGCCCGGGTTCCACGGCCGCGGCGACCGGCGGCGGCCCGCGCGCCGCCCGCCTCCGGCCCGGAGCGGGCGGCGCGTCCGTGGCCGCGGGGAACGCCGCATGGGCCTCCGCCCGAGGCCGCTCCTGACCGGAACCCACCGACGGCGGCGGCCATGAGGCGCTCCTGACCGGAACTCGCCGACGGCGGCGGCCATGAGGCGCTCCTGACCGGAACTCGCCGACGGCGGTGGCCATGAGGCCGGGAGCGCTCGAATCGGCGGGACGGGAAGCGCTCGAAACGGCGGGAAGGGGGTAAGCGGAAGGGGCCCGATCCCCTCGTACGAAAGGCGCATCTGTTCCATGGCCGAGACCCGAGACGTCGTCGAGCTCATTCTCCAGGACCACCGGCGGATGGAGGACCTCTTCCGCCAGATGCGAAGCGTCGAAGCCGACCGGGCGGCCGCGCTGCGGGAGTTCGCGGACCTGCTGATCGCGCACGCGCTGGCCGAGGAGTCCGAGGTCTACCCCGCCCTCAAGCGGTACAAGAACATCGACGACGAAGAGGTCGAGCACGGCGAGCACGAGCACGACGAGGGCAACCAGGCCCTCCTGGACCTCCTGGAGGTGGAGGAGATCGGCTCCGAGGAGTGGGACTCGAAGCTGGAGGCGCTCGTGGAGGCCGTCACCCACCACGCCGACGAGGAGGAGCGCACCATCCTCAACGGAGCGCGGGAGAACGTGGCGATGCGGCGGCGGGAGGAGCTGGGCGCGGCCTTCCTGGAGGAGCGTGAGCGCCAGCTGAAGTCCGGCTGCGGCTCCGTGGACAACGTGCGCCGGATCGTCCGGTCCTGACCCGCGCCCGTCCCGTGGGCCGCCCGCGCCGCCGCACCGCGCCGCCGCCCCGGTGAGCGGGAGGGCCCGGGGTGCTCCCGCGCACCTCCGGGCCCCGGGGCCGGGCACCCGGTCGAGGGGCCCGCCCGGACTTCGGCCGTGCGAGCGGCCGGGACGCGGCGTCAGATGGTCATCGACTCCTGGAGCCAGCGGCTGATCCGGTACGGCACCCACCAGGCGAGCGGACCGACGTCGAGGACGAGTTTCTCGCCGCGGAAGTCCTCCAGGACGGCGGCCGGCACGGAGTCCGCCGGCGCCCCGTACGCCAGGCGCTCGATCGTGCGCTCGTACTCCGGTTCGTCGGCGGTGAAGCGGCGCAGCTCCCCCCAGCGGCGGTCCCGGATCTGCACGAAGCCGGGCCCCTTGCGCCACAGGCACTTGCACAGGTAGTGCCCCCGCCGCCAGGCGCGCAGGGCCTCGCCGGACCCGGCGAGGCCCTCGACGCGCCGGGGCGGCTGCAGGTGGCTGAGGACCTGCCAGTCGTCCGCGGCCGCCGCCGGGTCGAGGCGGAGGTCCCACTCGACCAGGACGGCCCGCGCGGTCAGGTCCCGCACCAGGCTCAGCGCGGCCACCACCCCGGCGGCCCGCCCGGGGCCCGTGCCGCCCGCGAGGTCGACGGTCCCGGGCAGCCGTACGCGCCGGGCACCGAGCCGCCAGAGCCGTTCGCTCTCGCCCTCCAGCGGGCCGGACAGGGCGAGTTCGCCCAGGAACATGCCGGGCAGCTCGCAGGCGGCGGGGTCGTAGTCGCGCCAGGCGAGGACGGCGGGCGGGCTCAGGGTGGTGCTCATGGATGTGCTCCTCCTCGGGACGCGGTCATGCGCGGACGGGCTCGGCGGCGGGCTCGGCGGGCGCGGGCTCCGCCGCGTGGGCGTGGCGCATGAAGTCCAGCCGCAGCAGGTCCTCGTTGACGGCGGCCGGGGCGATGTGGACGTACTGCCCGCCGTCGGTGAAGACCAGCCCGAGAGCGGTCCAGGAGTCCAGGAGCCGCTGCACGCCGGCCTCGTCACGGGCGGCCCCGGGCGCCTTGCGCGCGGCCTTGCGGGTGAGGGCGGCAGTGGTGTGCGGCTGGTCGAGGAGGCGGAAGGCGGCCTGCTCGAAGGGGTCGGTGAGCTCCATCGTCCGCCAGTCGAAGGCGCGGCGCCGGGAGACCAGGACGATCCGGTCGCTCAGGTCGGCATGGGTCAGCCGGGCGTCGGCGTGGTGCTTCTTCCAGGCGGCCAGCGCGTCGTTGAGCGCGGTGACGGTCGGCTCGCCGATGCCTCGCTCCGGTGCCTCGAAGACGTACGCGAGGTCGTACAGCTCCTCCTCCGGCAGGTCGTAGGTGAAGCGGTAGTGCTCCTCGGGCCGCAGGCCGGTGAAGCCGAGTTCGGGCCGCTCGAAGTACGGGCTGAAGCGCTCGATGGCGATCCGGGCCGACAGGTCGACCGGCGGGTCGAGGTGTTCCAGCGCCGGTATCTGGGCGATCACCGGTTCGTAGTCCTGGGCCCTCTCGCCGGGGAAGCCGTGGAGGTAGTTCCAGGCGACGGACAGGCCGGTCTCGGCGCCGTCGCGGAGCATCCGCACGTTCTGGCAGCCGCTGACGCCCTTGTCCATCAGGTCCAGGACCCGGTGGTTGAGCGATTCGATACCGGGCTGGACGTAGATCATCCCCGCCTCGGCGAGGGTACGGAGCTGGGCGCGGCGCATGTTGGCCTTGATCTCGATGTGCAGCCGCAGGTCGTACCCGCTGTCGATGATCCGGGGCAGCACGGTCGTCAGATAGCCCATGTCGAGGATGTTGTCGACGACGTACATGTCCAGGACCCGGTGGCGGCGCGCCAGTTCGACGATCTCCTCGTAGAAGGTGTCCGGGCTCTTGGAACGGAACTCCATGAACGAGCCGTTGAGCCCGCAGAAGGTGCAGTGGTGCTTCTCGCCCCACCAGCAGCCGCGGGCGCCCTCGACGACCAGTTTGGGCTCGACCCAGTTGCGGGCGACGGAGGCGGCCAGGCGCTCGAAGTAGCCGCTGTAGTCGGGCGGCAGGATCGCGGCGGGCGGCAGCGGGCGGGCGGCCATGGGGTTGGCGCGGCTCTCCCCGCCGGGGCCCCGGTGGCACAGGCCGGGCACTTCGCGGAGGTCCGAGCCGTCGGCGAGCGCGGTGAGCAGCTGCGGGAAGGCGGCCTCGCCCTCTCCCCGCACGACGTGGTCGACGAAGGGGAAGTTGCGGTGCACGGCGGCGCCCTGCGCCCCGTCGCAGTTGGCCCCGCCCATGACGGTGACGATGTGCGGGGCGAGCCGCTTGACGTGCCGGGCGGCGGCGAGCGCCGCGGTGTTCTGCTGGAAGGTGGAGGTGAACCCGACGACGTCGGGCGCCTGCGCGACGATCCGCCGCGCGATCTCGTCGACGAACTCCGGGACCACCCGGTGCAGCGCACGCGTCATGGCCATGCGCGACTTCTTGAGTTTCCCGCGCATCACCGCGGTGAACTCCTCCTCGCGCCAGTGCGGGTCGTCGTGGAGGGCGGAGGAGAACACCCAGTCGCCGCAGCCCATGAAGTAGGACGACAGGGCGTAGTACTCGTAGTCGTCGCCGGTGAACTCGGTACGCGCGGTGATCCAGTCGGTGAATTCGAGATTGGCGTGCAGGACCTCGGCCTCGGCGCCGGGCACACGCTCGTCCACGCTCCGTTTGAGGATTCCCAGCGCGAGGGACGGGAGGTCGATGGGCGACCAGGGCATGTTGACCAGCAGGACACGCATGTCGGCTCCTCGGGGATGGGGGACCGGCCGGCCCGGCGGTGCATCACCGGGCCGGCCGGCGGGGATCAGTCCTCGTCCGTGTCCTCGGCGTTGCGGAACGGGACGGTGACCGTGATGCCGACGCTCGGCTTGCGGTTCTCCTCGTCACCCGCGAGCGGGTCGTTGTGGATGATGTCCTTCTGCATGGGGCCTTCTCCTCTCCGTGGTGCGTTCGGCGGTGCGGTGCTCCCCGCTCCGGGCGGAGCGGGGCGTCTGGGGGCGGCGTGCCGGGCCGCGCAGTTCCCGGTCGAGGAAGACCACGGCCCGGCGCAGCACGGTGACGTGGTCGTGGCCGTCGTAGCCGTCGTGGCCGGAGTCGAGCCACAGCGATTCGTGCCGGACCCCGGCGGCGCGCAGCGCGGCGAGGTAGCCGCGGACCTGGCCGGGGGGACATTTGGCGTCGTGGGTGGCGGCGGCCACCAGCAGCGGGGCGCGGACCGCGGCGGCGTAGTGGATCGGTGAGCTGCGCGCGTACCGCTCGGGGACCTCGTCGGGCGTGCCGCCGAACAGCCGCTCGTCCAGGGCGCGCAGGGCCGGGGTGGTGGTGCGGTGGGCGGCCGCGCAGTCGGCGACCGGTTTGACCGCGACCCCCGCCTGCCACAGGCCGGGGCGGGTGCCGAGGGCGAGCAGGACGAGGTAGCCGCCCCAGGAGGTGCCCCACAGCCCCACGGCGTCCGCGCGGATCAGCCCGCGGGCGACGAGGTCGGCCCGGACCGAGGCCAGGTCCTCGACCTGGGTGAGGCCCACTCCCCGGCCGAAGGCGCGCCGCCAGCGCGGCCCGTACCCGGTGGAGCCGCGGTAGTTGACGCGGACGACGGCGAAACCGGAGGCGACCAGGGAGTGCACGACGCCGTCGTAGGCGTCGCGGTCGTGGTCGGCGGGCCCGCCGTGCACCAGGAACACCGCGGGGAGCGGGCCGCGCGGTGCGTCGGGCAGGCTGAGCAGGGTGTGCACGGGCCCGTCCGGTCCGGGTGTCCACACGTCCCGGTGGGTGCCGGGGACCCGGCCGGCGACGGTGGGCAGCACGGGCAGGGCGGTGCCGCGCGTGGAGCGCAGCCGGGGCGGGTGGCCGGTGGCCGTCCAGAGGTAGTGGAGGTCGCCCCCGGGCCGGGTGGCCGCGTCCAGGAGGGTGCCCGGCGGGGTCGGGACGGGGACGAGGGTGCGTGCGGCGAGGTCGGCGCGGTGCAGGGCGGAGCGCCCGTGGCGGTCCTGGCGCACCAGGACGGAGCGGCCGTCCCCGTCCCAGCGGGCGGTGATCTCGGTGTCGAAGGCGCACCACTCGTGGGTGCTCAGTCCGGTGCCGGGCCGCCAGGTCGCCAGGACGTAGCGGTCCTCGCACTCGCGCACGAGGAGGAGTTCCCCGTCGTCGCCGGCGGGGGAGAAGCCCAGGGACCACAGCCGGCCGGTGTCGCCGCCGTCGGGCAGGACGGCCCGTACGGCTCCCTCGCCGGTGAGGACGGTGACGGCGCCGGCACCGGCGAGGGCGAGCAGCCGGCCCCCGGGCGTGATGCCGGTGAGCGTGGCGTGGCCGTCGGTCCGGGCCACCGTGCGGGCCGCGCCGCCGCGCGGGCCCACGTGGACGGTGGTGGCGTGCCCGTCCCCGAGCGCGACGGCGACGGTGGCGCGGTCGCTCACCGCGAGGCCCCGGGGGAGCCCGGGCGGGACGTCCGTCAGCCCGGGCCGGTCGGGGCCGCCGGTGAAGGGCTGGAACCGCCAGTGTCCCGAACCGTGTTCGTCCTCGTCGAACCACCACACGTGCGCGTCCCGGTCGATGGCGCCGTGCAGGGTGCCCCGGGGGCGCCGGGTGACCTGCCGGGCGCGGCGGGCGGCGGCGTCCCAGGTGAACACCTCGCAACGGCCATCGGCGTCGGCGGTGAAGACCATCTTGGCCGGGTCGGCGGCGCACACCTCCGGCAGGGCGGCCCGGTACACCTGGTAGCCGCCGGTCATCCGGCCGCCCCCGCCGCGAGGGCACCGCGCACCGGGCGCCGGGAGGTGTGGACCGCGAGGACGGCCAGGGCCGCACCGCAGACGGCCGCGGGCGCGGCGGTGGAGACCCGGTCGGCGAGGGCGCCGGCGAGGACGGGGGCCAGGGCGGCGGCACCCGTGGCCGCGGTGGCCAGGACCGCACCGGTGCGGGCCTGGAGCGCGGGCGCGGTGGTCTGCAGGGCCCGGGCCTGGAGCACCACGGAGGCGAGCGGCATCAGCAGGCACACCAGAGCGAACAGCAGCCCGTACGCCCACGCTCCCGTGACGGTGGCGAGCGCGACGGCGAGGGGGACGAGCAGCCAGGTCACGCCGGTCACGACCCGCGAGCCGCCGAAACGTTTCGCCACCCGGGGTGCGGCCAGCGCCCCGGCCAGGCCGGCGGCGCCCGAGAAGGCCAGGACCACACCCAGCACGGCGCCGCCGTGGCCGGCGCGCTGGAGGGTGAAGACGGCTCCGTAGTACAGCGCCACCACGACGACGTTGACGGTGGCGCTCCACACCAGGACCAGCCGCAGCAGCGGGGAGGAACGCACCAGCCGCAGCCCGGCCGCGCCCTCCCGCAGCAGTCCCTCGCCGCGCTCCCGCGGCGCCGGCGCGCCGAGGTCCGCGCGCATGGCCCGCACGCACAGGGCGCTGACGACGTAGGAGAGGGCGTCGGCGAGGAACGGAAGCGCGCGGGCGGCCTGGTAGAGGAGACCGCCCAGCGCCGGGCCGACGACCAGCGCGCCCTGGTCGGCGGCGGTGAGCCGGGCGATCGCCCGGGGCTGCTCGGGCCCCGGGCAGATCAGCGCGACCGTCCCGCGCCCCGCCGCCTCGAAGCAGGCGGTCGCCAACCGCTCGACCAGGAGGGCGGCGAGGATCAGCCCCAGGGGCGGCCTGCCGGTGGCCAGGGCCAGGGCCACGCAGCCCATGGCGAGCGCGGAGACGGACGCGGAGGCGAGCATCACGCGCTTGCGCGCGCCCCGGTCGGCGGGGACGGCGACGAGCGGGCCGAGGAGGAGCCCGACGGCGGTGGAGACACCGGCGACCAGGCCGACGGCCTGGGCCGAGTGGCCCAGTCCCAGGAGGAGCAGGGGGAGCACGGCGCCGGAGGCCTGGCTGCCGACCCCGTCGGCGGCGCTGGCCCCCCACAGGAGCCGGAAGTCACGTGATCCCGCCCGGTGGTGGGACGGTCGTGCGGTCGACACTGGCCGTTCCACGGAGCACCTCACCGATTTGGCGAAACCGTGCGGGAAGTGTGGGGGAGGTGAAACGACCGGGAGCTTAATCACGCCCGAACAGGCGCCACAAGGGCCCTTCACGGATGGCCGGATCCGTGCAGCGAGGCGCCGGGGAGGGCGCGGCCGGCCGTCCGGGGAAATGGGGGTGATCGTTCCGCCGGCGGGAAGAGAAGGACCCCCTTTCTCCAGGGGAAACGCGGGACGGCGCCTGCCTCCCGGCCGGGGGAACCGGACGGACGGGTGCCGGCGGGAGACAGGTCGTCCGTGGCGCGGGGGCGCCGTTGCGGGACACCTTCGGCCGAGAACGTTCGCCGCGACCGGACGCCACCGGTGAACCTCCGGTCCGGGAGAGCGGCACCGCGGTGCCTCCCCGCGCTCCTCGGAGCCCCGTGCCCCCGGCCCGGCCGGGCTCCGCGAGGGGAGAGGGCCGCGGGGCGGGTTCCGCCACGCGGAGCCCGCCGCTTCACGCCCGGCCGGATGCGCGCCCTGCCCGGTGCCGCCGATCGCCCGGGCTCCGGCTGCCGCACCTTCGCGGAGACGGCCCGGAGCCCGGGCGGTGAGCGCTTCGCGGACGGACTCACCGACCGGGCAAGGCGATCCGGATCGCAGCGACGCAACGCCGGGCCGTTCGCGCGGGCGGCGCCCCGGTCCGGCTCCGCCGTGCCGGCGATTCGGCCGTGTCGGCGATTCGGCCGGGCCGGACGCCGTGAACGCGCGTACGCCCGCGGCTTCCCCGCCGCGGGCGCGTGTACGGCCGTCGGCTTCTGCTCCGCGAACGCGCGTACGGCCGTCGGCTCCCCCGCCGCGAACGCGCGTACGGCCGTCGGCTTCCCCGCCGTGGACGACCCGCGAGACCCGCGAGACCCGCGAGACCCGCGGGACCCGCAGGCCCGGCCCCCGGACACCGTATCCGCCCGTTCATGTCCGGAATGCAGTGCGTGCGCGCGTATTGGGGGAGTGCCCGGCGGCGCGCCCGGTCGCGCCGGATCATGAGGGGCGTGCGGGTGAATCGGCAGACGGGAGCGGAAAATACCGAATGACGGGAGATCGATTAAGCCGGGAAACCCGCGGAGCGGTGCGCTTTTCCAAGCGTGACCGGTTGAAGTCTTCTTGGGTGTCTCTTTCTTCTGCTTCAGTGGGGCGCGTTGTGTGTCGCACCTACTGAGGAGGCCACATGGCCGAAGTCAAGAAGGTCGCCCGTCCCGCGGTCACCGCGTCGTCCCGTCCGTGCGCGTTCGTCTCGCCGGACAAGGGCAACGCCCCGACCATCACGCCCGCCCGCAAGCAGGCGGAGGTCGTCTCGGTCCCCGCTGAGCAGCGGGAAGAGTGTACGTCGGCCTAAGGGCTGAGGTTCTCCGGGGCCCCGCTCACGGGCCGGGCCCCGGTCTGCAGGGCGGGCCGGGCCCGGAGGCGAGACCGGGCCGCGTCCAACGGCCCCGCTCCCGGTCCTTTCCACCGGCGCCGTGCCGCACGCCGCGCGCCCGGAGCGCGCCGTCCGCCGCGTCGGAAGTCGCAAGACGCAGGGAGAAATCTTCAGCATGCAGAATTCGGTGTACCAGTCCTCGCGCTATGTCCGCACGTTGCGGGCGACGGGAGATCGTGATTTCACGTCGTTCGGAGGCCGGCTCGACTCCTATGAGGGAGACGAGCAAACCATGGCCTTTCATTCACTCTTCGGAAATGCGCGGTTGATCGACCGGGACATCGTCGAACTCCTCAAGGAGGCGGACCGGGGCATCAGCTGGGACCGGCTGCGGGAGCGGGTCGGCGACGACTCGCTGCGCGACCTCGTCGAGGCCCGGTTCCTCGTCGAGGCGGGGCACGACGAGGCCCGGGAGATCGACGGCCTGCTGGAGAGCCGGCGGAGCGCGCTCGGCACCGGCGTGTTCCACTCCTCCATCCAGCTCGTGCTCACCAACGCCTGCAACTTCTCCTGCCAGGGCTGCTTCGCGTACAACTTCGACGGCGGCGTCGAGGAGCGCAACACCTCCGGCGAGTCGGTCAAACCCGGTCCGGTCCTGGTCGAACTGCGCCGCTCGCGCGAGGACGCGGCCCCCGCCCGCCAGGACTCCGGCCCCACCCTCGCCCGGGGCGACTGGAACCACGGCTCGAACGAGGCCCGCAACCCCTCGATGCACATGTCGCGCGAGGTGGCCGAGAAGACCATCAAGGAGGCCATCGAGCTGCGCAAGGCCAACGGCGGCGGCCACCTGACGGTGTCGTTCTTCGGCGGCGAGCCCACCCTGGCGCGCGGCACCATCCTGCACGTGCTGCGCACCTTCGGCGACCGCCACGACGGGGTCACCCTCTCCTACGACCTGACCAGCAACGGCTCCCGTATCGACGACGAACTGCTGGCGGCCCTGGCCCGGCACCGCGTCGACACCACCGTCTCCATCGACTACCTGGTCCCGGAGACCGGCGAGTTCCGCGGCGGGCAGCAGCAGCGCACCCCGTGGGCGGTGGTCCGCAAGGCGATCCTCGACATGAAGGCCGCGGGCGTCCCGGTCAGCATCACTTCGGTGCTCTCGCAGTACACCTGGGACAAGTGGGGCACCCCGCTGATCGACTTCGTCGCCGAGGCCGGTCTGGACACCCTGGACGTGATCGTGTCGTTCCAGGCCAAGGAGTTCTTCGACCGGCACAGCCCGCACGACGTGGCGCAGCGGCTGCTGGCCGCCGTCGACTACGGGCGCGAGCGCGGCGTGCAGCTCAGCGGCTACTGGTACCAGACCTTCCAGATGATCATCGACGAGGGCAAGTGGGCCGAGCAGGCCGACTACAAGACCTGCCCGGCGGTCGGCCGCCAGCTCTCCATCGAGCCCAACGGCAGCGTCTTCGCCTGCAAGGCCACCGCCCGCAAGCTGGGCACCATCGACGACTGGCGCGGCATCTTCTCCTCCCCCGCC
The DNA here is from genome assembly GCF_040678355.1 of Streptomyces sp. NPDC052701. Lineage (NCBI taxonomy): Bacteria > Bacillati > Actinomycetota > Actinomycetes > Kitasatosporales > Streptomycetaceae > Streptomyces > Streptomyces sp. NPDC052701. The sequence goes on from NZ_JBFATO010000001.1 coordinate 470,228, forward strand.
TACCAGGACTACGGCATGCGGGCCTACACCAACGGCCCCGGCTGCCAGGGCTGCGAGCTGCAGGGCACCTGCTCGGGGGGCTCCGCCGGCGCGCTGGAGGAGGAGAACGGCTCGATCCAGGTGATGTCGCCCGGCTACTGCGCCTACATGCGCGAGGTGGTACAGGGCCTCCTGGAGCGCCACCACGCCCAGAGCCTCGCCGCCATGTCCTGATCCAGGCCCCGGCGATCCCCGCTCCGGCCCGCCCCGCGCGAGGTGGGCCGCCGATCCACGACCCGGCCCCGCGACCTTCGCCCCGGCCGAGGAAGGGTGACTGGTTCCATGGCAACGATCGGAATGCACTTCGGCCATGACGCGGGTGCCGCGCTCACCGACGCGGGCGGCTACCGCGTCATCGAGGCCGAGCGCCGCCTGGGGCTGCGCCATGTGTGCGGCGGCAACGGCGGCTTCCCGCAGGCCGCCGCCGAGTGGCTGGCGGAGCTGCGGGAGGGGGCGGCCAGCCCGGTGACCCGCGTCGCCGTGGCCGACTGGTACACGCCGATGTGCCGGGTGCTGCCCCCGGCGCTGGTCGAGCTCGTCAACGACGACGCCCGCTGGACGGCCACCGGCGGCGCGGGCCTCGCCGACGCGGTGACCCGGGTGATCAAACCCCTGGACTGGCCGCTGGCCGAGGGGTTAGGCGACATCACCCTGACCGCGGTGCGCCACCACTACGCGCACGCCGCCCTCGCGTACTACACCTCCGGGGCCCGCAAGGCCCTGGTGCTGGCCCTGGACGGGACGGGGAACTACGCCGAGTGCGGCATGGTGTGCCTGGGCGACGGAGACCAGCTCACCCCGGTGATGTCGTTCACCAACCGCACCGGCCCGCGCTTCGGCCTCGTCTACGAGGCGCTCGCCCGGCGCGTGCACGGCAGCCAGTTCGACACCGGCAAACTGCTCGGGCTGACGGCCACCGGGGAGACCGACGACCGCCTGCTGCCGGTGCTGCGCGCCATGCTCGTCCCGCAGTCCACCCGGCGCGCCTCGCCGGACCTGTACGAGCCGCTCGACGAGGACCGGCTGACCGGCACGGCGCTGCGCTACGCCGACACCTGGTGGGAGTACGACCCCGGCAGCGGCGGGTACCTGGACGCGGGCCTGGCCGACTCCTCGGACGAGGACGTGGTGCACTCCTTCGGATCGGTCTTCCCCGACGAGATCCGCACCGCCGACGGCCGCACCACCACGGTCGGCACCTCGCCCGACGACCGGGTCTGCCGGGACCTGGCGGCCACCTTGCAGAGCGCCGTGGAGCGGGACCTGACGCGTCTGGTCACCGGCGTCAGCCGGCGCTTCCCCGGCTACGCCACGCTCTGCTACGCGGGCGGCTGCGCGCTCAACATCACCGCCAACAGCCGCCTCGCCGAGTCGGGCCAGTTCACCCGGGTGTCCATCCCGACCTGCTGCGACGACTCGGGGATCGCGCTGGGCGCGGCGCTGGCGGCCGCCGACCCGGCCGACCGCCCCGCCCTGCTGGGACGCGCGCAGTGGGCGCCGCTGGCCTATGCCGGACCGCCGCTGCAGGGCCTGGGCGCGGCGGAGGGCGACGACGCGGCCCGGGCCGCCGGCCTGGCACGGCGGCTGGAGAGCCTCGGGCTGTCGCTGCGCCGCCCGGCCGACGACGAGGACTTCGTCCAGGCCGTCGCCGAGCTGCTGGCCGGCCGGCGGTGCGTGGCCTGGCTGGAGGGCGGCCTGGAGACCGGGCCGCGCGCGCTGGGCCACCGCTCGCTGCTGGTCTCGGCCCACTGGAGCGGCGCCCGCCGGTACGTCTCCCAGACGATCAAGCGCCGGGAGTGGTTCCGGCCGGTCGCGCCGATCTGCCCGGAGGAGGTGGCCGACCGGTACTTCACCGGGCCCCTGGACCACGCGCAGACCATGCTGTTCGCCGTGCGGGTGCGGCCCGAGCGGGCCGGGCAGCTCGCCGAGGCCCGGCACATCGACGGCACGGCCCGCCTCCAGACCGTACGGCCCGACGCGCAGCCCCTGCTGCACCGGCTGTGCCACGCGGTCGCCGCTCGCACCCGGTTGCCCGTGCTCGTCAACACCAGCGCCAACGGCGGCGGCCGCCCCATCCTCAACCACCTCGACGAGGCCCTGGAACTGCTCACGGAGACGGAGCTGGACGCCGTGGCGCTGCCCGGACTCCGCGTGATCGTCGAGTGATCCCCGTCCCGTCCGATGCCCCCGTCGCCGTCCGCCCGGCGCCCCGGCCCGGCGAGGCCGGCCGGACCGGCGGTGCCGGGGCCGGCCCGTCCCACCCGATCATGTGCAGGCGTCGTGCCCCTGGAGAGTGCCCGTGACCGCCGTTCAACTGCGAGACGTACACAAGACCCGACCGTTGCGCGTCCTGTCCCCCGCGGAGTGGGAACAGTGGATCACCCAAGGCTATGTGATCGTCCGTCAGGCGGTGGCGCCGGAGACGGTCGACGCCCTCACCGAGGGCCTGTACGCCTTCCTCGACATGCGTCCGGAGGATCCGTCGACCTGGACCTCCCCGCACACCGGCAACGACCGGCTGCCCGGGCACAGCGGGCTGGTGGAGATGTACAACCACCAGGCCCAGTGGGACGTCCGGCAGACCCCGCGGGTCTACGAGGCCTTCGTCGACATCTGGGACCGCACCGACCTGTGGGTCACCATCGACTTCGCCAACGTCAACCCGCCCAACCGGGGACCGCGCGCCTTCGACGGCTTCGTCCACTGGGACGTGGACACCTCCACCGACCCGCTGCCGGTGAGCTGCCAGGCGGTGCTCTCGCTGACCGAGGGCGACGAGGAGATCGGCGGCTTCCAGTGCGTGCCGGAGATCTTCACCGAGTGGGAGAAGTGGGTGGGTCAACAGCCGGAGGACCGCGACCCGTTCACCCCGGACATCACCGGCCACCCGGTCATCACACCCGAGGTCGCACCCGGCGACCTGATCATCTTCAACAGCCTGCTGCCGCACGGGGTGCACCCCAACGTCTCCGAGGACCGGGTGCGCATGGCCCAGTACCTGACCATGGCGCCCGCCTGGGAGGAGAACGCCGACCTGCGCCGGGCCCGGGTGCGGTTCTGGCGGGACCGGATCCCGCCGCACCCGCCCGAGGGCGGGGTCCGCAAGGACGAGGCCGAGCTGTACGGGCCGGCGGCGCTGACCGAACTGGGCGAGCGGCTGCTGGGCAGGCGCACGTGGCACGAGGGGAGCGTTGTTGGCTAGCACCGCCCCGTCCGGGACCCGCCCGCACCGCCGGGCGGACCTGGGCCGCCCGTTCCGCTGGCTGTGGGCCTCGACGGCCGCGTCGAACGCGGGCGACGGCATCACCCGCACGCTGCTGCCGCTGCTGGTGGTCGCGCACCACCCCGACCCCGCGGCGGTCGCCGGGCTGACCGCCGTCAACATGCTGCCCTGGCTGCTGTTCGCGCTCCCCGCGGGCGCCCTGGTGGACCGGGTGGACCGGCGCCGGATCGTGCTGGGCAGCAACCTGGTCCGCGCGGCGGCCCTGCTCGGCGCCGCCCTGGCGCTCGCCGGCGACCGCCCGCTGGTCCTGCTGTACGCGCTGGCGTTCCTGCTGGGTGTCGCCGAGACCCTCGCCGACACCGCGGCGCCCGCGATGCTGCCGCGCCTGGTCGACGAGCGGCACCTGGAGCGCGCCAACGGGCGGCTGTCGGCGGCGCAGATCGTGCTCAACGAGACGGCCGGACCGCCCGTGGCGGGCCTGCTGGCGGGCCTGGCCGCGGCGGCGGCGCTGGCCACCGGCGGGGTGCTGTACGCGCTGGCCGCGCTGCTGCTGCTCGGCCTCGCCCCGCTCGCCCGGGCCGGCGGCGGGGCGGCGCCGGACGGGCCGCGCGGCGGGGTGCTGCGCGACATCCGCGAAGGGCTCGGTTTCGTCCTCGGCCACCGCACCCTGCGGCTGACACTGGCCGCGAGCGCCCTGTACGGCCTGGTGTTCTCGGCGACCTTCTCGATGCTGGTGCTGCTCAGCCACCGCACCCTGGGGCTGGGCGGGGCGGGGTACGGACTGCTGCTGGCCGCCGGTTCGCTGGGCGCCGTCGCCGGCAGCTGGCTGGCGCCCCGGGCCGCCGACCGCCTGCCCGCCCTCCGGCTGGCCCGGTGGTCCCTGGCGGCGTCCGGCGCCGCGTACGCCGCGCTGGGCCTGGCCCGCCACCCGGTCCTGGCCGCGCTGGCGCTCGCCGCCAACGGGGTCTTCATGATGGGCTGGAACATCCCCGTGATGTCGCTGCGCCAGCGGCTCACCCCGGAGGATCTCCAGGGCCGGGTGATGAGCGTGTCCCGGCTGTGCGCGTGGGGCTCCATGCCGGTCGGCGCGACACTCGGCGGACTGCTCGCCGAGGCCCTGTCCGTGCCCGCGGTCTTCGTGGTGTGCGGGACCGTCCTGGCGGTGGGCGCGTCGCTGCTGCTCGCGCCCCTGCGCGAACCGCCCCGCGCGTCCGGCGGCCGGCCCGCGCGCACCGGACCCCCGGCGCCCTGCCCGCCACCGCCCGAGGGCCCGCCGCCCTCCGTTCCGCCCGAGCACAGCGACCTTCTCGACAAGGGGTGACCATTGGACACGCAGCTCTACGACACGGTGATCGTCGGAGGCGGCCCGGCAGGCCTGAACGGAGCACTGTACCTGGGCCGTTCACGCCGCCGCGTGCTGCTGATCGACTCGGGCGACGCCCGCAACATGGCGGCGGGCGTCATGCACAACGTCCTGACCAACGACGGGGCGACGATCGCCGACTTCCGCTCCCGCGCCCGCGCCCAGCTCGCCGCGTACGACGTGTCGTTCCGCGACGACGAGGTGGTGTCGGCCGAGCCCGACGGCGACCGGGTGGCGGTCACCACCAAGGAGTCCGGCACCTTCCGCGCCCGCACCCTGCTGTACGCGGCCGGTGTCCGCTCGGTGCTGCCGCCGGTCGCGGGCCTGGCGGACCTGTGGGGCAAGGCGGTCTTCGAGTGTCCGTACTGCCACGCCTGGGAGGTGCGCGAGCGCTCCTTCGCCGTGTACGGAGGGGCCGTGCCCGGCGAGTGCCTGGCCGCGACCCTGACCGTGTGGTCCGACAGCATCACCTACCTCACCGACCGGCGCGAGCTGCCCGGGGACGAGCGGGACCGGCTCACCGCGGCCGGAGTCCCCGTCGTCACCGACAAGGTCGGCGGGGTGAGGCCGCACCCCGAGGGAGTCGAGGTCCTCTTCGAGGACGGCCGGTCCGCGAGCTACGGCGCGCTGTTCCTGCACCTGGACACCGAACCCCGGGTGGCCCCGCTGCGCCCCTGGCTGCAGGCCCCGGACCTGGAGTCCGTACAGACCGACGAGCGCGGCCGCACCAGCCTGCCCCGGCTCTACGTGGCCGGAGACCTCGGCCGGAACATGCAGCAGGCCGCGATGGCCGCCGCCAGCGGAGGCCTGGCGGGCATGGCCATCAACGCCGACCTGATCCGCGAGGACCGCCCCGGCTCCCTGCCCGAGCCGCCGCCCCCGGCCCCCGCCCGCTGAACGCACCCGCACACGCCGTGGCACCGGCCCCGCGCGCACGCCGTGGCACCGGTCGACGCGCACGGCGGGACGGCCGGCCCGCACCCCCAGGCACGACAGCCGCACAGCACACCGACGGGAGCCCCTCGCGATGACGTCACCCCGCGCCGAGTTCACCCCGCACATGGAGCACTACACCTTCGTCCTGGAGGACCAGCCCTACCTGGGGTACTTCCAGTACGGCAACGAGAAGACCCCCGTCTACACCACCGACCGGCACGGCTTCCGGGTCACCCCGGGCCCTGCCGGACTGCGGGCGACGGTCGGCGACGACCGCCCCGACGGCCCGGTGCGGGTGCTCGCGGGCAGTTCCGCGGTCTTCGGGGTGGGCGCCACGGGCGACGCGGCGACGATCACCGCGCGGCTGTGGAACGCCCACGCGCCCCGGCTGCCCTGGCTGAACTTCGCCGGGCAGAGCCACAACTCGGCCCAGGAGCTGCTGCTGTTCACCCTGTTCCAGCACGAACTCCCGCCGGTGGAGGACATCGTGCTGCTCTCCGGGGTCAACAACCTGGTGCTCAGCCGGCTGCCCGAGGAGAAACAGGGCCGGCACGGCGCCTTCTTCGACTGCGGGCCCGCCCCCGACGTGGTACCGCCCCCCGACCGGCGGGTCGCCCACGCCACGGAGTTGACGATCCGTCACCTCGGCGGGTGGAAACGGCTCGCGAACGCCCTGGGCGCCCGGCTGACCTTCGTGCTCCAGCCGCTCGCGCCCTGGGTGCGCGAGGAGCCGCTGCCCCGCGAGAGGCAGCTCTTCGACGAACTGGACGAGGTGTCCAACTTCCGCCGCTTCCACAACGACATCTCCACCACGGCGGTGGGCCGCGCCTACGCGGACCGGCTGGCCGCCGGGTGCGCACGGCTCGACGTGCCGTTCCTGGACATGAACGTCGCGCTGGCCGAGGCCGCCGGTCCGCGGGACTGGCTGTTCATCGACCGTGTGCACTGCACCGACCTCGGCTACGACCTGGTGGCCCGGCAGCTGGCCGGCCGCCTCGACCTCGGGTGAGGAGCCCAGCGATGCACGACGACAGCAACGCGGCGCACACCTCGGCGTTCCGCCGCCTCGCCTCCTGGCTGCGCCGCCGCGGCCGGCCCCGGCCTTCCCCCGGCACCCCGCCGGAGCGTCCCGCCGCCCAGGCCCCGCCGTCCCGGCTGCGACCGCAGCCCGAGGACGACGCGTCCGTCTACCCCCTGTTCTGACATGCGGACCGGCAGGGGCGGCGCGCGCGCCGGCCGCCCGGACCACGGCGGGGCGGACGGCCCGGTGCTGGGCATCTCCGCCTACTACCACGACAGCGCGGCGGCCCTGGTGGCCGGCGGCGCCCCGCTCGCGGCGGCGCAGGAGGAGCGCTTCACCCGGCGTCGCCACGATCCCGGCTTCCCCTCGCACGCCGTCGCCTACTGCCTGCGCGAGGCCGGCCTGCGCCTGGACGAGCTGGCGGCCGTGGCGTTCTACGAGGACCCGGCGCTGAAGTTCCGCCGGGTGCTGGCGACCTGGCTGGCCACGGCCCCGCGCGGTTTCCCCGTGTTCCGCCGGACGTTCCCGCAGTGGGCCGGCTGGAAGCGGCGCGCCCTGGACGAGGTGCGGGCGCATCTGCGCGGCCTGGCGCCCGGGCGGCGGCTGCCGCCGGTGGTGGCGCACCGCCACCACGCCTCGCACGCCGCGTCGGCGTTCTTCCCGAGCCCGTACCCGTCGGCGGCGGTGCTGTGCGTCGACGGCGTGGGGGAGTGGGCGACGACGACGCTGTGGCACGGCCGGGGCACCGGGCTCCGCCCGCTCGCGGAACTGCGCTTCCCCCACTCGCTGGGCATGCTGTACTCGGCGTTCACGTACTTCTGCGGCTTCAAGGTCGACTCCGGCGAGTACAAGCTGATGGGCCTGGCGCCCTACGGGACGCCGCGCTACGCGCCGCTCATCCGGCAGCGGCTGATCGACGTCAAGCCGGACGGCTCCTTCCGCCTGGACCTGAGCCGCTTCACCTTCCAGTACGGGCGGACCATGGCCGGCCGGGCCTTCGAGGAGCTGTTCGACGGGCCGCGCCGGACACCGGAGGGCCCGCTCACCGAAAGGGAGTTCGACCTGGCGGCCTCCGTGCAGCAGGTGACCGAGGAGGTGGTGCTGCGGCTGGCCCGGACGGCGCTGGAACGCACCGGGGAGCGACGGCTGTGCCTGGCCGGCGGCGTGGCGCTCAACTGCGTGGCCAACGGCCGGATCCTGGCCGACGGGGTCTGCGAGGAGGTGTGGGTCCAGCCGGCGGCCGGGGACGCGGGCGGGGCGCTCGGCGCGGCCCTGGCCGAGGCGCACCGCCGGGGCGCGCCCCGCGCCCACGTGGGGCGCGGCACGGACGCGATGCGCGGCGCGCTGCTCGGCCCCGGCTACGGCGACCGGGAGATCGCCGAGTTCCTGACCCGCGGCGGCTACCCCGCCGTGCGCCTGCCGGAGCGGGAACTGGTGGAACGGGTCTCGGCGGAGCTGGCGCGGGGCAGGGTGGTGGGCTGGTTCCAGGGGAGGATGGAGTTCGGACCGCGGGCGCTGGGCAACCGGTCGATCCTCGCCGATCCGCGCGACCCCGCCATGCAGTCCACCCTCAACCTCAAGACCAAGTTCCGGGAGTCCTTCCGCCCGTTCGCGCCCGCGGTGCTCGCCGAGGACGCCAAGGACTGGTTCGACCTGGCGTCGGAGAGCCCGTACATGCTGCTGACCGCGCAGGTCGCCGCGGCCCGGCGGCGGGAGTGCGGGGACGCGGCCGAGGGGGTCAGGGGCCTGGACCTGCTGCGGGTACCGCGCTCGACGATCCCGGCGGTCACCCACGTCGACGGTTCGGCCCGGGTGCAGACCGTGACGGCCGGGCACAACGCGCGCTTCCACGCACTGCTCACCGCCTTCCGGGACCGCACGGGCTGCCCGGTGCTGGTGAACACCTCGTTCAACGTGCGCGGGGAGCCGATCGTGCGCGACCCCGGGGAGGCGTACGCCTGCTTCATGCGCACCCGGATCGATCTGCTGGTCCTCGGCGACTTCCTGCTGGACAAGCGGGACCAGCCCAAGTGGCGGGAGGAGGACGACTGGCGTGCCAGGATCCCGGTGGACTGAGCGGCTGCGGCACCTGGCCCTGGCGGCGCTGTACTTCGCGGTGGTCACCCCGGCCGGGTGGTGCGTGCGGACGGTACGGGACCCCCTGCGGCGTTCCTGGGACGGCGCCCGGACGAGCTACCTGGACGACCCGGCACCTCCCCGCGTCCCCCGGGCGCCTTCTCGCCGGGCGCGCTGAGCGGACGCGGCAGGCTCACGAGGCTCCGCCCGCGGAGGGCGGCACGGCACGGACGCGGAGGCCGCACGCGGCCGGCACCGGCCGCGAGGCCGGCTCCCCGCCCCCGGTCCGCCGTGGATCCCGCGCGGGGGACGGGTTCCCGGTCTACCCGGCGTCCGGGCTGGTCGCCGAAGTCACCACCACGCGACGCGTACCGACGACGTGGACGCGGGAATCGGCCTGGGTGAACCCGCACTCCGTCGCCCAGGCGCTCGCCTCCCGCGCGCTGCCGGGCAGCGGCACGTCACGGGCGACATGGCCGGCGAAGCGCTGCGAGGGACGGAAGTGCGTGGCCAGGGGCAGCGTGAAACCCACCCGGCCGCCCGGACGCAGGGCGCGCCGCCAGTCGGTCAGGGCCCGGCGCCCCAGGAAGTGCAGCGAGGACGCGCAGAGCACGACGTCGAGGGAGTGATCGGCGACGGGCAGCGGTACGGCGTCGGCGACCCGCCAGTCGATCGCCGTGTCACGTCCCAGGGCCGCGGCGCGGGCCCGGCCCACCGCGACCATCCCGGCGGACAGATCGACGGCCAGGACGGGCCGGGCGGTGCCGGGCCGGGCCTGCGCGAGCTGCAGGGCGACGGCTCCCGCGCCGCACGCCACGTCGGCGACCGTGTCGGCCGCGCCGGGTGCCACCCATGCGATCAGGGCCCGCGCGATCTCCTCGTGGTGGGGGTGATCGTAGGTGTCGGCCAGCTCGTCGAAGGCCCCGGCCAGCGCTGTGCTCCGCATCACCGTCCGATCCTAGCCGCCGGGCCGCGCCGGCCGGCCGCGGACCGGGCACCTATCGGCGTCCCGCCGGAGGAGCACGTGAGAGGGCCGGCCGGCCCTGGTCCGGCTGGCGGGCGGGCGCGGTGACCGTGGCACGGCGGCGATGGTCCGGGGCCGGAAGCACCTCGCGCAGGGGCGCGGTGCGCGTATGCGTGTGACCGGGCGGAAAGGCGCCCGCCGCCCGCGACGGGGGAGTGGACGGCGGGGTCCGGCCCGGGGGTCGCCCGTACGGGTCCGGAGCACGGGGTGCCGCTTTCCACGGGCCGGCCGCGTCCGCCCTTCGGAGGCGGGGCCCGCTCCGCCCTGCCCGCCGCACCGCCGTCCGGTTGCTTCCCGGCGGTCACCGGCACGGACGTCGCGGTGACCGTGGTGACCGTGGTGCACGGCGGCCCTCGGCACACCGGGCCGTCAGGGGACCCGAACGCGCCGTCCGGCCGTGGTCACCGGATCCGCCGTCGTGCGCGACACCACGTCGGCACCGGCGGTTCAATGCATGAAGTGGTGGCCCCGTCCCGACTGCATGTGCGGGGTGAAGGTGCGGGCCCGCTGCCACATGCCGCGCTGCTGCTCCTCGGGCCGCTGCTGCTCGCCGTGCAGGGCGTTGAGGACCAGCAGCCCGCCGGTGAGGGCCGGGACGACCCACTGCATGCGCGTGAGCTGCTGCTGGGCCTTGTCGGTGTCGATGGGGTGCTGGGCGGCCTTCTCGGCGTCCTCCTGGTCGGTGGAGGAGGCGAGCTCGATCTTCTTGCCCAGCACGCGGCTGTAGGCGGTGGCCGCGAGTGCGGCGCCGGTCAGGACGGTCTTGGCGAGCGTGGAGGCGCCCACGCCCTGCTGGGCGGTGACGCGCGGGGCGTTCGCGGCGAGCAGGCCGCCGCCGCCGAACAGGTGCGCTGCGATCGCCGCGGCGTTGACGGGTGTCCACTTCGCCCAGCCGGAGCTGGAGATCCTCGCGGTGTTCGCCCAGGTGCCGCCCTCGTCGCGGGCCGCGCCGTTCAGCCCGATCGCGCCCATCAAGGAGCCGCCGAACCAGGCGGCCAGCCCCACGTCGTGCAGGCTGCGCAGCAGCGTGTTGCGTTCGGACATGCCAAGAGCTCCCTTGCTGTGGGGTGAAAGAAACGCCGACGAAGTCCGGTCGACGTCCTCCTCACCGTCGCCCATCGTCCGCACGCCCGCCATCGGGCCGGGGCAAACGGGCCACAGGGGGCGGGAAGTCCGCAAGGGGGCGGGCCGGGTGGCCTCACGGCGGGCCGGGTGGCCTCACCGGCTCCGGCGCCGGTGAGGCGCCGGGCTAGCGCGGCGTCGGGCCGCGGGGGCACGGCGGCGGCCGGAGGGCCCCGGCCCGCGCCCCCCGGCCCACCCGCGGGTCACTCGCTGGAGATGACTTCGAGCAGGTCTCCGACGGCGCGGTCGGGCAGGGCGCGGGCCACGTCGGCCAGCGCGACGATGCCGACGAGGCGGTGGCCGTCGATGACGGGCAGACGGCGCACCTTGTGGGAGGCCATGGTGCTCAGGATCTCCTCGGCGCCGTCGTCCGCACCGATCGTCACGGCCTCGCCCTGAGCCAGGTCACCGGCCTTGACCTGGGCCGGGTCCTTGCCGACGCCCAGAACCTTGACGACGATGTCCCGGTCGGTGAGCACGCCCTTGAGGCGGTCGTCGGTGCCGCAGATGGGCAGCGCGCCCACACCGAGTTCGGTCATCTTGCGCGCCGCGTCCAGGACGGTGTCCTCGGCGCCCACGCACTCAGCACCCTCGGTCATGATCTCCCGCGCCGTGGTCATGCGTCCTCCTGAAAGGTCGAAACGTTGGGGATGCTGTCGGATAACCCGCCTGCGGCGCGGCGAAACACCCTGGGCACGATCTTGCTCATTCCGTGGGTCGAGACGTTCCCGTTCCCGGAGGGCGCGGCCGAAGCGGGCGCGGGGCCGGTCCGGGAGGTCTGGCCGGCGGTGTCACGACGGCGGTCACCGGGGTCGTCGAGGGCGTCGAGGGCGTCGTGGTCGCCGTGGGCGTCGTGGTCGCCGGGGGCGATCACCCCATGCTCTTGGCGCCGTCCAGGGACTCGCGGATGATGTCGGCGTGACCGGCGTGCTGGGCTGTCTCACCGATGATGTGCAGCAGGACCCGGCGAGCGGACCAGCGCGTGCCCGGCTCGTGCCAGGGGGCCGGGGGCAGCGGCTGGGACGCGTCCAGGCCGGGCAGTGCGCGGACCACTTCCTCCGTCCGCCGGGCCACCTCGGCGTACTCCTCCAGCACTCCGGCCAGGGTCTCGCCGGGCAGCATGCGGAAGTCGTCGGCCCGCCGGGCCCAGTCGGCCTCGGTCATGCGGTTCCAGTCGCCCAGTGCCGCCGGGCCTTGCAGGAGGAAGTCCACCCAGGACCGTTCGACGGACGTGACGTGTTTGACGAGGCCGCCGAGGCACAGTTCGCTGACGGTGGTCCGCCGTCCGGCCTGCTCGTCGGTGAGGTCGCGGGTGGTCAGGCGCAGGAACCCGCGGTGGTGGGCCAGTGCCTCCAGCAGGTCGGCGCGTTCGCCGCGGGCCTCGCGGGAGGGCGCGGTCGGGTCGGTGGCGGGGTTGGTCGCGTTCAGCGTCTCCGGCTTTCGTCGGTGGTGCTCCGCGTGTGAGCGCCACGTTATGAGCCGTGTAGGCCGGATCCCGGCCTAAAGACGCGGCAGGGAACCTGGCGCGGACACGTCGGCCGCGTCGGCCCCCCAGGCGCCCGCGCACAGTGCCCGTTCGACCGCCTCGGTGTAGAGGGCCGCAGCGAGCCAGGCGCGGGCGAAGCGGTCCGTGTCGGCCGGGAGCAGGCGGCCGAAGGCGTCGCGGGAGCGGTCTGCGGCGGCGGCGTGGAGGCCGTCCAGGAGATCGCCCGCCGTGGCGAGGCCGAGACGACGCAGGCGGACGGCGTCACCCGGCCCGCTCCCGGCGAAGGCGAGGACCCGGCGGCCCCCGGACACCGCCTGGTGGACGCGGCGGCGCAGCAGGTGCAGCGGGGCCTCGTCCCCGGCGGGGACGGCCGCGGCCGGTGGCGGGACCGCCCCGGTGGGCAGGTCCGCGTGCTGGAGGCGGTCCAGGCCGAGGTCCACCCGTGCGGCGGGGTCGGTGGGGTGCTCGGCGGCGAGCAGCAGGGCCCGGGGGAGCGGCCCGGGGACCAGGCGCGCGACGATCCGCAGCCGGCTGCCCCGGGCGGCGGAGAGCAGGCGGAGGTTGTCGCGGCAGGGGAGCGAGGGATCGTCGTGGGCCGCGGCCAGCCGCAGGGTCAGACCCGCGCAGTCGGCCAGCAGGCAGTCGCCCGTCGCCTCCCGGACCGTGCCCGTGAGGGTCACGTCGAGGAACAGCAGGTCCTGCCCGCCGTTCAGGGCCCGGGCCACCTGTCCGGCGACCGGCACGGCCCACAGCTTCTCCAGCGGCTCGGCGTGCCAGGCCGTGCCGGACGCGCGGACCGCCCGTACCGAGGCCCCCGCGCCCAGGCGGCCCGTCGGGGAGACGGTGGCACCGGACACGGCCAGGCCCGCGCGCGACAGTTCACGGTGGGTCAGGGCGGTGTCGCCGATCCGTACGGTCCGGTCGGCGGCGCCGGCCGCCCGGGCGGGTCCGCCCGGCGCCACGTCCGACACCGTGTACAGGCGTCCGTCGGCGTCGGCGGTCCAGGTGACCGCGCCCGCGTAGCCGGTGGCCGTCAGGACGGGCTCCGAGAAGAGCCCGTACAGACGCAGGGAGCCGTCCGGGCGGTACGGCCGGCGGACCGTGCCGCGCAGTTCGGCCAGGTCCGGGCCGGTGGCGCGCGGGATGCGGTGGGTGACGCCCAGGACGCCGGCCAGCGCCCCGGCGAGGTCGGCGAGGCGGTGTCCGGGGTCGGCGGAGCGGGCCGCGCGCACCCCGGTGACCACGGAGACCGCCGCGGCAGAGGCCCGGGGGAGGCCGGCGAGACGGGCGGTGTGCGCCGCGCGCAGGAGTTCCGCCTGGAGCACGGCGCCCGCACCGTCCGTGCCCGCTTCCAGGACGGCGGCGGCCGCGTCGTACACCGCTCGGGCGGCGGCGCGCTGCTCGGCGGTGGCGTGCTGCTCGGCGGTGGCGGCCTCGGCCCGCGCCTGTCCCGCCGGGTCCGTCTCCCCGGCCGTCCCGGTGTCCTCCGCCGCCTGCACCGCCTGCACCGCCTCCGCGGCCCCGGCAGGGTCCGGGACGGGAGCGTCGGCGGCGACCGGCGCGGCCGAGGCGGCCGCCGCGCGGTGCAGGCAGCCCGGCGCCAGCAGGCACCCGCAGCGGATCGCGTCCGCGCTGCTCACCGTGTTGCCGGGCGCGTGCAGGACGACGTCGGTCTCGTCGTCGACGGCGATCCGCACGGTGTCGCCCGCACGGACCACCGGACGCGCCGCGAGCTTGGCGACACCCGCGTCCAGCCGCTTGCGGAGCCGGGGCGAGAGCGCCCCGACCAGTTCGGCGGTGACGGACGGGAGGACCGGAGGCAGATCCGGGCTCATGCGATCTTCTCCCCTACCCAGCGGGCGAGTTCGAGCGGACTGAGGGCGGCGACGGGCATGCCCGCGGCGACGAGCCGGCCGGCGACTCCCGTGGAGTAGCGGGGCCGGCCCGTGTCGTCGAGGCTCGCGCAGCCCAGGACGTGGCAGCCGGCTCCGACCAGCGCGCGGACCTCGGCGAGCAGGCCGCCGAGCGGATGGCCCTCCTCGAAGTCGCTGACGACCACGACGAGGGTGCGCGACGGCACGGTGACGAGCTCGCGCGCGTGCCGCAGGCCCGCCGCGATGTGGGTGCCGCCGCCCACGCTGACCTCCAGCAGCAGCGACAGCGGGTCGTCCACGTGCCCCGTGAGGTCGATGACCTCCGTGGAGAACGCCAGGAAGTGGGTGGAGAGCGTCGGCACCCCCGCCAGTACCGAGGCGGTCAGCGCGGCCCACACCGTGGACGCCTCCATGGACCCCGACACGTCCGTGACCAGGATCAGCCGCCAGTCGGCGGCCCGGCGCGCCCGCGTGCGGAACACCGGCCGCTCGGGGATCACCCGGATCGTGCCGTCCGGGCCGCGGCGCGCGGTCGCCAGGTTGGCCCGCAGCGTGCGGGGCAGGTCCAGGCCGCCGCCGGGCCGCCGGCCGGGACGCGGCAGGGCCGTGCCGTGCAGGGCGGGGCGCAGGCGGGTGGCCAGTTGCCGGGTCAGCGCGTCGACCAGCCGCCGCACGAGCGGGCGCAGCGCGGCCAGCCGCGCCTCCGGGAGCCCGCCCGCGTGCCGCAGCACGGTGCGCAGCAGGTCCACCGAGGGCCGCACGCTGTCTGCGTCCAGCTCGGCGAGGACGTCCTTGCGGCCCGTCGCGGCGGCCGCCGCCAGCACCTCCTCCCGGATGTCCGGCCCGAACAGCGCGGCCAGCTCCTCGGACCACTCCCGCACCCCGGGGTACGGCGCCTCCCGCCCGCCACCGGTCCCCGGACCCGTCAGGCCGCCCCGGCTGCCTTCACCGCGTCCGCTGCCGTACAGCTCGTCCAGCGCGGTCGCCAAGGGCGCGGCGGACGGCGGCAGCCGGTCCGCGCGGCGGCCGAGGAGCAGGCGCCACCGGTCGGCGGGGGCGAGGAGGCGTTCTCCCGCCCGGGCCGGTGCGCCCTGCGCGGCGGCGCCCTGCGCCGCGCCCCCCGGCGCGGGCTCGCCGGGGACGCCCGCGGGGGCGTCCGCGATGACGCCCGCGGGGACGCCGCGTTCCCGGACCCCGTCCGTCGGGGCGTCGCTCGCCGGGGTGTTGCCCGTCGGGACCCCGTCGGTCGGGGCGTCGCTCGCCGGGGTGTTGCCCGTCGGGACCCCGTCCGTCGAGACCCCGCCCACCGGAACCTCGCCCGTCGGGGCGTCGCTCGCCGGGGTGTTGCCCGCCGGGGCACCGCCCGTCGGGCCCTCGCTCGCTGGAGCGCCGTCCGCCGGGGCGCCGCCCGCCGGGGCGCCGCCCGCCGGGACCCTGCCCGCCGGGGCCCTGCCCGCCGGGGCGTCGCTCGCCGGAGCGTCGCCCGGCGCGGGCAGCAGCCCCAGCGACCGCAGCGTCTCGCGGGCCGCGAAGTCCGCCCCGGTCCAGGCGGCCAGGGCGGCCGGGTCGACTCCGTCCGTGTCGGCGACGCGCGCGGTGCCCAGGCGCTCCTCGACGGCGTCCAGGAGACGGTCGCGAGCCGCGGGGGCGAGGGTGTCGAAACCGCCGCGCAGCGCGGGGAGCCGGTCCAGGAACTCCCGGTCGGACAGCTCCGACACCCGGCTGAGCAGGGGCTCCAGCGCGGGCGCCGCCGACTCCAGCAGCGGGCCCGCGGCGGTCAGCAGGCCACCGAGCCGGGCGGTGAGCGCCGCGCGCGAGTCCGGGCCGGTGGCCCCGTCGACCCAGGAGGCCACACGGTCGCCGAAGACCCGCGCGTCCTCCTGCCCGAGCAGGACGCGCACGGCCCCCGCGGCACCGCGCATCAGCGGCGAGCCGCCGGCGGACAGGCGGGCCAGGGCGTCGGCGAGCCGGATGCCGCCCAGCAGGTCGGCGCGGTGGGCGAGTTCGAGCAGTGCGTGGGCGTCGGCGGGGTCCTCGGACCCGGTCAGGCCGTCCACCTGCCGCACCGCCGCCGCCGTGAGCAGCTCCGCCACGGCGGCCGCCCGGGCCGTACGGTCCGTCCCGGCGCCGAGTCCCGGGACGTGACCGGCCCGCACCCGCTCCAGCAGGGTCAGGCCGGCGAGGAGTTCCGGCAGGGTACCGGCCTGCGGGAGGACTTCGGCGAGGTCGTCGAGCCGCTGGTCCGCGAGCACGGCCAGACCGCACTCCGCCGCCCGTTCGAGCCCTTCGAGGGCCTGTGCGGCCGTCGGGCCGCCCTCGTCCCGCTCCACGCGCCGCCGTTCGC
The DNA here is from genome assembly GCF_040678355.1 of Streptomyces sp. NPDC052701. Lineage (NCBI taxonomy): Bacteria > Bacillati > Actinomycetota > Actinomycetes > Kitasatosporales > Streptomycetaceae > Streptomyces > Streptomyces sp. NPDC052701. The sequence continues at coordinate 486,736 of NZ_JBFATO010000001.1, forward strand.
GCAGAACACCCTCGGCGGCCTGCGCGGGAGTGACCCCGCGCACGCCGGCCGCGTTCAGCACGGCCGCCGTGGCGGGTGTCCAGCGCACCTCCCAGCGCGAGGTGAGGGCCTCGGCGCCGCCCGCCCCGACGACTTCCCTGACCTCCCCGTAGGGCACCCCGCACACCGCCAGCCGGCGCAGCAGCAGCTCACGGCGCCGGTCGAGGTCGGACCGCAGCGGGTCCAGCCGCAGATCCCGGGCCGCGCCGGGGCCGTCCTCCTGCGGGCCCGGCAGGCCGATCCGCGCCACCTCGGCCTCCACCGCGGGGGCGAGACCGCTGCGCGGCGCCTGCGGGGCGGGGCGCCCGGTGCGCGTGCCGACGAGGACCCGCTCCATCGCCCGCGCCACGGCCCGCCCCCGCCCGTACGGCTCACCCTGCGCGAGCACCGTCTGCACGGCCTCGACCAGTTCACCGCGGCCCGCCGCGGGCAGCCCGCGCAGCCGGGCGAGGTCCGAGGCGAGCCGGCTGATCTCCCGCGCGTCCGCCGGCCCCGAGGGGTGGCCCAGGTCCCGCAGTTCGGCGCAGACGCGGACGGCCGCCCGCGTGAGCGCCTCCTCCAGCGCCGCGGGATCGCCCGCCGCGCGCAGGACCATGTCCTGCCACTGCGGATCCCGGATGCCCGCCGGGTAGCCGGACCGTTCGTCGAGGAGGGCGTACGTGTACGGGATCAGCGAGGTCGTCCAGGCGGGCCGGTGCGCACCGGCCGCCGCCGCGGCCTCCTCGCCGGTGCCCCGCCGCCCGGGCGCCGGGACGTGGAACGCGCCGGCCCCGGCCGCCGTCCCGTCCTCCTGCCGTACGAGCGCGGGGGCGTGGAACGCGCCGACCACCACGGCGGCCCGCTCCCCGCGCGCGGTGGCCTCGGCCAGCCGGGCCCGCATCCACTCCTCGCGCCGCAGGTCCAGTTCGGGCACGCCGCCCGAGGCGGCCGCGTCCTCGCGCAGCGCCCACCCGGTGAGCAGGGCCGCCCGGCGCAGGGCCTCGGGCGGGGAGCCGGGGGCGGTGGCCTCCACGAGCCGGTCCCACAGGTCGTCCCCGGGGCGGCCCGTCAGCCGGGCCCGCACCGCGGTGGCGAGGCCGGGTGCGCCGGCCTGCCGCCCGCCGTCCCGCCGTCCCCCGTGCCACGCGCGGTCGGCGAGCGGCAGGTCGCAGGCGACGACCGGCACGCCGCGTTGGGCGGCCCAGCGCACCGCGGCCAGTTCGGGCGAGAAGTCGGCGAACGGGTAGAACGCCGGCCCCGCGCCGCCGCTCCCGTCGCCGGGTGCGGCGGCGAGCGCCACCGGGGCCCGCGTCTCCTCGTGCCCCAGCCAGGGCAGCCACTGCTGCATCTCGGCCGGCAGTTCGACGAGCAGTACGTCCGGCTCCGCCCCGTCCAGCAGCGCGGGCACGGCGGCGGCCAGGGAGGGCGCGTGGTGCCGTACGCCGACGAGATAGGGCGCGCACGGGCCGGTGAGGGCGGCGAGTGCCGCGTCGGGCGAGGCGGGCGGGTCACCCGGGCCGGACGGACCGGGCAGGCCACCCGGGCCGGGCGGGGCGGGGACGGCTCCGGGGGAGAGGGACACGGCCGTCAGCCCTCCAGAACCGTACGCAGGTCCCACAGGGTGCGCCAGGTGGCGGAACCCTGCTCGGCGCGGCGCCGGACGGGACCGTCCCAGTAGCCCCGCAGCCGGGCCGCGTCGGCGGGGTCGTCCTTGCGGACCACGCCCAGCAGGTGCCCCGGCAGCAGTCCCAGCACGTCGCGGTCGCCCGGGAAGTACGCCGCCGCGAGGGCGAGCGCGCCGGCCACGGACACGGCCTCCGCGGTGCTCATCACCGTGGACGGCCGCTCCACCTCCCAGCCCTCCGCGGACCGGCCCTCGCGCAGGTCCCGGAAGGCGGTGACCAGGACCTCCAGCACGGCGTCGTCGACCTGGAACGGCGCCCCGGCCCGCTCCACGGACGCCCGCGCCTGGCTGCGCACCAGCGCGGTCTCCGCCTCGAGGTCCCCGATCGGGCCGACCGTCTCGAAGTTGAAGCGGCGCTTGAGGGCCGCGGACATCTCGGAGACGCCCTTGTCGCGCAGGTTGGCGGTGGCGATGAGGTTGAAGCCGGGCGCCGCGTGCGCCAGGGCGTCCTCGGTGCCGGCCAGTTCGGGCACGGCGATCCGCCGCTCGGAGAGCAACGACACCAGCGAGTCCTGCACTTCGGGCAGGCAGCGGGTGACCTCCTCGACGCGGGCGACGGCGCCCCGGGCCATGGCGGTCAGGACGGGAGAGGGCACGAGCGCCTGCCGGGTGGGGCCCTGCGCCAGCAACAAGGCGTAGTTCCAGCCGTACTTGAGCTGGTCCTCGGTGGTGCCGGCCGTGCCCTGCACCACCAGGCCGCTGGTGCCGCACACGGCGGCGGAGAGCAGCTCCGACAGCATCGACTTGGCGGTGCCGGGCTCGCCGACGAGCAGCAGGCCGCGTTCCCCGGCGAGGGTCACCACGCACCGCTCGACCAGCGCCCGGTCGCCGACGAACTTGTCCTCGACCACCAGGCGGCGCGGTACCCCGTCGGGCACTCCGGCGCCGTCGGGCAGCTTCAGGGCCCGACCGCCGCTGCCCATGACGAACGTGACGACCGCGCGCGGGGTGAGCCGCCACGCGGGCGGGCGCGGCCCGTCGTCGTACGCGGCGAGGAAAGCCAGTTCGGCCGCGTACCGGTCCTCGGGCGGGACGATCTGGCGGGCCGGGGAGGGAGAAGGGGAAGGGGAAGGGGAAGAGTTGGTGGTCATCGGCGCGGGTTCTTCCGGGTGCGGGTGGACGGTGGTCATCGGCGGCGGCCCCTGCGGGTGGCGCGGGTGGCGAGTTCCTCGTAGGCCGGGGCGTCACCGGCGCGGACGCGGTCCCACGCGCGCGTGAACAGCTCGGGCACCGGCACCAGCGGCACCGCCCGGGCGTGGCCGCGGACCGGGTACAGGCCCCGCTTCCAGATCTCCACCGGCAGCGCGGGGGACTTCAGGTCGAGCCAGCCGCCCGGCAGGAAGAGGGTGCGCCCGGCGCGCGCCCGCTTCGCCTCGACGACCAGGCCGGTGGCCGCCAGTTCGGCGCGCGCCTTCTTCGCGCGGGCGGGCTTCCAGCCGGTCCAGCGGGCGCAGTTGCGGTCCGTCGGGTCCGGCAGGGCCAGCAGCTGCAGGTAGAGCGCGGCCGCGTCCTCGCCCAGACCGTGGGTCCGCGCGACCTCGGCGACCAGGCCGGGCACGCTGACGGCCGGGTCCTGGGCGTACCCGGTGGGCCCCCCGGCATCCGTTCCGGCCGCGACCGCGCGGGCGAGTTCGTCGCCCAGGATCGTCCGCAGCGCCCGCATGCCCTCGCCCCGGCCGGGCCCGACCAGCCCCTCGACCAGTCCGAACACCGGGTCGTCCGCCCCGCCGAGGCCACCCGTGCGGACCAGGACGGCCTCCTGGTCGCCGTACCAGGGGCGCAGCACCAGCGCCTCGCCGACGCGGGTCAGACCGTGCGCGTCGGCACCCCCGGCGGCGGGCAGTCCGTACGCCCTGCGCAGCTCGGCGGCGGACGCCGTGCCCTTCTCCGTCCACGCGAGGTCGAGATCGAGCAGCAGCCCCGGGTCCGCGACGCGGCGGCGCAGCGCGGCCAGTGCCTCCGGCAGGACGGCGCGCAGACGGTGCCCGTACGGCAGGGAGTAGGCGAGCCCGGCCAGGGCGGCCACGGCACGCGTCAGGTCGTACCGGCCGGGCAGCGCCCTGGCGTCCTCCGGTACCAGCTCGCCGTCCTTGCCGGGCCGCTGCACCGTGGTGCGGCTGATCCAGGGGGTGCGGCGCGGGTTGAGCACCTCCTCGGCGCAGCCGGTGGGCAGACCGTCCAGGGCGAGTTCCCCGGCGAGGTCCTCGGGCAGCCGGACGACCTCGCCGAGCCGCTCCGCCCACACCCGGCCCGCCGCGTCCGTGTCCGGTCCGGCCGTCCACAGGTCGCCGGGGTCGTCGGGCAGCAGCGCGCCGATCAGCGCCGCCCGGTCCCGGGCCCCCAGCGAGGCCAGCAGCGCGTCGCCGAGCTGTTTCTGCCGCGGCTTCAGACCGGTCGCGGCGACGACCTCGGCGGTGAGCTGCGCCGGCTTCCCGGCGAGCAGCAGGGCCGCCTGCACGGGCCCCAGGCCGTCCCGCGTCGCGGCGGCCAGGGCGGCGGGCGCCTGCGGCCGCCAGGGCGCGGCCCCCTTGTCCCGGATCAGCCCGGTCACCGCGGCGAGCGCGTCGGCCGGGAACACCGGCGGGTGCGCGGTCTCCCTCTCCAGCGTGAAGTGCGCGACCGCGCCGAACACGCCGGCCGGATCGTGGTCCAGGGCCAGCCAGTGCACGCGCCCGTCATGGTGGTCGACGCGCCGGCAGCCGAGGACGACGACCGTGCGGCCCCCACGGCGCAGCACCTGGCCGATGCGTTCCTGCTTGCCGCGCGGCTCGCTCAGCACGACCTCGCGCAGCGCGCCCCCGGGCGCGGCCAGCGGCCCCTCCGCGATCGCCTCGAACAGCAGCAGCAGCGCCCGGCGGTGGGCCTCCGGCACGGTGGGCGAGGCGGCGCGGTAGGCGAGCGGGCGCAGCACGTCCAGCACCGACGGCCACATCACACCGATGCCCGGAACGGTGCACGCGTCGCTGCGCCACCCGTCGGCGGGCCCGGCGAGCCGGGAGGCCTCGGGCAGGGGCCTGCCGTCGGCGGGCTTCCCGGACAGCACGTGGTTGACGGCGCGGATCTGGCGCAGCGCGCTCCAGCACTGCCCGCCGCCCCACCAGCCCTGCGGGTCGGCGAGCCCGGCGGTCGCCTCGCGCAGCGTCTGGTCGTCGCCGTCCTCGGGGCTGTAGTCGGCGAACATGCCCTCGACGCGCTTGCGGTCCGCCTCGGGCCGCTCCGCCGGAGGCGCCACGAACGTGGCGATCGACTCCGCCAGACGCAGGACCGCGCGCACGAGGGCGGTGACACCGGTGAGCAGACAGGGCTCGGTGAGGGCCGGCAGGGAACGGGAGACCGCCTCCCGCAGGACCTCGTCGGCGGTCGGAACGGCGGGCTCGCCGGCGGTGGACCCCGCGGGGTCCCCGGCGCCGCCCGCCGCGTTCGCCGTCGCGCCGCCCGGCGCTGGGCCGCCCGCCGTCGCGCCGCCCGCCGCCGTGTGCGCCGGGCCGCCGGCCGCCGCGACCCTCGCCTGCCGCTCCGCCAGCGCCCGGGCCCCGGCGCGCAGCAGCGCGTCGGCCTGTTCGTCGCCCAGCGACCGCAGGAGCGCCGAGGCGCCCTCGTCGCGCGGCCGCAGCGCATGCCAGAAGTCGACCGGCGGGACGAGCCGCGTGCCGGCGGCGAACTCGCCGCCCCGCTCCAGCGGCGTGACCCGGCCCAGTTCCCGCACACCGGTGCCGTCGTCGCCGGTGTACAGGGCGACCTGGCGGTGCAGGGCGACGACGAGGGGCTCGACACCGCCGGGCAGCCGCAGCGCGCCGAGCGGAACGCCCGGTATCCGGCCGCGCGCCGCCGGCAGGGTGACGGTCCGCCCGTCCGGCGTTCCGACGGTCGTGCGGGCCTCGGCCCCCTCGCCCTCGGTGCGCACCCAGCGGCCCAGGACCGTGCCGTCCGTGCCGAACGGGCTGTGCTCCAGACCGGGCAGGAGGGGCAGCACCGCGCAGTGCTGCGGGAGCAGGGTCGCGCCCTCGCGGATGCCGGACCGCAGGAACGCGGGCAGCGAGGCACGCCCGTGCGTACCGGTCACCGGGTCGTACTCGAGCCACACCTGCTGCCGCCCCTGCCGTCCCTGGCGCCAGTACGAGGTGCCGTCCCCGAGGACGCGGCGGCCGGGCGGCACGACCGTGTCGCCGGCGTGCAGGGCGCGCCCGCCGGTGGCGCGGCCGCCGCCCGGCAGCGGGATCGAGGTCTGGCCCGCGTCACCGCCGCCGTACCAGTGCGGGAGCCGCTCGCCGCCGAGCGGGAACACCTCGGACGGGCGGGCCGACCAGTAGCCGTACTGCTTGCCGTCGTGCCGCCACATCACCAGCAACTCGCCGTCCGTGTAACGGAACGACGGGCGCTGCCAGCGGTCCGGGTCCGCCGGCAGCCGCAGCTCGTGCTCCAGCAGGATGCCCTGCGGCCCCACGACGAACGCCTTGTGCCCGCGGGAGACGATCAGCGCCGGCCAGGCCTCCTGGACGGTGAGGGCGTCCCGGCGGTCGCGCCGGGTCTCCGCGTCGAGCCGCCGCAGCGCCTCGTCGAGGGCGGGCCAGCCCAGTTCGTCGGGGATGCCGGCGCGCAGGGTGCGGCCGAGCAGCGGCGCGACCTGGACCGAGGCGACCCGGGCGACGGCTTCCGGGCTGACCCGGGCGGCGACCGCACGGAACGGGCGCATGCGTTCCAGCGCCGCGCGCGCGGCGGGCAGGCCGGCCGCTTCGGCCAGCTCGCGGGCCGCGTCGTCCAGCCACTCGCGCAGTACGTCGGCGAGCACGGGGTGCCCGGCCAGTTCCTTCGGCAGCCCGGTGCCGGGGCGGCGGCCGCTCAGGTTCCCCACGGACCTGTACAGCAGGCGCCGGCAGCGCGGGTCCGCGGCGAGGGCCGTCAGGTCCCGTCGCCCGGGCCGGGTCTCCTTGAGCCATGGGCCGAGAGGGAGGAAGACGTTCTCCTCGGCCCCGGGCAGCGTCAGCGGTACGCCCTCCGCCGTGCACAGGTCCAGCAGGTCCAGGTCGGCGCCGGCGTGCCAGCGGCCCGTGAAGAGGTCCACCGGGCGGCCCTGTGCGCGCAGGCGCGCAGCCATGCGCTCCACGAGCGCCAGGGTGGCCGGCGAGCGGCCGCCGACCGTGGCCCCGTGCTTGCGGTGCAGGGCCCAGCGGCTGAGCCAGTCCGCCGCGTCGACCCCGTCCGCCGCGGTCTCGCCCGTCAGCAGCCGGTCGGCGCCGGTCTCCGCGAGCAGCGCCAGCCAGAACTCGTCGTCCCCCGCCGAGCGGCCCAGCCCGGCCGGCATGATCTCCAGCAGCCGGACCCGTACGGCGGGCCGCTCCTCGGCCAGGACGACGAGCGTCGCCCGGTAGGCGTTCCAGAACGACGCGGGGGCCCGGACCGCCGCGGGGGAGGCGAGCAGGTCCGCCACCAGGGCGCACTCCTCGGCGACCCGGTCCAGCCCGGCGGCCTTGATCAGTCCGCGCGCGTCCTGGGGCAGCGACGCGTAGGGCGGCAGGCCGGCCGCGCAGCGCTCCACGGTCAGCTGCCGGAACTGCGCCCACGCCTCGGCCGGGGTGAGCCGCGCCGAAAGGGCCTTCACGTGTTCCTTGAGGGCCTTGACCGTCAACGCCCCGGCGAAGGCGAACTCCAGGAAGACGGCCCGCTGCCGCTCCTCGTCCACGGTCAGCGCGTGCACCCGCTCGGCCTCGCGGGCCTTGCCGAAGAAGGCGGCGGCGTACGTGGTGTTCTCGTGCTGGAGGAAGACGCGGGCGGCCTGCTCGTAGAAGGTGGGCAGGAAGTGCGGCACGGCCCGGCCGAGGCGCTCGCCGAGCGCCTCGAAGCCCTCCTTGGCGGTGCCGGGACGGGACTTGGCCTGCCGGGCGAGCCGCTCGACGTCCCTGACCAGCGCCAGCGCGTGGTGTCCGTTCGCCGGGTCGTTGACCAGCGCCCACGCGGGGAAGCCGAGGGCCTCCCGGCGCACCTGCCCGACCTCGTGGGTCTGCGGCTCGCGGACCAGTCCGAGGAAGTCCAGGGCGAGGTCCTCCGCCTCGCCGAGCGTGCCCGGCACCAGCCGTACGATCCTCCGCTCGTCCAGCGCGGGGTGCGTGTACGTGCGGACGGTCAGGACGTCGGCGTCCTCCCGGTCCGTGGTGCCCGGGGGCAGGACGGCACCGGCGTCGAGCAGCGCGGCGGAGGCGGTCCCGTCCTGCGCGGCGGTGTTCTGCGTGATGGCGTCGTACGTCGTCATGCCGCGCGCTCCTCGTCCTCGATGTCCCGCCCGGCGTACAGCGCGGCCGCCATGCGCATGCCCTCCGACCAGGCCACCGGCCCGACCCGGCCGAGCTTCAGCACCCGGCCCGCGGGGTCGGTGAAGACCAGGGGGCCGGTCTCCGTCTCCTGGTAGCCGTCGTAGTCGCCGACCCAGACCCGGGCCTCGACACCGCGGCCGTCCTCCAGCACGGAGCACACGGCGTGGCCGCCGCGCACGCGGTAGCCGAGCTGAGTCGCCCGGCCGTGCAGGAACCGCAGCTCCTTGAAGACGCCGCCCGCGTAGTCCTCGACGGAGGCGGCCTCGGCGTCGAGCGCCGCGGGCCGGTGCCACACCTCGCGGAAGAGCTGCTGGGCGCGCTGCTCGACGCCGAGTTCGACGGCGAACTCCCGCAGCTCCTCCAGATCGTCGAGGAGCACGGGGTGCGGCAGGCGGACCAGGCCGGGGCGGAAACGGACGGTGTCGCCGTCGAGGTCGACCAGGCCGAGGCCGCGCTCGGGGTCGGCGTCCCGCAGGAACCCGGCCACCACGCCGTCCGCCCCCGTGACCACCAGGTCGCGCAGGGCGGCCCGCCAGGCCGGGTCCGGCCACACCCGCGCCAGCACCGCGAACGGCACCGGCAGCGAGCGCACCATCCACCGCTCCACGTCGGCCAGGCACTGCCGTTCGTGCCGCTCCAGCCATTCGGCGAGCTGACGCAGCCCCACCACCGCCGGATCGTCGGCGATCTTGGACGGTACGGACTTCAGCCGCCGCCCGGTCGCGTTGCGGCACACCACCTTGCCGTCGTCGAGGGCGACTTCGTAGCCGCCGGCCGACACCCACCCCATGTGTGCCTCCCGCACCCGCAGTGATCAAGTGACGGGAACTGTAGAGCAGGGTGCTGACAACGGGTGTCCCGGGCGACGCCGGGCGGTCCGGGGGCCGGAAGGCCACAGGACGGGGGACCGGTTTCGTCCCGGTGCCTCGGACGGCCCCGGCGGCCCGCCCGGCACGCATACGCGGTCCCGCGGGCGGGCGCCGAACTCCCGGACGCGCCGCGCGGGTTCGGACGGCGCGTCCGGAGCGCCGGTGACGGGGTCCCGGCTCCTGACGCTCCCTCGGCACCGTCCGGGGCGGGGCGGCGGGGCCTTCGGGATCGGATGCCCACGGAGGCCGTCTCGACGGCGGAGCGGTGGCCGGCCGCGGCACGAGGGCGAACGCCACGTCCGAGGTGCCCGCTGCCTGCGGTCACCGCGCACCCCTCCGGCCGGACGACCGCCCCCGGCGCGGGGACCGTCCGAAGGCGTCACGGGATGAACAGGGCCGTCGACGGCGACAGTCCGCCACCGGGGCGGGTGCCGATGAGGGGCGGAGGGCCCGGCCGGTCCACCCGGTCGTGCGGGGCCGGCCGGTGATCGGCACGAGAGGGGACGGGCGGTGTCAGTGCCGTGTGCGACTCTCGCCGCATGGGCTTCTTCGACGACCTCGTCCTGCCGGAGGAACCGGCGGCCGGGCGCGCGGCGTCGATCCGGCTGACGCCGGCGGCCGAGGACGACGACCGGTACGCGCCGCCCGTCGACCGGTTCGCGCCCGCACTGTTGCCGCAGCTCGCCGTGGCCGCCGTCGTCCCGCCCACGCGCCCGCCGCATACGCTGACGCCGTGCGCACCGTGGAACTGCTGCCGGACGCCGCCACCGAACTGCACGTCCGGGACATGTGGCACGCAATCGCCGCCGCCGGGCTGCCCAGCCTCGCGGCACACCGGCACCCGACCAATCGGCCCCACCTGACGCTCGCGACGTGCGAGGACCTCCGCCCCTCGACCCGGGCGGCACTCGCGGCCGTCCTCGACGACGCTCTGCCCGCGCCGTCCCGGCTGGACGGGCTGCTGCGCTTCCCGGGACGCACCCGTGTCCTCGCCTGGCGCGTCGTGGCCGGCCCGGAGCTCGTCGAGCTGCACCGCCGGGTGTGGGACGTGCTCGCCACGGACGCCGTCGGCCCCCTCAACCCCCTCCACGCCCCCGGGCGATGGATCCCCCACCTGACCCTGGCCCGGTCGCGCCGCACGTCGGCGCGATGGCCCGCACACCTCCTGCCACCGGCGCTGTCGCACCCCTGGGAGGCGAGCTTCACCGGCGCCCGCAGCTACGACTCCGCGACCCGCACCGTGGAAACCCTCGGCGGCGAGGCCGGCGGCACGGAACGGTGGGAAGGGTGACGATCCGGCAGTGAGGACCCGGCCGCCGCCGGGTGCGCCGACGAGGGGCGCGCCCCACGACCTCCACCGGACCGCGCGACGCACCGTTCCGGCCGGCCCCCGCACCACGTCACGCCCCGGCCGGTGCCGGCCCGGCGGGGGCGGCACCGCCCCCTCTCCCGCATCGCGGGGCTTCTGCGTCGCGGGCGGTTCGCCGCGGATCAGCGGGACGCCGGGGGGAGGGCCGGGGAGGCCGGCGCGGCGCCCGGCGCCGGACGCCTCGCCCCCGGACGGCCCGGCGCTCGGCGTTCAGCCCAGGTCCGCTCCTCGTTCGGCGGCTTCGACCTCGGAGTGCGCCCCCGCGGTGGCCAGGGTCCCGCCGGCGCTCTCCAGGTGCGCCCGCACGAACCACTGGAACTTCTCCAGGTCGCGCAGCTGGCCGATGAGGAGGTCCTCCGTCGCCGGGTCGATCTCGCCGGCCACCTTGATCGCCTCCCGAACGCCCTCGATCACCCCCGTGTAGACGAGGTCGAGGGCGCCCAGGTGCGCGATGGCGTCGGCCCTCCCGATGGAGTAGTCGTCCCAGTGCCGCTCCGCCACCAGCGCTCCGGGGGTTCCCTGGGCCACGCCGCCGAGGGCGCCGATGCGCTCCGCGACGTCGTCCGCCATCTCGCGCACGCTGTCCACCTGGGGGTCGATCATCTCGTGCACGCCGATGAAGTGCGGACCGACGACGTTCCAGTGCACGTGCTTGAGGGTCAGGTGGAGATCGTTGAGCGCGTGCAGACGCATGCGCAGCACGCCGATCAGCCGGCCGGCCGCCTCGCGCTCGATGCCGGGAACGGTGTACTTCGGGGTCAGGTCCTGCGTCATGGCTCTACCTCTGCTCCTGATTCGGTCTGCGGGTTGCCGCACGTGCGCGTTTGCCCCCGTTCGACCGTGTCAGACATGCCAGGCTGGAGCGAGACGGCCCGGCCCGTACGGGTGGCCCGGCAACCGGGCGGTGGGCGGCCCGTCGGGCGACGCCCCGCCGGGCCGACGGGCGAGGCGGCGGCGAGCTGTCCGAAAGGTGCGCCCGCCGCGGAATCGACCGCGATCGCGTGCGATGAAGTCGCGTGGCGGGGGTATCGGCAGGGCAACGCGTGACGGGACGGTTCGGAAGGGTGACGATGGGTTCGGTGAGTCAGTTGCGACAGCTCAGGGCCGTGTATGCGGGCGGTGTGGTGGCCTGGGCCTTCTGCCTGTTGCTGACCATGGTCCAGGGCGAGGGGTCGACACGGCAGACGGTGGTGCTGTTGGGGCTGCTCGCCGTCTTCCTCGTCCTGCTGCTGTGGGCGACCTGGTGCCTCTGGGAGGCCGGGGCGCGCCGCCCGGCGGAGCGGGCCGGCGGCGCGGCGAACGCGCGCGTCGAGCCGTCCTGAGCGGGGCCGCGGCCGGCACGGTGCGGGCCCGTACGGAAACGGAAGGGGCGGCCCGGGTCCGGGTCCCGGGGTCCACGGGCAGGTCCGGGATCTTGTCGCCGGACCGGGGTAGGCGGGAAGGGACCGAGGGAGGAATGCCATGACGACGTACGTCATCTCGGTGCCGGGGACGTTCACCGGCGGAGCCGGGCCGGAGACGCAGGCCGAGCTCGCCCGGACGCTGCGCCCGGCCGACCCGCACCACACCCACCTGGGGAACGAGGAGGACCTCGACGTCCTCGCCGTCAACGACGACGGCACCTTCACCCTCCGCCTCACGGTCGACGCGCACAGCGGCCCCGAGGCCGAGAGGGAGGCCCGCCGGCTCGCGGAGGCCGCCCTGAACGCCGTCGGCCTGGACGACGGCAGCGCGCCTCTGGGGCCGGCGGTGATCACAGGCATCGACTCCGACGGCTGAGGCCGTCAGCCCCGACGCGGTGGCCGGACCAGGAGCGTCCGGCCACCGTGAGGTCCGGGCGGGTGCGTGACGCCCGGGCGGGCGAACGCGCGCTCCTCATAGGTCCAGGTGGAACACGGGCCGTCCGACGCGGCCGCGGCGCCCCGTCCCCCGGGCGCGGCACCGCCCGTTTCCGGCCCTCCACACGGAGCCGGGTGCTCCGGCACGAGGGGACCGCCCGGCCGGGGCCGGGGCCGGGGCCGGGGCCGCAGCCGTTCGGATGTCGCCCGTCCGGCCCAGCCCGATGTCAAGATCGAGTTGACGTGGGTCGATGAACGGATCATGACGTCGACGTACCCCGCCCGCCAGGCACCCTCCCCCACGCCCCCAGGTCCCGGACGCCCGCCCCGCTCGGACACCGCGGGGGCGGCCCGGCTGCGGCCGGCCGTGTGGCTCGTACCCGCCCTCCTCGTCGCCCTCGTCGGTTTCGAGCGACGGTGGATGTCCGACGACGCCTTCATCTACGTACGGACCGTGCGGCAGGTACTGGCGGGCAACGGGCCGGTGTTCAACGCCGGGGAGCGAGTGGAGTCGTCGACCGGGACGCTGTGGCAGTGGCTGCTGGTGGGGGCCGGCCTGAGCGGCGCCGACATCGCGGACGCCGCGGTGTACGGCGGTCTGCTCCTGACCGCGACCGGGTTCGCCCTGGCGGGGATCGGGGCGCTGCGCCTGCACGGCCGGCCACGGGCCCTGCCGCTGGGATCGCTCGTGCTGCTGGGGCTGCCGCCCGTGTGGGACTTCGCCACCTCCGGCCTGGAGACCGGGCTCGGCACCTGCTGGATCGCGGGAGCGTGGCTGGCGCTGACCGCGCGCCCCGGATCCCTGTGGACGTCGGCGCTGCTCGGCCTGGGGCCGCTGGTACGCCCCGACCTGGGAGTGGTCTCCGTCGTCTTCCTGGGCGCGCAGTGGCTGCTCGCGCGTCCGTCCCTGCGGGGCCTGGCCGGCGGGGCCGCGGCCGCGGCGGCGCTGCCGGCCCTCTACGAGGTCTTCCGCGCGGGCTACTACGGGCACCTCCTCCCGCTGCCCGCCGTCGCCAAGGAGGCGTCCCACAGTCTGTGGGGACGCGGAGGGGCCTACCTCCAGGACTTCGCGCAGCCCTATCTCCTGTGGATCCCCGCGCTGTTCGTGGCCGCCGCCGTGGTGCCCCGGCGGCGGCCCGCGCGCGCCGCGGCCCTCGTCCCGGCGCTCGCGCCGGTCGTGGCCGGACTGCTCTCCTGGCTGTACGTGATCCGGGTCGGCGGCGACTTCATGCACGGGCGCATGCTGCTGCCGGGTCTGCTGCTGATGCTGCTGCCGGTGTTCGCGGTGCCGGTCACGCGGGTGCGGGTGCTGGCCGCGGCCGGGGTCGGGGCGTGGGCGGCGGTGTGCGCCGTATGGCTGCGGGTCCCCTACCCGGGGCAGGTGGGCCCGGCCGGCATCGCCGACGAGCGGGGCGTGTACGTCCGGCTGAACGCCGACGCCCACCCCGTGCACCACGACTTCGCGGGGGGACCGTACAACCGGGCGTACCTGCGCAAGGTGCGGGAGGCGGCACGCTCGGGAGAGCCGGTGCTCCTGCTCGGCGGATACGGGCGTACGACCGCTGGATCCCCCTCGGTGACCGCCGTGTACGTGGTCCTCGGCCTGAACGGCTCCGCCGTTCCGCTCGGGGGAGCCGCGCTCGACCCGGTCGGACTGGCCTATCCGGCCGCGGCGCACTCCGAGCGGATCGACGGCGGACGCGTCGGACACGACAAGCGCCTGCCCGCGGCGTGGGTCGTCGCGGACCGGGGCGACGGCAGGCACGTGCCGCCCGGAATCGACCCTGCCCAGGTGGCCGCGGCCCGGCACGCCCTGCGCTGCGGAGCGCTCGCCGAACTGCACCGCGCGACGCGGGACCCGCTGACGCCGGGCCGCTTCCTGCGCAATCTGACCGGTGCCTGGGAGCGCACCTCGTTCCGTTTCCCGGCCGATCCGAAACAGGCGGAGCGGGAGCTGTGCTGACGGGCCGGCGGCAAGGCGGCGCCCCGCGGTGATCCGCGTGAACGTGCGTCAGGTCGACGTGGGGGCTTGCGCGGTGACCTGTCGGCCCGTACGCGCTCCGTACGCCTTCCCTACGTGTCACGTACGCGATTCGTGCGCTTCACGATACGGTTGGGGGCCAGGAGGTGTGCCATGTCGGAGCTGTTCGACGCGGTCGACGCGCTGGTCGCGTCCAGGTCCCCGCTGCCCTCGCCGGCCGAGCGGAAGCGGCTGCGCCAAGCGCACGGGCTGACGCTGGACGAGGTGGCCAGTGCCCTGAAGGTGCGGCGCGCGACCGTGAGCGGCTGGGAGGCCGGCAAGACCGAACCGAGGCCCCCGGAGCGCGAGGCGTACGCCCGGCTGCTCCAGAAGCTCGCGAAGCTCTACCCCGCCGACGCCGCGGCACCTCCCGAGGACACGACGGTTCCCGGCACGTTCGCCGGCCCGGCCGTGCCCGTACCGTCGGCAGCCGGACCCGCGGACGCCCGCGCGGTACCCCCGGCCGCGCCCCTGGAAGCCGCTTCCGGCACCCCAGGGCCGCCTCGCTCCGCCGACCTCGCCGCTCCGGCCGCCGTGTCGCGTGCGGCGTCCACCGTGTCGCGTGCGACGGTCGCCGGGCCGCCGTCGCGGCGGCCGGCCGCGAAGAGGACGGCACCGGCCAACCCCCCGGTGACCGGCGCCGACCCGCGGTTCGAGAACGGTCCGCTGCTGGTCGTCGACGCCGACGGCGGCCGTCGGGTGACCGGCCACGGCGTGGGCGGCCTGATCCTGGACGTACCCGCCAAGTCCCTCCCGGCACTGGTGGAGTGGACGCTGGAGGAGGCGCGGCTCGGGGCGGAGAAACTGCACGGCTGCGGCAAGGACGCCGACCCGTTGCTGGTGCTCACCGCGGCCGCGTGCGAGCGGTACGGGCTGCCGGCGACGCTGTCGGAGGCCGAGCGGCTCGCCGGGCGCCTCCCGGACGGCCACAAGGTCCTCAAGCAGCTGGACCGGGCGGACTGGCAGCTGACCAGGCGCGGCTTCGGGCCGTGGGCGCGGATCTACCGGCCCGCCCAGGGCAGCCGGCGGCAGTGCGTGCAGCTGTGCATCCCGTCCTGGGGCGCGCTCGATGCCCGCACCTGGGGCCACGCCGCGCAGCTCGGACCCGCGGAGCTCGCCCGGGTGCTGGGCGCCTACGCGACCCGGGTGATGACGCCGCGCGGATCGACGGCCGTCACCGGCCTGGAGCTGATGACCGCCCTCAACCCGCCGACCCGGGCGAGCGAGCCGGACGGGACGGGCCGGCGGCACAAGGAACACCGGCCCGGATCGCTGGGCGAGGAGCCGATGGACTGCGCACCGTGCGAGGCCCCGGACGGGCATCCGCTCCTCGCGCACCTGCCGCGCTTCCACCAGCGGGGACCCGCGGAGATGTTGTTCGAGGAGGCCTACGACTGGGCGCGCGAGCTCACCGACGCCGAGTGCATGCGGCGCTTCCTGGTCGGCATCGACGTCAACCTCGCCTTCGGCGCGGCCGCCAACGGCGCGGTCGTCGGCCTCTCCCGGCCGCCGGTGCACGTCACCGACCCCGAGTTCGATCCGACGCTGCCCGGGGCGTGGCTGGTCGACCTCTCCCACGTCGACCTCTCCCGCGTCCTGGTCGGCAAGCAGTGGCGCCGGCTGCAGGGCGAGCTGCTGCCCAGCCCGTTCACGCCCACCGGCGAGCGGCCGACGGGCCCCGCCTGGTACGCGACCCCGACGGTGGCGTACGCGGTGGAGCTCGGCTACGACGTCGCGCCGCTCGAGGCCTGGGTGCGCCACGAGAAGGGCAAGTTCCTGGACGCCTGGTACAAACGGCTGCGCAACGCGTACGTCGACACCATGGCGGACCTGGGGGTGGGGGAGAAGCTGCCCCCGGAGCAGTACCTCAGGGCGATGGAGGGCCACCGGCAGCGCGATCCGGAGATGACGATCGTCCTGGACGCGATCAAGTCGACGGTGAAGGGCGGCATCGGCAAGCTCCGCGAGAGGGCGCGCGGCGGCGGCTGGAAGCCGGGGCAGGCGTGGCCGGCCCTGTCCCGGCCGACGTGGCGCCCCGACATCCGGGCGGTGGTGATCTCCCGGGCCCGCGTCAACATGCACCGCAAGATGGTCGCGCTCGCCGCGGCGACCGGCCGCTACCCGGTGGCGGTCCTGTCGGACTGCGCCGTGTACGCCGCCGACGGGCCCTCGCCGCTGGACGTCCTGCCGTACGACGCCGACGGCAGGACGGTGCCCGGCAGCTTCCGGATCGGGGTCTCCCCGGGGATGGTCAAACACGAGGGCACCCAGACCACCCTGTGGGCCGAGGAAGTGCGCGAGAAGCACGGCCAGGCCCTCAACCTCGCCCGGTACGTCAAGACGGGCGAGGTCACCGCCAAGGACGACGGAAAGTAGGGGGCGGCCGATGGGCACGGTCGGGGACGGTCTCGACGCCGCGCTGCAGAAGGCGTTCACACGCCCGATCCCGAAGAGCGCGGGCGCGCAGATGCGCTACCTGGTCAGGCAGCTGGGGAGCACCAGGGCGGTGGCCGGGCTGCTCGGCATCACGCAGCGCACCGTCGAGCGGTATGTGAAGGACCGGATCAAAAAGCCCCGGCCGGACCTGGCGCGGCGCATGGAGCACGAGGTCAGGAAGCGGTGGCAGCCGAGGGTCAGGGCCAGGGCCAGGCAGGCCGCGGCCACCGGCGGCGGCATCGTCATCGACACGCGCGCCCGGTTCGGCTACACCGCCGCCCCCGGCACCACCGACGACGCGCGGCTGCGCCACCTCACCGTGGCGCTGCCCCCGCAGTACGCCGCCCGCCTGTTCGAGGCCAAGGACGCCGGCGGCACCGAGCAGCAGCTGCGGGACATCGCAGCCGAAGGACTGCAGGAGATCTACTTCAGAGACGGCGGCCGCCGCGCCCACGGCCTGGAAGTCGAGTTCACCGACGTCGAACACCTGGAGTTCGACCTCTGACCCGGCCGTGACGGCGCGCGCCCCGGCCACCGGTCCTGAGCCGAGGCACGGTAGTTGTCACATAGGCAGTCTTGTTGTCACTTGCGAGTACGGGCGCCGGAAGGTCTCAACTCTTGACGGCCTCTGCGATCTGCTGGGCAGCCTGGGCGGGGGTGAGGTGCGTGGTGTCGACGACCTCGGCTTCGGCGTGCAGCCACGTGCGGGCCGCCTCGGCGTAGGGCTCGAGGTATTGCAGACGGAATGGGGAGTTGGGGCCTAGAACGGTGTCGCCTGCGATGCGCGCGCGGAGGGTGCCCTGGTCGGCATGGAGGACGAAGTGCCGGACCGGAATAGCGTGCTGCGCAAGGCCCGAGCTGATCTCGCGCCAGTACTGCTCGACAAGGACCGTCATGGGCATCACCAGGGTGCCGCCGGTGTAGTCGAGGATGCGTCGGGCGGTTTCGACCACGAGGGGCCGCCATGGCGGCCAGTGCTGGAAGTTGTCCGTCGCGGGCAGTCCTGGCTTGATGTCCATGAGTGTCTCGCCGACTTTCTCGGCGTCGAACACCCGTGAGTCCGGGATGAGCTGCTGGACGAGCGCACTGGTCGTCGTCTTGCCTGCGCCGTGCGTGCCGTTGAGCCATACGATCATGGACTTGACGCTAGCGTCGCGTGGGTCGCGGGGACAGGCAGAGTAGAAGATCCGGTGCGGTTGATCGTCTTGGCGAGTTGCTTGGCGTGGTCTTCGAGCAGCGGCTTGAGGGCGCCGTAGTAGGGCTGGTAGTCCGTTGTGCGGAGCCAGTGGAAGACGTTGTGCCGCTCCCGTGTCCAGACAGCGCGTAGCGCTGGATCGGGTGCGATGTGCGGTGGGCAGGGGGCGAAGACGGGCTCGCCTTCGGTGGCGCGGGTCCAGGTATAGGCGCTGACGGCCAGGCGTCTGCGGTCGTCGCTGATGGGTTTTCGGTGGCTTGTGAGGACCGGGAGCTGAGCGAGGATGTGCTGCCAGTTCTCAGGTTCCAGGGTCCAGGTGGCGAGGGCCTCGCGTCGGCGCTGGTAGTCGATGACAGGGCCGTCGGGAGTTCGGCGGTGATGGCGTCGAGGGCCTGTTCGAAGTCGCGGGCCGTGCCGCTGGTGCGGAGATGGCGGTTCAGCAGCTGTGTGTAGCCGTTCCTCTTGCCCTGGGGGTTGATCCCGAGGAACTGGGCGGCTTCGTCGAGGCTGCCGCCGCGTGCGCGCCGGACGAGGAAGACCGAAGCACTGCGTCGGCGCATCTTGGGGGCGATAGCTGAGAGGAAGTTGAGGTGATGTTCGGCGAGCGCTTGGGGCAAGAACGCGGGGATGTGTTCGGGTCGCAGGCCGGCACCGGTGGAGGGGAGGCGAAGTCCGCCTTTGCCGGTGCGTCGGAAGGTGGGGCGGCGTGCTGGAAGCGTTCGGAGCATGCGCTGCGGTGCTTCTTGAAGTTCTTGTCCCAGATCAGGTGCCGGGTGGGCGGGATCCCGCTGCGGGTCCGGTTCTCCTCGGGCGCGAGCGCGGAGAGCGCTTCGCGCAGGTCGTCGGCGGCCAAGAGGTGATCGGTGACCTGGAGGAGGCCGGCGCAGGCGAACGCGTCGACAGGCGCCCCAGTGGAGCGGTAGGGACGGGAGTCGGTTCCTTCATGGATGGCGAGGTGCTGGGCGACGGCTTCGGCGAGTTGACGGGTGGTGCCGACCGGCTGGACGCGCGGCCAGCAGATCATGACCAGTCCCGCGAGCAGGATGAGCTCGGTGAAGTACTGCTGTGCCGGCTGTTTCGGACCGCCCGGCCGGAGTAGTCGAAGGATCTTGTGCTGGAGCGCGAGCAGGGCGGGGCCGGGCCGGTGATGGTGCAGTGGAGTGGGTCGTGCGCAAGCGGTGTCCCGCAGGGGGCGCCGGGCCGACTGGTCGGGATGTCCTGATCCGTGGAAGACCGGCAGTGGGCAGGGTGGACTCCGGAGGCGGCAGGACGGGGAAACAGCTGGGCTCTGCTGCTGAAGTTGACCGGTTTATGGCATTGAGGGCGGAGGTGTTCCAGGAACACCTCGTGGAGCGGGCAGGCGAAGACGACCGGAAGGCGCCAGAGGATCTGCCAGGGCCCGCCGTGGGCGCTCTGGATGTCGGAGCCGTCGCCGGCGAGACAGCGAGGGCAGTAGCGGGCGGTCGTGGCGAACAGCCATCCGTCCGTGTGCATGGAGTAGACCTTGCCAGCTCGCACGTTGGCGACGCTTCGGGCCGCCGGCGGGTAGCGGGAGGCGAGAGGTTCCAGCGTCATCGCGCGGACCTCGCGGGGGTCCAGGCGGGTGGTGGCGGCGAAGTTCTTGATCTCGGCGGTGGTCAGCCGCGTGGAGAGTGACGCCCGGGCCCGACCGAGCCGGTCCTGTTCGGTCAAGCCGGTCAGCCGGGCGAGCTCGTGGGGCGAGATGTGCAGGCGGTGGGCCAGCCGCAGGACGAAACCGGCCAGGGACTCGCCCTCCAGCGGGTCGAGGCTGAGTCCGAAGGGCCGCCGCCCGGAGCTCATGGTCATGTCAGTCACCTGCGGCCGGCCTGTTCCCGTGGTCGTCGAGGACCGTGTTGCGTCCGCGGCAGGGCTTGGGCTTGGTGGGCGGGGTGGTGTTCTGCGGGATCTCGGGGACCTCGCCGGCGCCGGGGTCGAGGTCGTCCAGGTTGCCGAGGTGGATCGTGGTCTTCGCGAGCAGTTCGGGGGTGAGGCGTTCCTCGCCGGTGAGGATCGCCTCGGTGCAGCCGTCCTCGATCAGCCGCCGCAGCAGGCCGACGACGCCGCGGGTGCGGCCGAAGAGGTACTCCGGCATTTCGCCGCTGGTGAGCATGCCTTCGAAGGACCGCAGAAGCCGCAGCTGGTCCTCGATGCCGGCCAGGTGGTCGAGGAAGGCGGTGATGCCGGCCGGGGTGGAGTAGTCGAACGGGTCGAGATCGACCATGTCGAACCGGCGGCCGGTCTGCGTGGCTGCTGCGGTGCTGTGCCGCCCGCCTCGCCCGTTGTCGGGGAAGACCCACTGTCCGGTGCGCTGGTCGACGTAGGCGCCGCGCAGGAGGCCGGAGCCGGGGATGTCCACGCCGATCAGGATCAGGGTGACGTTGAGGTCCATCAGTTCGCGGATGAGGTCGAGGGTGTCTTGGTCGTCCTCGCGGTGGAGCCGGAGCCAGGTGATGTCGTCGATCAGCAGGGCGGTGGTGTGATGGTCCCGGATCGCGTCCCGCACCGCTCTGACCAGGTCGTTCAGGGTTCCGGGGTGCGGGTTGCCGTAGACGTTCAAGATCGCCTTGCAGAGTCCCTTGGGTGTCGCGCGGACCGGCAGGCGGCAGTAGGCGACGGGGACGAACACGTCCCGGGTGCCGGGGTGGGGCCGGGTAGCAGCTGGAGGACCTCGCGCCAGACGTCCTCGAAGGACGCGGCCGCGTCGCAGGCGGTCTCGGTCTTGCCCTGGGACCCGCCGCCGTTGATCATCAGGCCGTCGCGGGTGCCGGGCATGAACTTCACCGCGTTGTTCTGCAGCCGGCCGCGCATCAGGTTCGCGACCCGCGCGCTCATCGGCGTCTCCTGCAGCCGCATGTTGACGTGCGTCGCGGTGCGGTGCAGGTCGTGCAGGGCCCGGCGCCGGGGGCTCAGGCTCTGGTGCTCGGCCAGGCTCAGACGCGGAGCGGGCACGAAGGTGCCGCGGATCTTCCGCCACTGCTGCCAGCCCTCCCAGCGGGCGCGGTCCGGCGGCGGACCGGCCCGCAGGAACGGGACGACCGCGTGCTCATCCGGCGTCGTCTGGTCCACCACGGTCCTCCTCCAGGTCGTCCTCGGGCAGGACGAACACGCTGCGGGCCCGGAAGCTGTGGCCCAGCTCGGGCGGCGGGACGGGAGCGGACCGGACGGCCTCCCGCCGTCGGCGCCGTTCCCCGGCGACCGCTTCCTGCGTCTGGCGGGCCCGGCCCGGCCAGCTCAGCACCGTCGCCGTCTCCTCCCCAGCGGGATCGGGAGCGGGGGCGGGTGGTGGGGCCGGTGCGGGCGTGCTCGGCGGCCTGTCGGCCTGCGCGGCCCTGGCCTGGTGCGTCTCGCGGGCGTGCTCGGTGCGCTGGGACTTCTTCAGCTGGGTCGGCCACTTGCTGACCGGGATGTTCGAGCCGATCAGCTCCAACAGCACCGGCAGCAGCTCGGTGTCCGACTTCGGCTTCAGCCCGGCCGCGGCGGCCTTCGCGAGCAGGGCGCTGGCCCGCGCGTCCCCGAACGCCGGCATCTGCCCGGCCCGGGGCATGCCCGTCCAGGGCAGCGGGTGCCAGGCATGGCTGATCGGGTCCTGGAAGAACACCTGGCGCCGATCCCGCGGGTCGCGGCGGATGAGCCACTTGCCCTTGTGCTTGCCGCCCCGCGTCGACAGCTCGCCGCGATAGTCCCGCAGGACGTCGGCGGCGTCGTACCAAAGTCCGCGGATCTTCACCCCGCGGCGCTTGTCGATGCGGACGTAGTGCGCGGGCAGCAGCTCGTAGAAGAGCTCCGGGGAGGGGATGTCCATCGCGAAACCGGTCTGCGCGAACGACGCCGCGAACAGCGAGTTCGGGCTGTGCGAGCCGTCCGGATCCCAGGCCGGGGCGTACTCGCCCAGCTTGCGCTTCTGCCAGACGCCGACGATCCACGTCGCGATCAGGTGCTCGAGCTGGTCGGCCGTCAGGACCGCGTCCGCGGCCGGGTCGGCCCCCGCCGACGACATCCGCGACGACGGCCGGCACTGCGGATGATTGGCCAGGAACCGGAACGTCACTCGCTCGCGGGTGCCGTCGTCCTTCACCAACTGCACCCGGCCCAAGTGCGGTTCGCGACGCTCGACCGTCCACTCCGTCCCGTCCAGCACCAGCCCGGCGCCGGGGGAAAGGTCCAACACCGCCGCCACGGTCACCGGCCCGCCTCCCCGGCGGGCATCACGAGCGAGCGGTCCTGCAGCGGGACGGCCAGGTCGACGCCCAGCTGCCTCGACCACAGCAGGTGCAGCAGCTGGGCCCGGGCGACCGGCTCGCAGCCCGTCGCCGCCGATAGCTCACCGAACCTCCGCCCGCCCTCGACCTCGGCGAGCAGCACCGGTCGAAGCCCCAGCGGATCGGAACTCAGCCGGCGCCGCGACGCCATCGCGTCCAGCCCTGCGAAGGCGTGCTCGCGCCAGCGGGCGGCCACCGCGTAGCGCCAGCCGCAGGCGACGGCGACCTCGGCGGCCGCGGCGAACGACTCCCGGTCCGTGTCCTTGATCAGGGGCTCGGGGCGTACGTCGATCAGCCAGACGCCGCGGCGGGTCACCGCGAGGTAGTCAGGGGTGTGGGCGCGCCGCTTCCCGCAGGTGGCGAAGGAGATCTTCAGCGGCTGCGAGACGACGTCGACCACGTCGCCGGCAAAGTCCAGGGCCAGCAGCACCCGGCTCTCCTCCAGGCTCTCCGCGCCGTGATGACGGCCGGTACTGGTCAGAAACTGCAGGCCAGGACGGTGCCGTTGGTCCCGGCGCCAGGTGAAGTGCCGCATCGGGTCGCTCGTGAGCACCGGCTCCTGTACGAGATCGTGCACCGAGCAGGACACATCGTCCCCGCCGACCCGTCAAGAGACCGTCCACCGTCTCGTCCAGCCGTCGCCCAGCTCCAGACCGAACCTGCCCGCGTCGACGCCCGTCGGCACGAAAAGGTCCTCCCAGCTGCACTGATGCGACCAGACGGACTTGGTGTCAGCGGCTTCGACTACCCTTCCCAACCCAGCGTGTGTAGCGGCCATGACCTCATGGAAGCGCCGTGGAGATCCTCAGGCTCCCGATCTTCGTTTCTGGTGACAGAAAGACTGCTGAATGAGCGTCTGTGACAAGTCGGTTGCCTCGCTGGTGACAACCGGGCTGCTTCGGCCGTCCCCGTTCACCAGCTCAGCCGGTCTCGCTGGTGACAACTTCTGAGCTTCGGCTCATGTACGTGAGTCGAAGCGCGATAGTTGCTACATAGGCAGGATTGTTGTCACCTGTGAGGTGGGGCGCCGGAAGGTCGTTTTCTCAGCTCTTGACGGCCTCTGCGATCTGCTGGGAGCAACTGGCAGGCGGCCGCGTCGGGCTGCTGGCTGGCCTTCGACGGTCCGCCACGCACCCACCACGCCACCGACTGGCGGATGCCGGAGGCCGTACGGGCACTGGCGGAGGGCGGTTTCGGAGACCGGTTGCTGCTGGCGGGGACACGGTGACCGCCGGCGCCCACTCGGTCGACGGTGGTCCGGGGGTGCCGTACCTGCTGCGCGGGGTGCGGACACGGCTGGCCGAGGCGGTGGGTGCCGAGCTGACGGACCGTATCCTCGGCCAGCACCCGGGGCGGGCGTTCGCCACCGGCTGGAGCCGGGCGGCCCGCGCCCCCGGCGCGCCGTCACGTGGCCCTCGCGCCCGCTGCGGCGTCGCTGCTGTCAGCGGGCGATACCCGTGACCCGTGTGTGCGTACCGAGGTCGGCTCCTCCTCGACCGCCACGTAGTCCGGCCCCATACTGTGTCGGCGGCTTCATGGTGCGGCTACAGGGCGAAGAACCGGGGGGGCGGGATGGCGCGGGTCGTGGCGGTGCACGGGATCGGCAAGCAACTCCTCGGCGAGGATTCCCTGTTACGGCAGTGGCGGCCCGCCCTGGCCGACGGGTTGCGCCGAGCGGGGGCCGGGCGCGCCGCGGCGGAGCTGCATGTGGAGATGGCGTTCTACGGTGACTGCTTCCGCCCGGCAGGCGGCTTCCTGGCCCCCGGGGACCCGCCGTACTCCGCGGACGACGTCGCGGAGGGCTTCGAGAGGGAATTGTTGCTCGCATGGTGGACTGCGGCTGCCGAGACCGACGCGGGAGTCGTACCGCCCGGCGCGGAGACACTCGCGGCCACTCCGCAGTCGGTGCAGGCGGCGCTCCGCGCGCTGTCGGGGTCGCGGTTCTTCGCAGGGGTGGCGTTGCGCGGTCTGATCTCCGACCTGAAGCAGGTCCGTCTCTACCTGACCGACGCCGGGATCCGGCAGCGGGTGCGGGGCCGGGTACTGGAGGTGATAGCCGAGGACACGAGGGTGGTGGTGGCGCACTCGTTGGGTTCTGTGGTGGCCTACGAGGCGTTGTGCGCCCGGCCCGGCCACGGGGTGCGGGCCCTGGTCACCCTTGGCTCACCCCTCGGAATCCCGCATCTGGTCCTGCACCGGCTCGAACCTGCGCCGCTGCGCCTGGGCGGTGGGGTACGGGGGATCTGGCCGGGAGGGCGGGAGGTGGTGTGGACGAACATCGCCGATGACGGTGACGTCGTGGCGCTGGTGAAGGATCTCCGCCCGTTCTTCGGCAACCGTATGCGGTCCGTGAGAGTGCACAACGGCGCGCATGCACACGACGCGCTCGCGTACCTGACGGACGCGCTGTGCGGTCGTGCTATCGCTGGCGGCCTTCTGTGAGGGTCCATGCGGACAGGGACAGCGAGGAGCCGCGCCGCTTCCTGATCGCCACGGCCGTCACCAGGTACACCGAGTATCCCGCGTGGGACCGGCCCGAGCTGGCGGAAGCGCGGGAAAAGATCGTCGATTTGTTCAGTCAGCAACTCGGTTACCAGCACCGGACCGAGCTGGGGCTCAACCCTACCCGCAACGAGCTCACGGACCACCTGCGCGCGTTCTGCAAGGCCTCGGACCGCCGTGAGGACGACCTGCTGGCCGTGTACGTCTCGTGCCACGGCGATGTCCTGGACCACAGCGGCGACCATGTCCTGTACATGGCCGACACCGACCCCGGCGATGTGTCGTACACCGCGCTCCGCACCGTGGAACTCGCTCGCGTCACGCTGCTCGAAACCAAGGTCCGCCGCCTGCTGTTGATTCTGGACACCTGCTATTCCGGTCAGGGAGGCAATGAACTGGCCGCGGCCGCCCTCGAACGGGTCGGCGTAGGCTGGGGAAAGTCCACCGGAGCCGGTCTGATGGTCATCTCGTCCGCTCAACCTCACGAGCAGGCGAAGGCCGGCGCCTTCCCGACGCTGTTCACCGAGGCCGTCGGCAGCTGGGCCACCGCCGGTGAGGTCCCGCAGGCGCTCCCGGTGTCCACCGTGGTGCAGGCGATGAACGATCACCGCGCACGGCCCAAATACCAGCGCATCTCCCTCACCGTCGTGGGACTGACCGGTGAACCGCCTCCGTTCCTGGCCAATCCCCGGCACAGTACCCAGCTGCCCCATGGCGACCTGGCTGTTCAGCACGCCGCCGAATTCGCCGCACAGGCCCGTCGCCGGGACACGGAGCTGACGACGCGCCTGCTGGCGCGCGCAAAGGCCTCTCACGGTGACAGCACAGACGAGTGGTGGTTCTGCGGTCGCCACTCGGCCCTCACAGCGATCACCGACTGGCTCGGCCGGCGTGCACCGGAGAGGCATCCGGCCGCGCTCGTGGTCACCGGAGGACCCGGCTCGGGAAAGACCGCCGTCCTGGGTCTGATCGCCGCTCTTTCCCACCCCGAACGCAGCGACACCGTGCCGAAAACCCATCTCGGTCTCGCTCCGCACATGATCCCCGCCAAGGGCTCCCTCGATGTGGCCCTCTACGCTCAAGGACTCACCGACAGCGATGTCCTCCAAGGCTTGGCGGCTGCGATGAAGGTCCGCGCTGACACCACTGATACTCTACTGGCGGCCCTCAAGGGCCGTAATGGCACGCGTCCCTTCACCGCGCTGATCGATGCCGTCGACGAGGCCGCCACGCCCGAGACCCTGTGTTCGCAACTGCGAGATCTGATCGAGAAGTCCCGCGGCCGCATCCGGTTCCTGCTGGGTCTGCGCCCGCACCTGATGGGTGCCCTCGGCCTGGACGACGAGAGCACCCCTGACCGTGAGCCGGCCATCGACCTGGACGCCCCCCGCTACGCCGACCGTGATGCCCTGCACGCGTACACCGTGCGCAGCCTGCTCGATTCCCACCCCCACTCTCCCTACCGGCTCAACCGCACCGCGCTGGGACCAGTGGCCGAGGCGGTGGCAGACGCCGCCGGCAATTCCTTCCTCGTCGCCCGCATCACCGCCGGCACCCTGGCCGCGGCCGACCACGCCGCCGACCCGCACGACCTCAAGTGGGTCGCCGGGCTGCCACGCCATGCCGGGCAGGCCATGCGCGAGGACCTCACCCGCAGGCTGGGCCGGGACGCCGAGCGCGCCGCCGACCTGCTGCGCCCCCTGGCCTTCGCCGCCGGACAGGGCTTGCCCTGGGAGGACATCTGGGCCGCGCTGGCCCGCGCCGTCTCCGGGCGGGACTACACCGACGAGGACCTCCAGTGGCTCCGCCAAAAGGCCGGCTCCTACGTCGTGGAGGCCACGGAGGCCGGTCATTCCGCCTACCGGCTCCACCACCAGGCCTTGGCGGAACACCTCTGCGAGGGAATCGATCCCAAGGCCGTGCACGCCGCGTTCACCGACATCCTCATCACACGCGTTCCCTACCGGATCGACGGTACGCGCAACTGGTCCGTCGCCCACCCCTACACCCTGCGCCATCTGCCGTACCACGCCGCTGTTGCGCACTGCCTGGACGACGTCGTCACGGACCCCGGCTTCCTGGTCCACGCCGACGCCGACGTCCTCGTACCCGCCCTGCGGTCCGTCCGTACTACCGAGGCACGAGCAGCCGCCACGGTCTACCGCACCTCCCTCGAGCAGCACCGCCGCGCCACGCCCGCACTCAGACACCACGTGCTCGCCCGCGACGCCGCCCGGCACCAGCTCTCCGCTCTGCACGCGCCCCTCGTGGAGCACCTGCCCCCGGACAGCTGGAAACCGAGGTGGGCCACGGCAGGCACCGTTTCTCCCGGGGAGCTGCTGGACACGCTCCTCGGGCACACGGCCGGTGTGCTCGCCGTTGCCTGCGCCACGGTCAAAGGCCGCCCGGTCGCCGTCACCGGCAGCCACGACCGTACGGTGCGCGTATGGGACCTGAACAACGGCCGGCTCCTGATCGATCCCCTTCCCCTCTCCGGCAGTTGGCAGTGCGCCGTGGCCTGCACCACGGTCGACGACGTCCCCGTGGCCGTGATCGGCGACAACGACGAGGTACAGGTGTGGAACCTGACCAATGGGCGCCTTTTCGCAGAACCCCTCCCCACGTCCGCCCACGGAACGAACGCTTTGGCCTGCACCACCATCGGCGATCGCCCCGCCGTAGTCATCAGCGAGAACGACGCGATACGAGCGTGGGACTTGAAGACCAGCCGCCCGGCCGGTGCGCCGCTTCCCATCCCATTCGGATGGGGGAGTCAGCCCCTAGCCTGCGGGATGGTCCGTGACCAGCCGGTCGCCGTCACCGCCAACGACGACTCCGTGCTGGTGTATCACTTGGCCGGTGACCGCCCCGTGCGAGTGCCCCCCGGTCTTCAGTCATGGACGGCTGCCCAGGTCGCCTGCACCACGGTCGGGAACCTTCCCGTCGCCGTCACCGGCAGCCTGCGCGGACACCTGCGGATCTGGAACCTGAACACCGGCCAGCCCATCGGCGATCCCCTCACCGGCCATGCCGGAATGGTGCTCGCGGTGGCCTGCACCACCATCGGTGATCGCCCCGTCGCCGTCAGCGCCGGGGAGGACCGCACCGTACGCGTCTGGGACCTGAAAAACCGCCAGCCCGCCGGCGATCCCCTGACCGGCCACACGAAACCGGTGCGGGCAGTAGCCTGCACCATAATGGACGGCCGCCCCGTCGCCGTCAGCGCCGGGGAAGACCGCACCGTACGCGTCTGGGACCTGAGCACCCGGGAGTCGGCGAACGCGCAGGGGATTAGGACCGCCAGACCGGTGCGCGCGGTGGCCTGCGCCACCCTCAACGGCCTCCCCGTCGCCGTGAGCGCCGATGCCGGTGGAAGAGTACGGATCTGGGAGCTGGCCACCGGCCGGCCATTGGACGAGTGGCGGGCCGGGCACACCGGCGCGCTGTGCGCGATGGTCTGCACCACGGCCGGTGCTCACACCGTCGCCGTCACCGCCGCCGAGGACGGAAGCGTGCGGGTCCAGGACCTGGCCACAGGTCGGCTGCAAGACGAGATCCTTCCCGACTACCAAGGGCTCCGTGCGCGGCCGGTGCTGGCTTGTGCCACGGTCCGCAGCCGTTCGGCCGTCGTCATCGGTAGCGATGTGGAAGGACTGAGAGTGTGGGACCCGGTCGCCCAGCAGGCGCTCACCGGCCCCTCAAGGGCCTTCGGCATATGCGCGGTAGCCTGCACGACGGTCGAGGGTCATCCCATCGCCGTCACCGGCAGTGAACACCGGACGGTGGGCATGTGGAACCTCAACACGGGCCATCCGGTGGACGAACCCCTCACCGGTCACACCGGGGCAGTGCGGACGGTGGCCTGCACCGCGGTGAGAGGACGTCCCGTCGCCGTCACCGGTAGCGAACACCGGACCGTACGCTTCTGGGACCTCGCCGCAAGACAGGCCCTCGGCGACCCCGTGAACGCCCATGCCGGGGCAGTGCGGACGATCACGTGCACCACCGTCGCAGGCCGCCCGGTCGCCATTACCGGCGGCGACGACAGCACCGTGCGCGTGTGGGACGTGGAACACCGACGCTGTACGGCCGAACTGCTGATGCCCGCGCCCGTGTACGCGTGCGCGGCCGGCCCGGGCGGGAAGCTGGTCGTGGGTACCGGCAGCAGTGTCGTGATGCTCAGCCGCGACCGGGCCGGTCTGCCCTCGGTGGCCTGGTGAGCCCGCCCGGGGTGGTGGCCCGGGCGGCGAGCCGGGCGCAGCTGTCGGCCGCGCTGGCGGGACGGAGTGCGGTCCGGCCGTCAGCGCAGCGCCCCCAGTGGGCCGTCGAGCACCGGCTGCCAGGCCAGTTCCGCCGCACCGACCAGGCCGTTGCGGTCGAGCGTGCACGTGAAGATCTGCCGCAGCGCGTGTAGCGGCCATGCCCTCATAAAACCGCCACGGAGAGGCGCAGGCTCTCGATGCACTTCTGGTGACAGAAAGACTGCTGAATGAGCGCGTGTGACAAGTCGGATGCCTCGCCTGTGACAACCAGGATGCTTCGACCGATGCCTTTTGCCAGCTCGTCCGACCCTGCTGGTGACAACTCCTGAGCTTTGGCTCAGGTCCGGGCGCGCTCACCGGCCCCGCGTGCCGGCCCGGGGCGAGCGGGCGGGCGACCGCCCCGCCCGGCCGGGCGGGGCGGTGGTGCGGCCGGGGTCCCGCGGGCGGCTTCGGGTACTGTCCGGGCGGTGGCCGCCCGGACCCCCGGCGCTCAGCGGAGCACGTTGAGCGCGCCCGGCTGCACGCACACCCTCACCGGCAGCGCGGCGTCGACCTCGCCGTCCGCGCCGTAGGGCAGGGCCCGGTCGGCCTCGATGCGGATCTCCCTGCCGCGCAGCACCTCCACCTCGGGGCGTTCGAGGTGCTCGCCCGTCTTGAGCTCGTTCATCACGGCGAAGAACAGCCGCCTGGGGGCGTGCCGGATCACGACGACGTCGAGCAGGCCGTCGTCGACCCGGGCGCCGGGGGCGATGCGGCGCCCGAAGCCGTAGAAGCCGGAATTGGCCGCCACCACCGTGTAGCCGCGCCGTTCGTGGACCTCCCCGTCCACGGTGACGCGGTAGCAGGCGGGCCGCCAGGTCGTCACGGCGCGCAGCCCGCCCGCGTAGTAGGAGGCCGCGCCGCGCAGCAGCCGGGTTTCGTTGGCGTACCGGTTGGCGACCGCGTCGATCCCCGCGTACACGCTGCCGAGCACCGACACCCCGGCGTGGACGGCCGATTCGACGCGGATGGTGTCGACCGGCCGGGGCGAGCCGTTCAGCAGCAGAGCGGCCAGGGACGGCGCGTCGGCGGGCAGGCCCAGGGCCCGGGCGAAGTCGTTGCCGCGGCCCGCCGGCACCAGGCCGAGGACGGAGCCGGTGCCGCTGAGGGCGCCGCCGACGCGGCCGGCCATGCCGTCGCCGCCGACGGCGAGCACGACGTGCCCCTGCTCGCCCGCCCGCCGTGCGAGGTCTCCGGCGTGCTGGAGGCTGCGGCTGTACTGCGTGTCGAGCCGGGCCCCGGCCTCCCTCAGCAGCCGGGCCAGCGGAAGCAGGGCCGCAGTGCCGCTGGAGCCGCCTGCTGCGGGGTTGACGACCGCGGTGAACTGTCGCATGGGTGCGCCTTTCGGGAGGCGGGGCCGGTCGGGCGGAGGTCGGTCAGCGGAGGGGGAGAAGCACGCCGGGGTTGAGGATCCCGGACGGGTCGACTTCGGCCTTGACGGCCTGCAGGACGCGGATGCCGACCGGTCCCGCCTCCCGGACGAACCAGTCCCGGTGGTCGGTCCCGACGCCGTGATGATGGCTGATCGTGCCGCCGGCCGCCAGGATCGCGTCGTTCACCGCCCGCTTCACCGGGGCCCAGTGCGCGACGGGGTCCTCGCCCTGGGCCGAGACCACGGTGAAGTACAGCGACGCGCCGTTCTCGTACACGTGCGAGACGTGGCACATGACCAGCGGCGGAGTGCCCGCCTCGGTGAGCGTCGACGTGAGCGTCCGGCGCACCGCGTCGTACAGCGCCGGGAGACCGGACCAGAAGGCCGCGGTCTCCAGGGTCTCCACGAACGCGCCCGCGTCCAGCAGCGCGTCGCGCAGGTACGGGGCGTCGTAGCGGCCGCGGGCCCAGCGTTCGCCCGGCTCCTCGCCCGCGAACTCGCCCCCGCAGGCCAGCAGCACCTCCCGGGCGCGGGCCCGCCGCCGCGCGGTCTCCTCGGCCGTCCCCTCGTACCCGGCGATCGCCGTGCAGCCGGCCGGCGGCGCGCCGCCGGAGCGTCCGATCCCGTCCGGCTGGGCGAGGCCGACGAACGTCTCGGTCTCGTCCGACAGCCGCAGCACGGTGGGCCGCGGCCCGTCCTGGGCGAGCCTGCGCAGCGCCGCGGTCCCCGCCTCGAAGGAGGCGAAGCGCCAGCCCTCGTGGATCCGCGTCCGCGGCAGCGGCCGGATCCGCACGGTCACCGAGGTGATCACCCCGAGCGCGCCCTCGGAGCCGAGGATCAGCTGGCGCAGGTCGGGCCCGGCCGCCGAGCGGGGCGCGCGGCCGGCCTCCAGGGTGCCCTCGGGCGTGGCGACGGTCAGGCCCAGCACCATCTCGTCGAACCGGCCGTACCCGGCCGACGCCTGGCCGCTGGAGCGCGCCGCGGCGAAGCCGCCGATCGAGGCCCACTCGTACGACTGCGGGAAGTGGCCCAGGGTGAAGCCCCGCTCGTTGAGGAGCGCCTCGGCCCGCGGGGCGCGCAGCCCGGGCTGGAGCGTGGCGGTGCGGGAGACCTCGTCGAGCGCGAGCAGCGCGTCCATGCGCCGCAGGTCCAGGGCGACGAAGGCGCGCCCGCCCCGCGGGGCGAGCCCGCCCACGACCGAGGTGCCGCCGCCGAACGGCACGACGGCCAGCCCGTGTCCGGCGCAGACCCGCAGGACGGCCAGGACCTCCTCGTGGCTGCCCGGCAGGACGACGGCCGCCGGGGCGTCGTCGGCCTCGCCGGTGCGGATGCGCAGCAGGTCGGGCGTCGACCTGCCGCGCGTGTGCCGGATCCGGCTCTCGGCGTCGGTGCGCACGTGCGCCGGCCCGCCGCAGCACTCGGCGAGGGCCGCGCGCGCCTCACCGGTGAGCGGGGAGGCGGGTACGGCGACCGAGCCGAGGGGGACGGGGGCCGTCCCGCGCGGTGCGACGCCGAGCAGGTCGCGCAGCAGGCCGGTCACCGAGTCGGGCAGCGGGGCCGCCCTGGCCGGGTCCCCCCAGCCGCTCCACACCATGTCCACTTGGGTCGTTCCTCACGTCGGTCTCGCGGGGCGCCGCGCCGGGCGGCCTGCACTGGCATTACACTGTGACAGATGACGCCCATTCGTCACAACCAGTCGGACGCGGACGCCGTGCTCGACGCCGCACGCGACTGCGTCCTCGCCGTCGGCGTGCGCCGGACCACCCTGACCGACGTGGCCCGGCGCGCCGGCGTGTCCCGGATGACGCTCTACCGTCGCTGGCCCGACGTGCGGACCCTCGTCGGCGACCTCATGACCAGGGAGTGGATCGCCCTGGCCGTCTCCGCCATGCCCGCCCCCGACCCCGCCGTCCCGACCCGGGCCAGACTCGTCGGCGGACTGGTCGCCGGAGTCGCCGCCTTCCGCGCCCACCCCCTCTTCCACAAGATCCTCGACGTCGACCCCGAACTGCTCCTGCCGTACGTGCTCGACCGCCGCGGCGCCAGCCAGGACGCCTTCCTCGGCCTCATCACCGGCGCCCTGGGCGAAGGACACGCCGACGGGTCGGTCCGCCGCGCCCACCCGGACCGCCAGGCCCGCTCCCTGCTCCTGGTCGTGCAGTCCTTCACGCTCTCGCTGCGCACGATGACCGACGAGTCCGACCCCGACCTCACCGACGCCGCCTTCCTGGAAGAGCTGCGCACCCTCCTGGAGAGGACCCTCGCCCCATGAGCAGCCCCAGCGGCAACCCCGGCGCCTCCTCGCTGAACGCGCAGCGCCGCGCCCGGGAACTCGCCGGACTCGCCGACGGGGCCCGCGTCGACGTCCTCGTCGTCGGCCTCGGCGCCACCGGCGCCGGAGCCGCCCTCGACGCCGCCGGCCGAGGCCTGACCGTCGCCGCGATCGACGCCCACGACATCGCGTTCGGCACCTCCCGCTGGAGCTCCAAACTCATCCACGGCGGACTGCGCTACCTCGCGAGCGGACAGTTCGACGTCGCCCGCGAAAGCGCCGTGGAACGAGGCGTCCTCATGGAACGCACCGCGCCCCACCTGGTGCGCGCCCAGCCCTTCGTCCTCCCCCTGACCCCGCTCGTCCCGCGCGGACAGGCCGCGCTCGCCCGGGCCGGACTGCGCGCTGGCGACCTGCTGCGCGCCGCCGCCCGCACCCCACGCGCCACCCTCCCCGCCCCGCGCGCCCTCACCGCCGTCGAGACCCGGCACATGGCCCCCGCCCTGCGCCCCACCGGGCTGCGCGGGGGACTGCTCTCCTGGGACGGCCAACTCACCGACGACGCCCGCCTGGTCACCGCCATCGCCCGCACCGCCGCCGCCCACGGCGCCCGGATCCTCACCCGCACCCGCGCCCTCGCCCTCGACGGCTCGGGCGCCAGGGTCCGGGACGAACTCACCGGCACGGAGCTGGACATCCGGGCCCGCGCCGTCATCAACGCCACCGGCGTCTGGGCCGGCGGCCTCGTCGGCGGCATCCGGCTGCGGCCCTCCCGCGGCACCCACCTCGTCCTGCGCTCCGACGCCCTCGGCAGCCCGGCCGCCGGCCTGCACATCCCGGTCCCGGGCGAGAGCAACCGCTTCGTGCTCGTCCTGCCCCAGGGCGACGGCCGGGTGTACGCCGGTCTCACCGACGAACCCGTGGACGGCGACGTCCCGGACGTGCCGGAGGTGCCCGAGACCGACATCGGCTTCCTCCTCGACGTCCTCGGCTCCGCCCTCGATGCCCCCCTGCGCCGCGAGGACGTCGTCGGGGCCTTCGCCGGACTGCGCCCCCTGCTCGACACCTCCGGCGCGCAAGGCCCCGGCCGCACCGCCGACATCTCCCGCAGGCACGCCGTGCTCACCTCGCCCGAGGGTGTCGTCACCGTCGTCGGCGGCAAGCTCACCACCTACCGGCGGATGGCCCAGGACGCCGTCGACGCCGCCGTCGCCGCACGCGCCCTCACCGCCGGCCCGTGCCGCACCCGCGCCCTCCCCCTCGTCGGCGCCGCCGGCCGGGCCGCCCTCGCCGCCGTCGACGCGCCCGGCCGCCTCGTCCGCCGCTACGGCACCGAGGCCCCGGCGGTCCACGCCCTGGCCCTCGCCGACCCGGACCTGGGCCGCCCCGTCGTCCCCGGCCACCCGGTCACCAAGGCCGAACTCCTGTGGGCCGTACGCCACGAGGGCGCCCTCGACGAGTCCGACCTGCTGGACCGGCGCACCCGCATCGGCCTGGTCCCGCACGACCGCGAGGCGGCCCGCGCGGCCGTCGCCGACATCCTCGCGACCGCGGACGGGACCGTCTGAGCCGGCGGGGGAGCGCCGTCACGTTGCCGGAGCGGCATCCGACGGTACGTCGGAACGTGGTCGGCCCGGGCGCCGGACCCGGACCCGGGCCCGGCCCGGGCCGCCGCGACCGCGGCGGCGATGTCGGTGAGCCGGTCCCGGATCACGGGACGGCCGGTCGTTCCGGTGCGGCGGCCGGGGCGGGCCCGGCTCACCAGTCGTGCACGGTCCCGTCCCGCAGCCTGCTGACCGGCAGGTACGCCGGCTGGTACGGGAAGCGGCGCGCCGCCTCGAGGTCCAGGTCGACGCCCAGCCCCGGGGTGTCGGACGGATGCAGCAGCCCGTCCTCGAACCGGTAGGAGGTGCGGAAGACCTCCAGCGTCCGCTCCGAGTGCCGCATGTACTCCTGGATGCCGAAGTTGTGGACGGCCAGGTCCAGATGGAGCGCGGCGGCCATGCCCACCGGGGAGATGTCGGTCGGGCCGTGCATCCCGGATCTGACGCCGTGGACGGCCGCAAGGTCGAGGAGCTTGCGCATCGCGGTGACGCCGCCGATGTGGGTGACCGCGGAGCGCACGTAGTCGATCAGCCGCTCGCTCAACAACGTGGTGTAGTCGTACACCGAGTTGAAGACCTCGCCGATCGCCAGCGGTGTGACGGTGTGCTGCCGGATCAGACGCAGGGCCGCCTGGTCCTCCCCGGGTGTGGCGTCCTCCAGCCAGAACAGGTCGTACGGCTCCAGCGCCTTGCCCAGCCGGGCGGCCTGGATCGGCGTCATCCGGTGGTGCCCGTCGTGCAGCAGCGGCAGTTCGGGGCCGAACTCGGCCCGCACGGCCTCGAAGACGGTGGGAACGTGCCGCAGGTAGGCGCGCGTGTCCCAGGTCTCCACCGCGGGCAGGGGCCGCCCGCCGGCGGCGCGGCGCGCGGGCTCGTAGTCGTAGCGCTCCCCGCCGCCCGCGCCGGAGGCGGCCACGCCGTAGACCGGGCCGAGGCCGGGGATCCCGGTCTGGACGCGGATGGCGCGGTAGCCCAGCTCCAGGTGCGCGCGCACGGAGTCGAGCAGTTCGGGCACATCGCGGCCGGAGGCGTGCCCGTAGGCCAGGGCGCCGGTGCGGGACGCCCCGCCCAGGAGCTGGTAGAGGGGCATCCCGGCGCTCTTGGCCTTGATGTCCCACAGCGCCGTGTCGACCGCCGCGACGGCCGCCATCGTCACGGGACCGCGCCGCCAGTACGCGCCCCGGTAGAGGTACTGCCAGGTGTCCTCGATGCGGGAGGCGTCGCTCCCGACGAGGAGGGGCACGACATGATCGTCCAGGTAGGACCGGACGGCCAGTTCACGGCCGTTGAGCGTGGCGTCACCGAGGCCGGTGATGCCGTCCTCGGTGGTGATGCGCAGGGTGACGAAGTTCCGTCCCGGGCTGGTGACGATCACCTCGGCGGACACGATCTTCATGGCTGGGGCCCCTCTTTCGGTCGGTTCGGTGGATCGGCCGGGCGAGCAGGCCTCGTCCAGGGGAGGGCCGGCGAGGCCGTGGGACCTCCGTGCCGTCGTCGCCCGTGGAGCTCCCTGACGCGTCCCCGGAACCCGCGGGCGGGTCGTCCTCGGGACCGGTCATGCCAGCGAGGCTAAATCACGGGACCCGTCTGGTCAGCCGTCCGGCCGGCAGCAAGAGGAGCACGGACGACCCCCGTGGGCGCATGCCGGGGCGCACCCTCCGCTGCGTCCCCTCTCGTGCGCCCACCGCCAAGTGAAGACGCATCAAAAACCTCTTCTGATGGCGCCCGCACGGCTACTGTGGTCAGCCGTTTGCGCCGTCCCGCTCGGCTGTTCACGGGATCCGGGCCCGTTCCCGGTGCGTCGTGAGCCGGACCCGGATCGCAGCCGGTCCGGACTCCGGGCCGACGCCGCGGACGGTGGTGGACGCCTGCTGTCCCGCGGCACGGAGACGTTGCGCACGGTGGGTCCGGCGGCGGCCGCCCCCGCGCAGCGGACGGCGACCGGGGTGGTGCCGCCCCGTCCCGGAGGGCCCTCGCCGGCCGGCCGCCCCCTCCGCGGCCACCTCGCGCCCACCGCCCGGGCGCCCCGCACCAGCGCCGCGGGACACGCCGAGGGCCCCGCCGCGCGGGGCACGCGCTCGAAGCGCTGCGGCGGCTCCGGCCACTGGAGCACGGCGCCTCCGGATCGGGGTCCGACGGCTCGTCGAGGTCCCACCGAGTGGAACCCGGCCCCGAATCCGGGCCGGGCTCCACCGGCACTGCGGGCGGGAACCGAGGGTTCCACGGCCCTCATCCGCACCGTCCGCACGCTCGTCCGCCACCGTGGACCCACCGGACGGGACGGCCTGTCACAGACCGATGGTGCCCGGGCCCGCGCCCCGCATCACGGCGTCCTTGACGGTGCGCGGGTCGTCGACGGTGTAGTCGTAGTAGTCCGCCGGGTCCTCGACGCTGCCGCCCGTGACCGGTTCGCCGGTGTCGCCGACGAAGACGTTGTTCCGTTCGACGATGCTGCCCTCCGGCCCCGAGTAGCTGTTGGTCATGGGCTCCTCGACGTCGTCGAAGTAGTTGCCCTCGATGAAGCAGCCCGAGTCCGCGTTGCAGGCCGGGCCGGTGTCACTGTTGTCGAGGAAGTAGTTGTTGTAGATGTGCACCGGGTCGCCGAAGCGGGTGCGCGGATTGCGCTGCGGGGTGCGGTCGTACCAGTTGTGGTGGTAGGTCACCTTCAGCCGGCCGGTGTCCTGGGCGCCGTTCTTGTCGGAGTGGCCCAGCAGCATGTTCTTGGTGTGGTGGTGGGTGTGGTTCCAGGAGACGGTGATGTAGCTGGATCCCCGCTTGATGTCGAGCAGCCCGTCGTACCCGGCGGACAGGTCGTTGTGGTCGATCCAGACGTGGTGCGAGAACATCTGGATGTTGATGGAGTCGTCACTGGCGTTCTTGAACGTCAGGTTCCGGACGATGACGTTGTGCACGGCGTCCGCGGGCGGCGAGGTGACGCTGTCACTCGCCGGGAGGCCGATGTTCAGGCCGCCGCCGGAGATGCCGGAACCCGCGCCGACCCCGACGATCGTCTTGTCGGAGCTGACGTCGTACATCCCCGCGGGCAGCGTGATCATGCCGTTGACGCGGACGGTCCTGGGGCCCTCGGCCTTGACGGCGGCGATGAGGTCGGCGGCGGTGGAGACGGTCACGGTCGGACCGCCCGCGCCGCCGGTGGTGCCGTTCTGGCCCCACGCGTCGACGCTCGCGAATCCGGTGGGCGCCGACTCCGCCGGTACGGCAGGGGCCGCGGGGGCGGGTGAGGGAGCGGCGGCCGTGGCGGTCAGTGCGGCCAGGGCAGTGAGGAGGAGGGTGCCTTTGCGGTGCATCGTGTGCCTCCCGGGTTCAGGCGATCCTGCCGACACCGGCGCCGGCCGGGACGACGGTGGGGACGGTCGACGGGGCGTCGAGGGTGTACGCGTAGAAGGTGCGCGGCTCGATCACCGTGCCCAGCGTCTGGGGCGCCCCGGAGTTCACGTAGAGGTTGTTGCGCTCGACCACCCGGCCGGGTCCGCTCTCGTCGTAGCCGGAGTAGACCGGGTGGGCGACGTTCTCGAAGTAGTTGCCCTCCACCAGCACGCCCGCGTCCTCGGTGGAGGCCACGCCGTAGAGCCGGTTGTTGCGGTAGTAGTTGTTGTAGACGTGCACCGGCTCGGCGAACCGGACGCGCGGGTGGCGCTGGTCGGTGCCGTCGAAGAAGTTGTGGTGGTACGTCACGCGCAGCTTGCCCCGGTCGGCGGTGTGGCTGTCGCTGTGGCCCAGCAGGCACGTCTTGCTGTGGTCGTGGAAGCGGTTCCAGGAGACGGTGACGTAGTCCGACTCCCGCTTGATGTCGAGCAGTCCGTCGTACCCCTGCGAGAAGTCGCAGTGGTCGATCCACACGTGGTGGGCGCGGTTGGTGACGCTGACGGAGTCGTCGGAGGCGTGGGTGAAGCGGATGTTGCGGATGATGACGTTGTTGCCGGGCCGGGTCGTGGAGCCGAGCTGGAGACCACCGCCGGTGATCTCGGCGGTGGAGCCGACGCCGAGGATCGACTTGTCGGCCACCACGGTGATCATGCCGTCGATCTCGATGCGGCCGGAGACCAGGACGGTGTAGGGGGAGTTGCGGCCCGCGTAGTCGGCGAGCTGGGCGCCGTCGGTCACCGTCACGGTGGGCCCGGCGACACCGCCCGTGGTGCCGGTCAGGCCGAGGGCGCTGACACTCGCGAAGCCGTCGGCGGCCTGCGCCGCCACGGCGGCGAGCCGGTCCGGGGCGGTGGAGGCCCGGGCGCGCGGGGCCGCGCCGACGACCGGCAGGGCGACGGAAGCCGCGGCGGCGGCGCCCGCCAGCAGGCCGCGGCGGGTGATCGGGGGAACTTCGGACACGAGGGCTCCTTCAGATCCGGCCGGCGCCGGCACCGGCGGGCACGATGACGGGGAGGTCCGCGGGGGCGTCGAGGGTGTACGCGTAGAAGGTGCGCGGCTCGACGACGGTGCCGAGCGTCTCGGGTTGCCCGCAGCGCACGTAGACGTTGTTCCGTTCCACCACCCGGCCGGGTCCGCTCTCGTCGTAGCCGGAGTAGATCGGGTGGGCGACGTTCTCGAAGTAGTTGCCCTCCACCAGCACGCCCGCGTCCTCGGTGGAGGCCACGCCGTAGAGGGTGTTGTCGCGGTAGTAGTTGTTGTAGACGTGCACGGGTTCGCCGAAGCGGACGCGCGGGTGGCGCTGGGCCGTGCCGTCGAAGAAGTTGTGGTGGAAGCTGACCCGCAGCCTGCCCCGGTCCTGGCTGCCGTTGGCGTCCGAGTGGCCGATCAGCATGGTCTTGCTGTGGTCGCGGAAGTGGTTCCAGGAGACGGTGACGTAGTCCGCGCCGCGCACGATGTCGATCAGACCGTCCGCGCCCGTGCTGAAGGTGCAGTGGTCGATCCAGATGTGGTGCGAGGACTGCTGGATGCTGATCGAGTCGTCGTCGGCGCCGGTGAACCGCAGGTTCCGGATGATCACGTTCTGTCTGCGGTACATGTCCAGGCCGCCGCCGGTGATCTCCGCGCCGGTGCCCAGCCCGACGATGGTCTTGTTCGAGCGGACGCCCTGCTTGCTGCTGATGCGCAGGGTGCCCGAGACCTGGATGACGTAGGGCTCGTCGCGGTCGCAGTAGTCCAGGAACGTGTCGGCGTCGGTGACGGTGACCACCGGGCCGCCGGCGCCGCCGGTGGTGCCGGACAGGCCCAGTGCGGGGACGCCCGCGAAGCCGTCGGCGCTCTGCGCCGCCGCGGCGGTCCGCGTCCGCCGTGCGGAAGCGGGCCCGGCGGCCCACGCGCGGCCGCCCGTGCCGGTGGCCGGCAGGGCGGCGGAGGCCGCGGTGGCGGCGGCGCCCGCGAGCAGGCCGCGGCGGCTGAGGGAGGGGAGGTTCCTCATCGTCGTCTCCGTTCCTCAGATCTTCCCGACGCCGGCCCCGGCCGGGACGACGGCCGGGACCTCGGCCGCCCGGTGCGGGGTGTAGGCGTAGTACGTGCGCGGCTCGACGACCGGACCCCGCGTCTCGACGGGGTGGTTGCACTCGACGAGGACGTTGTCGCGCGCGACCAGGCGGCCGAGGCCGCCGCTGAAGTCCACCCGGGCCGGGTTGTTGACGCTGTGGAAGTAGTTGCCCTCCAGCACCACCCCGGCGTCCATGGCGGAGACGACGCCGTAACTGTTGTCGCGGTAGTAGTTGTTGTAGACGTGCACCGGCTCGGCGAACCGCACCCGCGGATTGCGCTGGTCGGAGGCGTCGAAGTAGTTGTGGTGGTAGGTGACGCGCAGCCGTCCGCGGTCCTGGGCGGCGTTGTCGTCGTCGTGTCCGAGCAGCAGGGTCTTGTCGTGGTTGTGGAAGCGGTTCCAGGACACGGTGACGAAGTCCGAGCCGCGCTTGATGTCCACGGCGCCGTCGTTGCCGTCGGAGAAGTCGTTGTGATCGATCCAGATGTGGTGCGAGAACATCTGGATGTTGATCAGGTCGTCCGTGGCTCCGTCGAACGACAGGTTGCGGATGATGACGTTGTGCACCGCGCCGGCGGGGGGCGAGGTGACGCCGTCGCTCGCGGGGAGGCCGATGTGCAGACCGCCGCCGGTCAGCCGGGCGGTGCCGCCCAGGCCGACGATGGTCTTGTCCGAGGCGACCGGGTGCATGCCGTCGCTGGAGCCGGTGGGCAGCGTGATCGTGCCGCTGACCTGCACGACCAGGGGCTCGGGGCGGGAGATGTAGTCGAGGAACTGCGCGGTGGTGGCGGCCGTGACGACCGCGCCGCCCGCGCCGCCGGTGGTGCCGTTCTGCCCCAGGGCGTCGACGGAGGCGAAGCCGTCGGCGGTCGCGGCGGAAGCGGAAGGGGAGGACGCGGGAGGGGCCGAAGGGGCGGCGGAGGCGGGGCCGACGGGTGCGGTGGTCAGCAAGGAGGTGACCAGTGCGACGGCGACCAGCCCGGCTCGAGACACGCAGCGGTTGGATAATCGCATGGGGACAGCCCTTTCTACAGATGTTTCCGGGCATGGCGAAGAAGGTGTTTCTCGGGGCGCTGTACTGAGCGGATGGCGGCTCACTCTCCAGCAAGCGCTTTCCGTGGAAAGTAGAGGCCTTGTCTCAGGCACGTCAACAGGCGTGCACGTTCACGAAAGGCGAAGGTTTTCAACAGGAACGAACAGAAGCCTGCTGCGGTCGGTCATGTCCGGGCCTGCCGTTCGACGAGGCGGTGCGCCGGGTGGCCGCGATCGATGTCAGGGGGCCTCGGCCGACAGCTCGCGCGCGGGTGAGCGTAAGCCGGGCCGTGGTGTCCACCAGCTCCTCGTCGATGGGCGAACCGGACACGAGCACTCGGTGGTGCAACGGGCCGAGCAGCAGATCGACGAGGTGGCCGAGGCTGCGGTCGTCGACGGTGATCTCCTCGCGCGCGAGGAGATCACGCAGACCGGCCGTGTCACGCTCCCGTTGTTCCCGCGGGAATCCGGCGCGCAGCGCCGCCGCCGTGTCGTCGTCCAACTGGCGGAACGCGGACGGAGCCCACTGATGCGGACATGGCGATGGCCCCCCACGGGCGGTGAGACGGAATGACCCGCGGAAAGATCGCGCGCGGACGCGCGATACGCCGGACGTGAAGAACCCGTCCGGGACGGTCCGTGGAAGCCGGGGGCGTGAAGCGCCGGGACGCTCACGGGACGAGCCGGCCGGTGGGACTCCTCCGCCGTCCGACGACCTGGCCCGCCCGCCGGCCCGGCCGGCTCACCCGGACCGGCGGGGCGACAGCGCCATGCCCCGTACGGCGGACGGTGATCGTCCCGGCGGTCCCTCCCGGGACGCGGAGCGGTGAAGCCGTCCTGGACGCCGGTCCCGCGAACCGGCGGTTCGGGAAGACGACCGGCGCCGGCCGTCGTGGCCACACCCTGTTCGCCGAAGGCCCCTTCAGGGCCCGGGGCGTGCGCCCGGGCCCTGATGAGCCGGGGACGGCGCGCGGCCGCCGCCGGCCTACGCGGTGAAACGGACGGGCAGACTGCGCGGGCCGCGGATCATCATGCCCGGCCGCCAGGTGATCGCTGCCGGGTGGATGTCCAGGGCCAGGTCGGGGCAGCGTTCCAGCAGCGTCCTGAAGACGATCCGCGCTTCCAGGCGGGCCAGCGGAGCCCCCAGGCAGTGGTGGATGCCGTGGCCGAACGCCACATGGCCGCGGGTGTCACGGAAGATGTCGAAGCGGTCGGGCGCGGGGAAGCGGGCGGGGTCGCGGTTGGCGTCCGCCATGGCGACCAGGACGAGTTCGCCGCCCCCCGGGATGACCGTGTCGCCGATCGTCACCGGCTCGGTGGTGAAGCGGAACGTGGGCGTCTCCAGCGGTCCCTCGTAGCGCAGCATCTCCTCCACCGCGCCGTCCACGAGGGAGAGGTCCGCGCGCAGGGCGGCCAGTTGCCCGGGATGGGTCAGCAGGGCGAGGACACCGTTGGAGATGAGGTTCACGGTGGTCTCGTGGCCGGCGACCAGCAGCAGCCAGGCCATGCCCACCAGTTCCTCGCGGGACAGCCTGTCGCCGTCGTCGTCCGGGTTGTGGATCAGCGCGCTCATGAGGTCGTCGCCTGGCCGCTGCCGCTTGCCGTCCACCAAATCGGCCATGTAGTGCGCCATCGAGGCCGCCGCGGCCTTGCGGACCTCGGGGTCGGTGGCGCCGAGCGCGTCGTTCGACCACGTCCTGAACGACTCGCGGTCCAGGTCCGGAACGCCCATGAGCTCGCAGATCACCGAGATGGGCAGCGGGAAGGACAGCGCCTCGACGAGGTCGGCGCGCCCACCGGGCGCGGTGAGCATCCTGTCGAGCAGCGCGTCCGTGGTCTTCTGGATGCTCGGGGCGAGTGCCTCCACACGCCGTGCGGTGAAGGCGCGGGCGACCTGTTTGCGCAGCCGCGTGTGGTCCGGCGGGTCGGCCCTGAGCATGTGCGGGCCGGAGGAGACGGAACCCAGCGGCAGGGACGGTGACGCCTTGCTCCAGTCCTTCGAGAGCCTGGGGTCGGCGAGCGCGGCGCGTCCGGCCTCGTATCCGACGACGAGCCAGGCCTGCGCGCCTCCTTCCGGCATCCGGACGCGGTGCACCGGGCCCTGGGCCCGTAACCGGGCGTACACGGGGTAGGGGTCGCGGGTGAACGACTCGCCGAGCGCGGCGAGGTCGATGATGCTCATGGGGCTGTCACCTCGTTCGTGGGAACGGACATCTGGTCGGGCAACACCGTCTTCGCCGGGGCCCGGTGGGACCTCGAGCCGGGGCGAGGCGGCGCCCCGGCCCTCAGAGCGACCCATGGCCGGGCGGTGCGCGTCAAGCACCCGGGTCCCTCGCCGATCGCCGGGCCCGGCACCGCTCCTGGTGACGACGTGTGCCGACACCAGGAGCGGTGCCCGGCGCGAGATCAGTTTCCGCCGTCGGCGGGGCGGCGGACCTTCAGGTCGAAGGCGAAGGCGGAGTCGCACGTCAGGTCGACCCGCTGTCCCAGGGCGTCCACGGTGACCGCGGCAGACAGAGGCGTGTTCCACCCCTTGGACACGACCCGGCCCCACGGCTCGTCGTACACCTCGTGGACCCGCTCGCGCGGACCGGCGGGCACGTAGGAGCCGTTGACGACCACCGTCTCCGAGGACCCGGCCGCCTCCTCCTGCGCCGCGACGACCAGGCGGCGGGAGATCGTGCCGTTGTCGAACAGGCCGCCCTCCGTCTCCCCGCCGCGCAGGTACCGGGTCCCTGCCGTCTGCACGGACACCTGGGCGTGGGTGTCGAAGGCGGAGTTCTCGTAGAGCTCGACGGCCACGCGCAGCCCGTCCTCCTCCCCGGCGCAGGCGAGCACGTGGCCCTTCTCCACGGTCCAGGTGTACGGCCCTGCGGCGCCGGCCGCGGCCGCGACGGCGGGTGTGGCCGCGAGCAGCGCGGCGGCCAGAGCGCCGGCCGCGGCCAGACGGGTGCGGTGGGTCATGACTTCTCCCTGCGATGAGTCGGGTCGTGCGGGAACGCCGCCGGGAGGCGGCGCTCGCTGCGGTCGGGCTGTGCGTCCGTCACCGGCGGGCGGATGCGCGGATGTGCGCGAACGGGCCGTCCAGGGCCGCCCACTGCAGCAACATGACGGTCTTGGCGTCGGCGATGCCACCGCTGCGGATCATGGCCAGCGCCTCACGGAAGGGCAGCTCCAGGACGGTGATGTCCTCGCCTTCGTCGGCGACGCCCAGCGCCGTCGCCGTGCCGGTCGCGGCCCGGTAGGGGGCGGCGAAGAAGTGCAGGCGTTCGGTGACCGAGCCGGGACTCATGTAGACGTCGAAGAGGTGCTCGGGGGTTCCGATGACGTGGCCCGTTTCCTCGGCCGCCTCCCGGCGGACCGCCTCCTCGGGGGTGTCGCCGTCCAGCAGGCCGGCCGCGCTTTCGACGAGCATCCCGTCGGGATGCCCGTTGACGTAGGCGGGCAGGCGGAACTGGCGGGTGAGCAGGACGGTTTCGCGGTCGGCGTCGTAGAGGAGGATCGTGGCGCCGTCGCCGCGGTCGTAGGTCTCGCGCTGTTCGCGGCTCCAGTGGCCGTCGCCGTGCCGGTAGTCGAAGGTGGTTCTGCGCAGGACGTACCAGTCGCAGGAGAGGACCTCCACGTCGACGATCCGCACCCCGGGGTTGCCGGTCAGGTCGCGGCCGTGCCGGTCGAGGCCGGTGCGGCCACGCCGGTCCGGTGTGTCGACGCCCGCGGTCACCGGGCGGCCGGGACGTCGTCGAGGCCGGTGTACACGGCCTTGCCCCGGGCGCGCGCCCGGGCGACCATCCGGTCGGCGCCCTCGGACGGGCCGCCGATCCGCAGCACCGCGTCGCAGCGGTCCAGCAGCCGCTCGGCGACGGGGTGGAAGATCTCCTGGTACGCCGCGTCACCGGGGCGGGTGCTGCCGGCGTTCTCCAGCAGCGGCAGGGCGAGGGCCTCACCGGTGACACCGAGGTGACCGGCGCGGAAGAGTTTCAGAGCGGCCTCGTTCATGGCCCGGACGTTCGCCTCCAGTTTGCGGGGGTCGTCGCCGGTGCCCGACCGGTACGGTCCGGCGACCAGGATCATCAGCGAGCGCGCGGCGGTGTGCACGGAACTGCTCCTTGACGGGAAGTGGGCGAAAGGGAGTATGCGAAGGCGTGTCAGGCCAGGTGGGTCTCGACACCCGACTGCCACGGGGCCTTGAGGGTGGCCGGGCCGCTGGGATGGGTCTGCGGGTCGTCGTCGGCGGCGTCGGTGACGAAGTGGTCGGCGGCGTCGAGCGGAGCGACCTGACTGAAGGCCCGGACGCCGAGTTTGGTGGCGTCCGCGACGGCGACGGTGCGGGCGGACTGGGCGAGCCCGGCCCGCTTGACGGCCGCGTCGTCC
Organism: Streptomyces sp. NPDC052701; assembly: GCF_040678355.1. Lineage (NCBI taxonomy): Bacteria > Bacillati > Actinomycetota > Actinomycetes > Kitasatosporales > Streptomycetaceae > Streptomyces > Streptomyces sp. NPDC052701. The sequence continues at coordinate 531,650 of NZ_JBFATO010000001.1, forward strand.
AGGGAGAACTCCGACCAGCCGTGCTCGGCGTGCACGCCGCCGATGGACATCACGAAGCAGTCGAGGCTCGGTGACTCCAGCGTGCGCAGGGCCAGCGGTCCCACCAGCGAGCGTTCCCCGGGGCGGGAGCGCCCTCCCACGACGAGGAGGTCGGTCCCCGGGCGGTCCGCCAGGCGCAGCGCCGTCTGCAGGCTCAGTGCGGCGGCCGTCAGCGGCGCGCGTGCGGCGAGGTGCTCCGCGACGTGCACGGTGGTGGTCCCGGCGTCCAGCAGCACGCGTGAGCCGGGCTCCACCATGGCGGCCACGGCGGCGCCCAGGCGGTCCTTGGTGGCGGACTGCCACTGCTCCCGTGCGGCGAACCCCCCGCCCTGCTCGCGGGGGCGGTCGGCGATCGCCCCGCCGCGCACCCGGCGCACCAGGCCCTGGCGCTCCAGTGCGTCCAGGTCGCGGCGCACGGTCATCTCCGAGACCCCCGGACGCCGGGAGAGCTCCGACACGGACAACTGGCCGGAGCCCTGCACCAACCGCAGGGTCAGGTCCAGACGATCGGCGACACCCATGGGTCATTTCTAACACAGTGATGTCCATTTGAACATGAGTTTGTGAGAAGGGTTCGCCGGACGGGTTCCGGCCGCCGTTTCCCGGAGAGCGGGCCTGCCGGGCCGCCGTACGGGGGTTGCGGCGGGCGCGGCCCCGCCGCCGACCGGCCGCTGTCGGGGACGACGGCCGGGGGATGAGCCGTGCCGACGCCCCGGCCGCCACCTGCTCCGGCGTCCGCCACGGACTCGCCTGTGCGCGAGCCACGCCTGCGGCGACCAGGCCCAGCGCGACCGCTGACCGGCGGGGGAGCGGTGCCGGGCCCGGGGCGGGACCGGGCGGCGTCGCACACGCCCGGGGCGGGACCGGGCGGCCGTCGTACACGCCCGGAACGAGCCGGCCGCGCTGGGCGCGCACCCGCAGTCGCCATCGGCCGGTGGCGTGCCGCGGGGCGTCGGCGCACGGTTCGGGGCTCAGCCCGCCCGTGCCGGTTCGCCCACCGCCCGGGCGGCCTTTGCCCAGGCGAGGCTGACGGCCCGGTGGGCGGCGGCCGTGCCGTCCGCGACGTCGGCCGGCAGGCGCACGGGGGTGCCGACGTGGACGTGGAGCCGCGGGCGCCGGACCGGCGCGGTGAGGGCGCCCGCGAGCTGTTTGGCGACCGAACCCGAGGACAGGCGTCTGGCGCCCGCGTGACCCACCGGTACCAGGGGCGCGCCGGAGAGCCGCGCGAGGCGGGCGAGTCCGGTGCGGAACGGGCCGGGCGGGCCGGCCACGGCGTCCGTGCGCCCGGGGAGCCCGCCCTCCCCGTAGACGAGCACATGGCGTCCGCAGGCGAGCGCGGCCGCCGCGGCCTCCAGTGCCTCCGCCGCCCGGGCCGATCCGCGGTGGACCGGGATGTGCCCCTCCGCGGCCAGCGCCCTGCCGAGCAGGGGAATCCGCCAGAGCCCGGCGGTGGCCATGACGACCGGCTCGACGTCCAGGGACCGCAGGGCGGCCACCACGAGCGCGGGATCGGCGAGTGAGTCGTGGTTCGCGGCGAAGACGCTGCCCGTGGGGAAGGGCGGGCCGGCGTCACGGGTGACGGTCAGCCGTCCGAGGACGGGGACGACGGCAGCGGCGGCACGACTGAGCAACGGACGGCCCTTCGACGCGGGTGGAAACCTCGACGCCAGGCTCGCCCCCCGGCCGGTCCGGCGCCTGGGCCGTCGTACTCATCCGCGGGGGTGCGCATACTCAGCGCCTTCGCGGCCGGCGTCGCGGCCGGCGCCGGGCACCGCAGACCGCCGGTTTCGTCCTCGCCCTGGCCGCGTTGCCCGCCGCGCAGTTCGACTCCCCGGGCCCGCGCGGGCGCATCGCGCGCGGCGGACCTGCGGGAGACCGGGTCCCCGGGGAACGGACTCGATGACGGCAGGGTCGAGGCGGGCCGGTTCGACGGCCACCCGCAGGACGATCGCCGAGCTCGGCGCCACCGGCACGGTGGGCGGCCGGGTGCTCGACGAGGCCGCCACGCGCGGACACCGGGTGCTCGCCCTGTCCCGGAGGCCCGCAGGCGAACGCCCGGACGCGATGCCGGTCGCGGTCGACGCGAACGACCCGCACGCCCTGCGCGAGGCGCTGGCGGACTCCGCGGCCCACGGCACCGTCCCGGACGCCGTCGTGGTGGCCGTCCGGACCTTTCCGGCCGACCGGGAGTTCCTGGTCGGCGTGACCCGTGCCGTGCTGGACACCGCCGCCCGGCGCGGGACACGCGTCCTCGTGGCCGGTGGCGCCGGCGCCCTGCGCAGCCCCGGCGACCGGGACCTGCTGGTCGTCGACGACCCCGTGTACGTGCCCGCCGAGTACCGGGCGGGCAGGACGTCGGGGTCGCCCAGTTGCGGGCCTGCCAGGCCCACGCCGGCGCGGACTGGGTGTACCTGAGCCCGCCGGCCCTGTTCGGACCCGGCGAACGCACCGGCCGCTACCGGCGCGGCACCGACGCCCTGCTCATCGCCGCCGGCGGCCGGTCGTGGATCAGCGCCGAGGACCTGGCCGTCGCCGTGGTCGACGAAGTCGAGAACCCCGGCCCCGAGCGCCACTTCACGGTCGTCCACCAGGACGCACACCCGCCGGCGTAGGGGCACCCGGCCTCGCCGGGGTGAAGGGAGCCGCGCACGATGCCCGTGCGACCGCCCCCCACGGCATCGCCGGCCTCCCCGCCGGAGCCGGCACCGGCTGCGGGCTGCGGGGCGGACAAGGGCCGCCGGGGCACCGACGGCACGGCCCGCCCGCCTCGAAGGATGCGGGAGGAAGCGGACCTCACGGGAGGAAGGACCCTGAAGGCAGTTTGATGGTTTCCTTAAGGCTCCCTTAAGTCGGCCCTCCGGGGGCGGTTTCCGCCCCGGCCCGGCCTAGGCTCACTGCACCCCCCACGGTCCCGGTGAGTGCGGCCGCGCCCACCGGGACTCCGCTTCCGACCGACCAGCCGAGGTGTCGTACGCATGGGTTCCCGCCGAGCCGCCCGCCCGCCCCGCTCCCACGCCCGGTCCGGCGGCGGGCCGCGGAGGCGCGCCACCGCACTGGGGCTCGGGGCGGCGGCACTCGCCGCAGGCGCCGGGATCGCGCTGACCGGCATCATGGGCGACGACGGCGACGCCTCGGACCGGGTCGCCGCGAGCTCCGCCGGCGACGCGCCGGCCGCCGAGGGCTCCTCGTCCCCCTCCTCCTCGCCGTCGGCGAGCCCGAGCGCCACGGCCGGCCGTTCCGCAAGCCCTTCCGCTTCCCCGGAGAAGTCCGGGGAGGCCGGGAAGCCGGGGAACTCCGCCGGTCCGGCCGAAACGGCCGCGCCGGTGACGAAGACGCCCGAGGAGACGTCGGCCGAGGCCGCCGGCGACCGGTCCGCCGGCGGGGGCGGCGGCTCGAGGACGGACTCCAGTGGTCCGGCCGGTACGGGTGGTTCAGGTGGTACCGGTGGTACCGGTGGTTCGGGCGGTGCCGGTGGTCCGGGCGGTTCGGACGCCCCGGGCGGCGGTCCCGAGGCACAGGTCCTCGCGCTCGTCAACAAGGAGCGGGCCGCGGCGGGCTGTTCGCCGGTCACCGCCGAGGACCGGCTGACCCGGGCCGCGGACGACTACAGCGACGTGATGGCCCGAAGCGGCGTGATGTCCCACACGGGCCCCGACGGCTCCACGATGGCCAGCCGGGTCGAGGCCGCCGGGTACCGGTGGTCCACGCTGGGCGAGAACATAGCCCGCGGGCAGGCCGACGCCGCTTCGGTGATGGAGTCCTGGATGAACAGCCCCGGCCACCGCGCGAACATACTCAACTGCTCGTTCAAGGAGCTGGGCGTCGGCGTCCACTTCGGCGACGGCGGTCCCTGGTGGACCCAGAACTTCGGCGCGAGCCGCTGACCCGGGTCCGACGCCGGCCACGGCCGGGCCGGGGCCGGCGGAAGCGGCGGCCGGGAAGGTGGCGGCCGGGGAAGTGGCGGTCGGGAAAGTGGTCCTCGTCCCTTTGCCGGGCGGACGTCGTCGCGCTGCCCGGGCCGCCCGCGGCTCAGGGAAGGACACCTGCCGGGGCGCGCACGGCGTGACGCAGGCGGGCGGCGTCCCGGCTGGGGGGCGCACCGAACCGGCGGCGGTACTCCCGGCTGAACTGTGACGGGTTGTCGTAACCGACGCGCCTGCCGACCCCGGTGACGTCGCCCGGGTGGGTGGCGAGCAGCAGCCGGGCCTCCTGGAGCCTGATCTGCTTCTGGAACTGGATGGGGCTCATCGCGGTCACCGCCTGGAAGTTGCGGTGGAAGGCGGAGACGCTCATGCCGGACATCCGCGCCACGTCCTCGACCCGGAAGGGCTCCGCGTAGTGGTCCCGGATCCAGCGCACGGCCCGGGAGACGTGGCTCAGGCCGCTGTCGGCCAGACCGAGCTGGCGAACCGTCGCCCCCTGCTCGCCGGTGATCACGCGCCACAGGATCTCGCGCTTGACCAGCGGCGCCAGCACGGCCCGGTCGCGGGGCTCGTCGAGCAGCCGCAGCAGCCGGACCACCGCGTCCAGCAGCGCGGCCGGAGCGTTGCTGACGGCGATCCCCGACGGCGTGCCCCCGCGGGCGGGAGGAGCGCCCTCGGACCCGGCCTGGAGCAGCAGCTCCGCGACGGCGGACGGCTCCAGCACGAGACCGAACCCCAGCGCCGGCCGCTCGGGCTCCGCCTGGGTGAACTGCCCGGTGACGGGCAGGTCGACCGAGGCGACCAGGTACTGCCCGGCGCCGTACTCGAACACCTTCTCGCCCAGTGCGAGGCGTTTCGCCCCCTGGGCGATGACCGCCAGCACCATGCCGGACATCGAGGGCGCCGGCGGGTCCGGCCGGTCGACCCTCGAGACGAGCACGCCGTCGACGGCGGTGGTCCAGCCGGGCCGGGCATGGCGCGCCAGCAGGGTGCGGAGCTCGTCCAGGTGCTCTTCGGAAGACATGCCCCCATTGCAGCACCATCCCGCGCCGCGGCTCCCGCCCCGCGAGGATCGTGCAAGCGCGAGCGAGCATCGTTCTAACGTTTCCGCAGGTCACGCCGGTTGAATGGAATTACCTCACGCCATCACCGCGGAAGAAGGCACCCATGATTGCCCACTACGGCTTCACCGCCACCCTGACCGCCAGGCCCGGGGCGGGCGGCCGGCTGGTCGACCTGCTGCTGACCGGCCTGAGCGAGGGCAACCCCGGCACCAGCGCACACTGCGTCGTCTACCTCGTCTCCCGTTCCGCGTCCGACCCCGACGTCGTCCACGTCACCGAGGGCTGGACCAGCGAGGAGGACCACCACCGGGTCTTCGCCGGCGAGGCCGCCCAGGCCATCGTCGCGCGGATCGGCGGACTGCTGGCCAAGGAGCCGGAGGGCACCGACTACGTGCCGGTGGGCGGCAAGGCCGCCTTCTGACCCGTCGGTCCCCCGGACCCGGCCCCTGCCGCCTCGGCGCCCGCCGGGACGGCCCCCGCCCCGCCCGGCCTCCGGGCGCCACCCCGACGAAAGGCAACCACCATGACCACGGCACGCCCCGGCCTGGACCCCGAACTGCGCGAGCTGCTGGCCGGCATGCCCCTGATGTCGCGGCTCGGCCCGGAAGCGCTCGCGCGACTGCGCCGGCTCCCGTCGACGCCCGTCGAGTCCCTCCTGGCCCACCGGCGGGTCGACCGGCGCGAGGTCACCGTGCCCGCCGGGGACGGCGCCCCGATCCCCCTGTCGGTCTTCAGCCCCGCGAACCCCGGCCGCACCGCCGCCGCACCCTGCGTCTACTGGATGCACGGCGGCGGGATGATCATGGGCGACCGCTTCTCGCAGCTCGACATCCCGCTGGAGTGGCTCGACGAGTTCGGTGCGGTCGTGGTCTCCGTGGACTACCGGCTCGCACCGGAGGCCGCCGGCACCGTCCTGGTCGACGACTGCTACCGGGGACTGCTCTGGGTCGCCGAACACTCCGCCGAACTGGGCGTCGACCCCGCCCGGATCGTCGTCGCGGGCGTCAGCGCGGGCGGCGGTCTCGCCGCCGGCGTCACCCTGCTGGCCCGCGACCTCGGCACCCCGGCCGTCGCCGCGCAGATGCTGATCTGCCCCATGCTCGACCACCGCAACACCAGCACCTCCAGCCGCCAGTATTCCGGCGGGCCCGGCGTCTGGACCCGCGAGACGAACGAGTTCGCATGGCGCTGCGTCCTCGGCGACCTCACCGGCGACGAGGTGCCCGAGTACGTCTCACCCGCGCTGGCCGACGACCTCTCCGGCCTGCCGGCCACCTACATCGACACCGGCTCCGCCGAAGTCTTCCGCGACGAGGACACCGACTACGCCACCCGTCTCTGGGCAGCCGGCGGCCAGGCCGAACTCCACGTCTGGGCGGGCGGCTTCCACGGATTCGACGCGCTGTACCCGCAGGCGCGCCTCTCGGCCACGGCCCGCCGGACCCGCACCGACTGGCTCGCCCGGGTCCTGCTTCCGGACTGCGCCGCGTAGCGCAGCCGGCACGCCCACGCACCCCGCGCGCACGACCACACCAGGGAGGAACACCATGAGGATCGCCATCGTCACGGGCGCCAGCTCCGGCATCGGGCGAAGCGCCGCGATCGAGATCGCCAGGCGCGGCGCCGGAGTCGTCCTGACCTACGGCAACAACCGGCGAGGAGGGCGGGAGACGGCGGCCGCCATCGAGGAGGAGGGCGGTACGGCCGTCGCGCTGCCGCTGGACGTCGGCGAGAGCGGCACCTTCGCGGCCTTCCGGGACACGGTGGCCGGCGTACTGCGCGACGTCTGGCGGCGCGACACCTTCGACCACCTGGTCAACAACGCCGGTTTCGCGCGGACGTCGTTGATCGAGGACACGACCGAGGAGACGTTCGACCGCCTGATGCGGGTCCTGCTCAAGGGACCGTACTTCCTGACGCAGAAGCTGCTGCCCCTGATGGCGGACGGCGGGGCCGTCGTCAACACCAGCAGCAACTCGACGGCGACGGCCGGCCTGGAGCCCGGCTACTCGGCCTACGCGTCGATGAAGGGCGGCCTCGAGGTGCTGACCCGGTACATGGCCAAGGAATTCAGCCCGCGCGGCATCCGCGTCAACGCCGTCTCACCGGGGGCGACCCGCACCCGGATCGCCGATGACGCCTTCACCCGGTTCCCCGAGGTCGTCCCGGCCCTCGCCGCGAGGACCGCGCTCGGCCGGGTCGGCGAACCCGACGACATCGGCTCGATGATCGCCACACTCGTCTCCGACGAGAGCCGCTGGGTCACGGGCCAGAACATCGAGGTGTCGGGCGGCTACAACCTCTAGGACCTGCCGTCCAACTCCCGCCCGCCCTCGGGGCGGACGACGGGAGTCCGACGTTCCGGAAAGGCGCGGGCCTCCGCGGCGGCCGCCCCGTGCCGGTGGTCGCCGCGGAGGCGGGTGTCCCCGCGGGCCTACTTGGATTCGACCCGTCCGAGCGGGCCGGGGCCGGCCGTCAGCGCGTCACACGCCTCCTGCCAGGCGGGATCCCCGGGGTAGAGCTCGGTGCGGAGGTAGGCCCAGGTGAGCCGCTGGACCGCGGACACCCGCTCGGGGTTCTCGTCCGTGGTCTCGGCGACGTCGTACCCGGAGATCCCGCCGAGTCCGTGCTCCGCGTCGAACAGGGTGAGCAGGGACTTGGGCCCCGGGGCGAGGACGTACGGATCGGTGTGCCACTGCGGACCCCGGACCGTCAGGTGGGCGGAGGCGTCCTTGTCGCCGGCGACCACGAGCGCGGGCGTCGTCATCCTGGAGAAGTCCGTGGTCAGGAAGAAAGGGAAGTTCTCGGCCACGGACTCGGTGAGGGCGTCGCCGCCCCTGCCGGGCGCGGCGAGCAGCACACCCGCCTTGATCCGGGGCTCGGCCAGGTCCACTTCCGTTCCGTCGTCCGGATCGGTGAGCCGGGCGCCCAGCAGCAGGCTCGCGGTGTGCCCGCCCATCGAGTGCCCGGCCACGGCGACCCTGCTGCGGTCCAGGCGCCCGAGGAGCTGCGGGACGGCGGCCTCGATCGCGTCGAGCCGGTCCAGGACGCGCTTCATGTCCTCGGCCCGCGACCGCCAGTACAGAGGCGCACCGGGCGTGTCGGGAGCCAGGCTCAGCGTCCGCGAGCTCAGGTGGGTGGGCTGGATCACGACGAAGCCGTGCGCCGCCCAGAAGTCGGCGAGGGGGGCGTAGCCGTTCAGCGAGGAGAGGTGGTTCGAGTAGCCCTGACCGTGCGAGAGGAGGACGACCGGCAGGTCGCTGCCGGTCACGGGCGCGGAGACGCGTATCTGCAGGTCCACGGCCCGGTCGGGGGCCGGCAGCACCACCGGGGCGACCGAGAGGACGGGAACGGGCGAGCCGGGGGAGCCGGCTGTGCGGGGTGATTCGCTCATGATGCGTGTGTCCATTCAATGGCCTCGGCCGCCGGTCTCGTCCGGTCGGCGGCGGGGGAGGCGGTCGGAAGTGCCCGGCTTCGGCTAGGCTAAAAGCGGAGCGTTGTTCCGATTAACATACGGAACGCTGTTCCGCTTTGTCAACGAGTGTGGGAAGGAGAGCACCGTGCCCTTCGCGAGCCAGCCCGGGGAGACGCCGGCCCGACGCAAACGGGCCGACGCGCTGCGCAACCAGCAGACGTTGCTGGAGGCCGCCGCCGCGGTGTTCGTCACCTCCGGCGTCGACGCGCCGATCCGTGAGATCGCGGCCAGGGCGGGCGTCGGGATGGGGACCATCTACCGCCACTTCCCGACCCGGGCGGATCTCGTCGTCGCCGTCTACCGCCACCAGGTCGAGGCGTGCGCCGAGGCCGGCCCGAGCCTGCTGGCCGGCGCCGACTCCCCGTTCGCGGCACTCCGTCAGTGGGTGGACCTCTTCGTCGACTTCCTGGTCACGAAGCACGGACTGGCCAACGCGCTGCAGTCGGACAGCAGCGGCTTCGAGGCGCTGCACGCCTACTTCCTCGACCGCCTGGTGCCCGTCTGCGGGCAGTTGCTCGACGCCGCGGCCGACGCCGGCGAGATCAGGCCCGGTACGCACCCCTACGAACTGATGCGCGGCATCGGCAACCTCTGCGTCGGAGGCGACGGCGACCCCCGTTACGACCCCCGCCGACTGGTCGAACTGCTCCTTAGGGGGCTACGGCGACCGCAGTCGTCCTGATGCCGGCGGGCGGACCCGCGCCGTCACGGCACCGGCCCGGAACCCGGCCCCGCGGAAAGCACTCGCTCCGGCGCCGTCTACACCGCGCGGCAGCGGACCGGCCGCGTCGGCGGTGAACCGCCGGGGGCGACCGCGGAGCCGTTCCGCCTCCTCACGTCCCATGCCGACGGGGCGTTTCGGGGTGTGACCCGGATACGAGCCGGAGGGGCACGGCCTCGGCGAGCGCGTCGAGCCGGCTGTGGAGCTCCTGCGGGGCGGTGCCGCGCCTCGCGTAGCCCACCCCGGTGGGTTACGTCGCGGCTTCGGGCAGGGCGGCGTCGACGGCGGGGCCCGTCTCCCACGCGCGGCCGGTTCGGCGGGCTGGGGCATGTCGCGGAACCGTCGTGACCGTCTCCGCAGGTGCGCCGGGCCGCCGCGCGTCGCCATGGCCGGCGGTCGGGCGAATTCTCCGTGGCCGGAGAGCACCATGATGAGTTGAGACGTCCATCCCGTTGTGCGAATCGGTATTTTATGGCCTCTTCCGGAGGTCGGTACGGTCGGATTCATGGAATGGAACTCTCAGTCCGCGGAAGAAATCGCGGCCGCCTTGCGTGCCGGTGAAGTGACATCGGTGGAGCTGACCGACGACGCAATCGCTCGTATCGAGCGGGACGACAAGGCGATCAACGCGATCTGCGTGCCGGACTTCGACCGTGCGCGGGCCGCCGCGCGCGGTGCCGACCAGGCGCGCGCCCGCGGCGAGGACCGGCCACTGCTCGGTATTCCGGTGACGGTCAAGGAGTCCTACAACATCGCCGGGCTGCCCACGACCTGGGGCATGCCGATGTACCGGGACTTCGTGCCGGCCGAGGACGCGGTACAGGTGTCGCGGCTCCGGGCCGCCGGCGCGGTGGTGCTCGGTAAGACCAATGTGCCCTTGGGACTGCAGGATCTGCAGAGCTTCAACGAGATCTACGGCACCACCAACAACCCGTGGGATCACGCTCGCACGTCGGGCGGATCGTCCGGTGGATCGGCGGCGGCCCTGGCGGCTGGATTCGGCGCGTTGTCCATCGGCTCCGACATCGGCGGTTCGTTGCGCACCCCCGCGCATTTCTGCGGTGTCTACGCGCACAAGCCGACGCTCGGGCTGGTGGCGAACCGCGGTATGGTCCCGCCGGCCACGCCGGCACTGCCGGTCGACCTCGACCTCGCCGTCGTCGGCCCGATGGCGCGCACCGCCCGCGACCTCGCGCTCCTGCTCGACGTCATGGCCGGGCCGGACCCGCTGACGCTCGGCGTGGCGCACGACCTGACGCTGCCGCTCGCGCGCCACCAGCGGCTGAGCGACTTCCGGGTCCTGGTCCTCGACGACCATCCGTTCATTCCGACCGGGTCCGCCGTGCGGGCCGGCGTGAACCGGGTGGCCGACGCGCTTGCCGACGGCGGCGCCCACGTCGAACGGCACACTCCGCTGCTGCCCGACCTGGCCGAAGCCGCGACGCTCTACACGCAGTTGCTGTTCTCGGGCTCCGTTGCGCGCTTTCCCGCCGAGGCGTACGAGCAGCTTCGGGCCCGCGCCGCCGGACTGAGCGCGGACGACCGGAGCCTCGGCGCGGCGCGGCTGCGCGGGATGGTGTTCAGCCACCGCGACTGGATCGAGGCGAACGACCGTCGCGAGCTCCACCGTCACGGCTGGCGGCGGCTCTTCGCCGAGTTCGACGCCGTGGTGTGCCCGATCACGCCGACCCCCGCGTTCCCGCACGACCACGACCCCGATCTGCTGGAACGCCGGATCGACATCGACGGCGTCGAGTACCCGTACTTGGACCAGCTTGTCTGGGCCGGTCTGGCCACCATGCCCGGCCTGCCCGCCACCGCCGTACCAGCGGGCCTGTCCCCCGACGGCCTGCCGGTGGGAGTGCAACTCATCGGTCCGATGTCCGAGGACCGCACCCCGCTGCGGCTGGCCGAACTGCTCGAGCAGAGGACCGGCGGCTTCCAGGCACCGAAGCAGGGCGTACCACCGGGTGTCCGCCGAGGATGAGGAGCGGGGACGAACGAGGGCTGGGGCCCGGTCCTGACGCTCGCGGCCCGGCACGCGGGACCGGCCGTGCCGGCCGGCTGCGGCCAGGCCCTCCTCGTGCAGCGGGGCGAAGCCGACGTCCGGCTTCGGACCGTACGGCCCGGACTGGATGCCGAGTCCGCGCGTGGAGCACTCACCGAACCGGTCGATGTGCTCGGTCAGGTACGGCGAGACGGGGGCCGGGTCCTCCGGGGGCGATCTCCCGGCCCTCCTCCGGCAGCTGCCGGAGGAGGGCCGGGACGGCCGGGGCGTTGCCGGCGGCCGAGCCGGTGGCGAGCCGGCATCGGCCGGGGCGGGGGAGCGGCGTCAGGGAGCCCAGGGCGCCTCCACGGCCCAGGTGGTGTCCTGGGCGAAGTGGGCCGGGGCGTCCCAGGCGTGCGTGCCGCCCGGGGTGGCCAGCCAGAGTTCGGCGTCGTAGTGGCGCAGGTACTGCTCGGGGAAGTTCCAGGCCGACAGGCGTACACCGCCGTCGGCCCCGCGCACGGCGCAGAACGTCGCGTCGGCCCTGAACAGGTCTCCGCTGCCCGCCTCCTTGTAGACCCGGTACTGGCGGTGCCGCAGGTACTCGCCCGGGTAGTTGCGCGACTCGAAGGAGTAGCAGCCACTGCCGGCGAGGCCGGGAACGACCTTCCAGGTGGCGTCGTTCTTGAGCAGGCCGTCACTGCCGGAGCCGACGACCTCCGTGAAGAGGGCGCCGTCCTTGTGCCGGACGTACCGGTCGGTGTAGCCGGGGGTGGTGACCCGCAGCGACCTGTACTGGCCGGTGGGCAGCGTGACGGGTGCCGCCGGGGTGCGCGAGGCCTCGATGAGGGCCTGGTTGGCCGCCCTGACCCTGGCCGTGTCGACCTTGACGACCTGGCGGTCGTAGGTCAGCAGGCCGTTCGCCTCGTTCTCGACGTCGGTGATCTCCGTGTACACGGAGGCCGACAGCCCGGCCGGCATGCGCACCTCGCGCAGGGCGTCGAGCAGTCCCACCAGCCGGTTGTCGAGGTGGGCCAGGCTCGGCTGGTCCTCGTAGCTGAAGCCGCCGCCGGGGTACCACTCGTGACCCGGGACCCGGTGGCCGAGTCCGCCGAACTCGCCGAGGACGGCGGCGCGGGTGGCGCTGGGCACCGTCGTGCCCGGACCCACGTAGACGTGGTGGTCGATGACGTCGCCGTTGCCGCCGTCGACCGCTCCGCAGCAGTTGACGCCGCTCATGTTGTCGACCAGGCGCGAAGGGTCGTAGGCCTTGACGTGGTCGGCGATGCGGGCCTGGTCGTACTGGCCCCAGCCCTCGTTCTGGTTGACCCACATCACCAGGGAGGGCGAGCTGCGGTGCTGGTCGATGATGCGGTCGTACTCGGCCTCCCACTGGGTGCGGGCGGCGCCGTCCGGCGTGCGGGTGTCCATCGACGGCATGTCCTGCCACACCAGCAGGCCCAGTCTGTCGGCCCAGTGGAACCAGCGCTGCGGCTCGACCTTGATGTGCTTGCGCACCATGTTGAAGCCGAGGTCCTTGTGCTTTTGCAGGTCGTACCTGAGGGCTTCGTCGGTGGGCGCGGTGTAGATGCCGTCGGGCCAGTAGCCCTGGTCGAGGGTGCCGGTCTGGAAGACGAACTTCCCGTTGAGGACCGGCCGCAGGACGCCGTCGACCCTCGCGACGCCGACGGAGCGCATCCCGGTGTAGCTGCCCACCGAGTCCACGGTCGTCCCGCCGGAGCGCAGCTCGACCCGCACGTCGTACAGGAACGGGTCGTCCGGCGTCCACAGGCGCGGGTTCGGTACCGGCACCGAGAAGGTGCTGCCGGCCGGGCCGGTCGCGCTGCCCACCGTGGTGGACCCGGTGGACACGGTCACCCGCGCGCTGTGCCCGCTCGCACCGGCGCCGTGGACGGTGACCTTGAGGGTGCTGTCCCTCAGGTCGGGCACCAGGTCCAGGCGGGTGATGCGGGCGGGGGCCGTCGGCTCCAGCCACACCGTCTGCCAGATGCCGGAGGCCGCGGTGTAGAAGATGCCGCCGCCGGGGTGCGGGGTCACGTCGTTGATGCGCTGCTTGCCGACGGCCTGCCCGCCGGTCTGGGTGGGGTCCCAGACGGAGACGACGAGCGTGTTGGTGCCGGCGGAGAGCAGGTCGGTGATGTCGTAGGAGAAGGCGTCGAAGCCGCCGCTGTGGGGGCTGCCGGCCTGCCTGCCGTTGACCCACACCGTCGTGCGCCAGTCGCTCGCGCCGAAGTTGAGCTGGATCCTGCGGCCGTTCCAGCCCGACGGGACGGTGAAGGCGCGCTTGTACCAGAGCTTGTCGTTCTGGGTGATCCTGCGCTGGATGCCGGACAGCGCGGACTCCGCGACGAACGGTACCCGGATCTGCTCGGGGAACGACGCGGGCTGGCCGGCGTCCGCCGGGGTGACCGCGAAGTCCCAGACGCCGTTCAGGTTGGCCCAGTCGGGCCGGGTGAGCTGGGGACGCGGGTACTCGGGAAGCGGCTTGTCGACCGGGACCCGGTCGGTCCACGGCGTGGTCATGGGCGAGGGCTTGGGGGTCCACGCGGCCGGGGCCGCCTGGGCGGCGGTGCCCGCGGCGGTCAGCCCGGCGGCGGACACCAGCGTGAGGGCGGCGCACACGGTGGCGGTCCGCCGCGCGCGCCGTCTGAACCACGCCGTCAGGGGAGGGGGTAAGGACACACTGCGCATCGTGACTCCTCAGGGTGGGGGGAACACGGCTCGGGAGCGTCTGCGGCGGCCGGCGCCGGCGGCACGCCGCCCGGGCCCGGCCGGGTGGTCACAGGAACCGCCACAGGTGGTCGGCGGTGCCGTTGTCCTCGTACTGGACGACCTGGGCGCTGTCGGCGGTGGACATGCCGTCGACCCCCAGTACCTTGCCGCTGTGGCGGTTGCGGATGCGGTACCAGCCGTCGCCGTTCTCGACGAGGGTCCACAGGTGGTCGGCGGTGCCGTTGTCCTCGTACTGGACGACCCGGGCGCTGTCGGCGGTGGACATGCCGTCGACCCCCAGCACCTTGCCGCTGTGGCCGTTGCGGACGAGGTACCAGCCGTCGCCCTTGTCGACCAGTTGCCAGGCGTGGTCGGCGGTACCGGTGTCGGCGAACTGCACGACCCGCGCACTGTTCTCGGTGGACATGCCGTCGACGGCCAGCACCTTGCCGCTGTGGCGGTTGGCGATCCGCCGGAACGGCGGCTCGGGCGTCCAGGGCCGTCCGTCGGGCGAGGCGGTGGGGAAGGCCGTGATCCGCAGCCGGGCCGCACCCATGGGGATCAGGGTGACCCTCTCCACCGGCGCGGTGCTGCGGGCGGGGCCGTCCTGCAGGGGGGCCACGACATGCTCGTCGTCCGCGATCCACGCGTCGACGCGGCGGGCCCGGGCGGTGATGCGCACCGGGACGGTGTCGTGGGTGAAGGGGTTGTCGGGGACGGGGCCGCCGGTGCGGGTGAACGTCGGTTCCGGGAGGGGGTCGAGGCCGTAGTTCCAGGGTGACGTCGCATGCACCTCGTAGGAGGGGAAGGCGTCGTCACCGGCGTAGCGGTCGTAGCGCTCCCCGATCTTCAGGGAGTACGTCAGGGGGCCGTGCTGCACACTGACGGCGTCGTGGTTCCCGGGCCAGCGCCGCAGCGCGGTCCGCTGCGGCAGCCGCAGGCTCACCACGTCCCCGTCGTGCCAGGTCCGCTCCACGACGGCCCACGCCGGGCCCCCGGGCGCGGCCACCGGCCCGCCGTTGACGCGCAGTTCGGGGTTCGGGCACCAGCCGGGCACGCGCAGCCGGAGCGGGAAGCGTACCGGCCCGGGCGTGGCCAGGGTGATGCGGACCGTCTCGGTGAAGGGATAGCCGGTGTCCTCGGTGAGGGTGACCGTGGTGCCGCCCGCGACCTGCGCGCGGACCCGGCTGGGGGCGTACATGGCGGCGGCCAGACCGTCGTCCGGCGTGGCCAGCCACAGCTCCTCGGTGAAGTACGGCCAGCCCATGCCGTAGTTGTGCGGGCAGCAGCGGTACTGGTCGACGCCGGGCTGGAAGGCCTGCATGGCGAAACCGTTCTGGAACTGCCCCTGCGTCTTGGGCCTGTTGTCGAGGTCGACGCCGTTGGCGCTGGTGATGTAGTGCACGGAGCGGCCCTGCGGGTCCAGGGCGGCGGGCAGCATGTTGAACGCCAGGTCCTCGCAGCGGTCCGCCCACACCGGGTCGCCGGTGATCCTGGTCAGCAGTTCGTGGCTGGCCATGAACTCGACGATGCCGCAGGTCTCGAAGCCCTGCCGGGGATCGCCGAAGCCGGGGCGGTAGTTCTCGTCGCCCGCCATGCCGCCGCCCGGGAACTGTCCGTAGGCGCCCATGACGGTGTCGTAGGCGCGGTACGTCGCCCGGGTCAGCTCCGCGGAGCCGGTCAGCTGCGCGTACTGGGCGGGTTCGCGGAAGCCCTGGGCGATGTTGACGTTGTGCCGGCTCGGCGTGGCACCGGTCCAGTCCGCGCCCAGGGTGTGCATCTTGGCGGCCAGCTCCAGCAGGAACGCCTCTCCGGTACGGCGGTACAGCCACACCGCGACGTCCAGGCCGTCTCCCCAACGGTAGGAGACCCAGCTGGTGTCGAACGCTCCCGGCCCCTGGCCGTTCATGAAGCGCAGGAACCGGACGAGGAACGGGACGACACGCGCGTCGTGCGTGTACTCCTCGTACGAGCGCAGCGCCTGCAGCAGCGGCAGGAAGGGCCAGAAGTCGGGCCCGCCGCCGAGGGACGTCCTCAGCGCCTCCGGCCCGAAGAAGCCGTCGCCGCGCTGGGTCGCCAGGATGGCTTCGATCCACTGGCGCGAGCGTGCCAGGGCGTGCCGGTCGCCGGTGGCGATGGCGAGCGGCACGTAACCGCGCAACCAGTACGGCACCTCCTCCCAGGCACCGCGCCCGGGGTGGGTCCAGCCGGAGGCGGAGAAGTCCAGGAAGTGGGAGACCGACTCGAAACGGCCGCACAGACCGTCGAGTTGGAGCCGGAGCTGCCCGGCGAGCCATCCCCGGGCGGTCACGCTGCCCGGCGTGAGTCTGCGGAACCGGTCGGGTGCGGGAGGCGCGGACCGCGGGCGGGGCGCCGCCGTCGCGGCCGGGGACAAGGGGCCGCTCAGGGCCGATGCGCCGATGGCCGATGCGCCGGTGCCCAGGAGGGCGCGTCTGCTGAGGGACATGCGGGGCTCCTGTTCCGAAGAGCTGTCGCAGGGAGGGGAAGGCGGGGCAGGGGCGGTCCGGACGGCAGCCGCCCGGTGGGACTGCGGGCGGCGCGCTGCGGACACCGCTTCGGGCGTGTGCTGATGACGATGCCGAGCCGTGCGGCCGCGGCCCCCGGTGAGGAGCGCCGCCCGTTCGCCATCGGGTCGTCCCGGGTGCGCGAAACCTCCTGTGCGGAGGGGCGGTCGGCGCGCACTCGGCTTTATAACGTTGGAAGGTGCGATGGTTGGGATGACAGCACGGCCCGCGGACGCTGTCCAGCCCTCCGGCAGGCAGAAACCGTTTGAGGTTCCCCCCGTTCGCGCTCCGCGCGCCGCCGTCCCGCGTATGCGTCGTCGGCGTGACTGTTCCGCGCGGCCCGTGACGAGCGGCGGCGGCACTCGCCGCGCGGTTCCCGCCGTCGCGGCGTGCGTCGGGGAGGGCCGGTGGACGGCCGAGGGGGACTGACGGGCCGGGCCGGTCCGCACAGGGCTTCGGCGAGGGCCTTTTCGCCGGTGCCGTCCGCGCCGGTGAGCTGCGGCCGCCCACCGGCGACGGGGCCGCCGGCCCCGTCGATGCCGAGGACACGCCGCGGTGGTGCTCGCCGCGCCGGCCGAGGACCGGCACACGGGCCGGGCCCACGAGTCGTCCGGGTCCCGGGCGGCGACGCCGGACGAGGCGGCCGCCACGATCTCCGGGGCCACCGGCCGCGGCGTCCGCCGGGTGCCGTTCTCCGTCGGGGACCACGTCGCGGAACTCGTTCGGCAGGGGCTGCCGCCCGCGGACGCCGGAGTCTTCGCGGACGTCGTCGAGCCACTCGGGGAGGGGAGGGGAGGGACGCGTACGTCTCCGACGGCGTACGGCGCGTTCTCGGACGTCTGCCGCGCAGCCGCGCCGAATCCGCCGAGTCCGCCGCCGCGGGCGGGCGGCCGGCCTGGCCGCCTCGCCGATCGTACCGGGACGGGGTGCGTGGCCGCCGCAAGCGGCTGATACCGCGGGTGAGCTGGAGCAGGGCCTGCTGGAGGCCGGCGCGTGTCCCGTGACGGATGCGAGGGCGTTCGAGCCGGTGGAGCCGGGCGGAGGCGCGCTCGACGGCCCGGCGGGCCGAGCCCGGGCCGGAGCCGTGTGCGGTGCCGCGGCGGGCGGTCTGCGGTATGACGCCACGGGTGCGGACGGGAGGGTTTCGCGCAGCCGTGGCCGGACACCGGCTTCGGCGCGGTCCCACGGGCGCCGCCGGCACCTCACCCGCTGCGGCCGGTCCGCTCCGTCGGCGCATCCCGCCGGCCGGCGTCCTCGCGCGGGGGCGGAGCCGTCCGGCGGCCTGCGGCGGTGCCTCGCGTGCTCGGGAGCCCTTGTGCCGCCGCCCCGGGAGCGGGGCCTGGGGCGGCGGATCCGTCCCGGCCGGCGGGACCGCCCCGCCCGCGCCGCGTCGCCCGTTCCGTGTCAGCCCCAGGCCGGGGCGGCGAACATGCTGGCCGCGTTGTAACCCGAGTGCGGGTAGGAGGCCGCCCAGCTCAGCGCCTCCGGCTGGGTACGGGGGAAGTCCGCGGCCACCAGCGTGGCGAGGTTGAAGTAGGCCTTGCGGGTGCGTGCCTGCAGCTGCGCGAGGTCGACCTCGGCACCCGCGGCGAGATGCTCGTCGAACGGAACCTCCACCACTCCCCGGCAGCGGGCGCGGAAGTGGTCCACCACCTCGTTGACCTTGACCGCCTTGCTCTTCTGGCGCGTCTCGGACACCACGGTGAGGCTGCGCTTGACGAGCTCCTCGTAACCGTGGGCGTTGAGCCAGTCCAGCGTGGTGCTGGCACTGGTCGCACCGTCCACGCTGGAGGTGGCGACCACGATCAGCTGGTCGGCGGAGTCCAGGATCCCCCGCATCGCGCTGTGCAGCAGTCCGGTGCCCGAGTCGGTCAGGATGATCGGGTAGTGCTGTCCGAGGCAGTCGACGACCTGGCGGTAGTCCTCGTCGTTGAAGGCCGTCGACAGGGTGGGGTCCGCCTCGTTGGCGAGGATCTCCAGGCCGCTCGGGGACTGCGAGGTGAAGCGGCGGACCGCCATGTAGTTGGTGAGGTTCGGGATCTCCGCCACCAGGTCGCGGATGGTCGCTCCGGTTTCGCGCTGCACCCGGCGGCTCAGCGTGCCCGCGTCCGGGTTGGCGTCGATCGCGATGACCCGGTCCTGGCGCTCGGAGGCGAGCGTGGCACCCAGGGCGGTCGTGGTGGTCGTCTTGCCGACCCCGCCCTTGAGGCTGATGACGGCGATCCTGTAACACTGCATCACGGGAGTGCGGAGGATGGCCAGCTTCTGCAGCCGCTCCCGTTCGGCCGCCTTGCCGCCGATGCGCAGCCGGCTGATCCCGCGGCGGTCGGCGGGCCTGCTGCGCAGCAGCCGGTCGGAGGAGAGCTCGGCAGCGGAGCTGTACCCGATCCCTCCACCACGACCGGCCCGGTCCGCCGCCGCCCAGGACGCCGGGGCGTGGGGGACCGGCATGTGGGGAGCCGGCCGCACGGACGACGGTGCTCCCGCGGCGCCCCCCGGCGGCTGCGCCGCCCGGGCGTACGGGGCGGACGAGAGCTCCGGAACATGGTCGTTCCCGGCGGACGCGGGGCGGCTCTCGGACCGGGACACCGGCGGCGGGACCTCCTCCGCCGCCCTTACGACGGTCTGGGGTCCCACGGGCGCACCGGCCGGGTGCCCGTTCGTAAGGTATTGGTCCGGAGGAGCGAAACCGAGGCCGTCCGCGTACTGGCCGCCTCGGGCGGGGGTCGGGCCGCCGACGATGTCTGGATCGTTCGTCACGATGTTCAGTCCTTTTGACGAGGTGGTGGATGCGTAGGACAGGGAGTCGTCCCGGCGACGTCCTTGTTCCGCGGGCAGGAGGTCGGACTGCTCGGCGGCCCGGTGACCGGGCGTGCCTATGAGAGGGGAATCGCCGGACGCACCGACGGCTACGGCCGGCCGCCCGGAACCCGGGCCGGCCTGCCGTGCCGCCGTGCCGACGAGGCCGAGCCCGGCACCGCTCCGGCCCGTGCGCCGCGTCCCGCCCAGCGCGGGGCCGAGGGCGGGCCGCCCCTGCCCGGAGGGGGGCAGGGCGACGGCGCCCGGACGGCGTACCGCGGGCCGTACGGGGCGCAGGAATTCGGGCGCGGTGGCAGGCCTTCGGGCGTCCGCGCGGACCAGCATGCCGCTCTTGTCGAACGTCAGTCCCATCGAGAGGAACTGATCGACGCTCAGGACCCTTTTCTCCCCGCGCAGGACGTGCGCCTCCGCCGGCCAGGCGCCGGCCGCGCCGCCCCTGCGGAGGACCGGTGCCGAACGCGGGGCGCCGGTGCGCCGGGCGGATCCCAGGGCGTGCTGGACCTCCGGCGGGATCTCCAGCCGGCTGCGGACCCGGAACTGTCCGGCCTTCAGGGTCTCCGCCCGCAGCAGCTGGATCTTCAGCGGACCCACGAAGGAGTAGCACTGCTCCTCGGCGTATTCGCGGACCTCCTCGGCCAGCTCTTCGCCGAGCATGACCAGGCACGCGCTGTGCAGTTCGTGGTCGCCCGGACTCAGTTCGACGACGAAGGCGTTGGGCACGATGGTGCAGCCCTGGTTCCATATCCTGGCGTTGACGTCGCACTCGCGACGCAGCGCCCCGATGAACTCCATGGGTTGCACCGCGGATTTGAAGACCTTGGCGAACGTACCGTTGATCAAGGCCTCGAAGCGCTGTTCCAGCTTGTTCAGTGCACCCACTGACAGCCTCCTGGAAGCCGATCTGACGCGTGCAAGGCAGCCAGACAGAACGAGGGTCACATTACTAATAGTATTTTTATGACCGCAGAAGGTGATGTCGGCCGCGAGAATCGCCCTAATTCACCGGATCGGTCCCACGCCGGGTCACTGCCGGCGGACGCCGCCGACGCGGACGGCTCGTTCCGGAACCGGCTTGCCCCGGTCCGCGAATGACGGAGCCGCATATTCGCCCCCGTCACCTTTTCGTGGCCGTGCGACGCGGTCCCCGTCTCCGGGCCCTGCGTGGCCCGTGCCCCTTCTGCCCGTGACCGGCGACGGCCGGCCCGGTGGCGGGGAGGAGGGCCGGCACGGCGGCGTCCTTCGTCGGCGGCCGGAGCGGCACCGCGGGACGGTGCGTTCACCGTCTTCGCGCGGGTGCGCAACAGGGGCGGGTGGCGGGGCCGGGAGGTGGTGCAGGTGTACCTGGCCGAGCCGGACCCGGCGGTCGAGCGTCCGGTGAGGTGGCCGGCCGGTCACGCGCCGGTGGAGGCGGACCCGGGCAGGACGGTCACCGCCGTGGTGCGGGTGCCGGCGCGCGCACTGCGGCACTGGTCGCAGCGGGAGCACCGTCGGCGCACGGAGCCGGGCACGTACCGGGTGCTCGTGGGACGGTCGGCCGGAGACCTGCCGCTGGCCGCGTCCGCGCAACTGCCCGGGACCGGCGGGCCCTCACCGGCCGGAGAGCGCTTCCCCGGCTGGTGAGGGCCTTTCGGGCACCGCCGGTAGGGTACGGCCATGACCAGACGCGCCCCGACGCTCGAGGACGTCGCTCGGGAGGCGGGCGTCTCCCGGGCGACCGTCTCCCGAGTCGTCAACGGCATCCGCAACGTGGATCCCGCCATCCAGGAGGCCGTTCGGGAAGCGATCGAGCGGACCGGTTACGCCCCGAACAGGGCCGCCCGGGCACTGGTGACCCGGCGCGCGGAGACGATCGCCCTGGTCGTCTCCGGGGCGGGCGACGACTCCGAGAGCGAGCAGAACGCCTTCGCCTCCCGGGTGCTGGCCGACCCCTTCTTCGGACGGGTGGTCGGCGGAGTCGTCGGTTTCCTGCGCCCGAGGTCGATGTACCCGGTGCTGATGTTCGCCGAGACCGACACCGCCCGGCGGGAGGTGGTGGCCTACCTGCGGCAGGGCAGGGCGGACGGCGCGCTGGTCTTCTCCACCCACGCCGGGGACCCGCTGCCGGCCGCCCTGGCGGCCGAGCGCCTGCCCTGCGTACTGTTCGCGCGCCCGAGCACCCCGGTCCCGGTCACCTACGTGGACCTGGCGCACCGGGACGGCGCGCGGCTGGCCGCCGAACACCTGCTCGCGCGCGGCTGCCGGCGCGTCGCCACCATCACCGGGCCCCTGGACCTGCCCGCGGCGCAGGACCGGCTGGCCGGGTTCCGGGAGACGATGGAGCGGCACGGTCATCCGTACGTACCCGTGGCGGAAGGCGGCTTCACCGCCGAGAGCGGTGCCTCGGCGATGGCCCGGCTGCTGACCGAGCACCCCGGCGTCGACGGGGTGTTCGCCGCCAACGACCTGATGGCACAGGGCGCCTGCCGGACCCTGCGCGAGCGGGGCAGGCGGATCCCCCAGGACGTGGCGGTGGTCGGCTTCGACGACTCGCGCGTCGCCGCCGCCTGCCGGCCGCCGCTGACCACGGTCCGCCAGCCGACGGAGGAGATGGCGGCCACGATGGCGCGGCTGCTCCAGGAGGAGATCGAGGGGACACGGAGCGACCCCACCGCGGTGATCTTCAATCCCGAACTGGTGGTCCGCGAGTCGGCGTAGCCGGCTTGCCGGGCGGGACCGGCTGCGCCCGGGGTGCGGGTGGCGGCCCCGCGCCGGGAAAGGGGGCGTGCAGACGCCCGCGGGAGAGCGCCCCGGCGCGCGGCGGCCGGCCGCCGCGCGCCGGAGCGGCCTCCACCGGCCGGGGAGGTCCCGGCGCGGTGCGACGCGCGGGACCGGGCAGTCGTCGCCCGCGGATCCCGGCCGCCACCGGCGCACGGCGGTCGTCGCGCAGGCACCGCGGCGGGCGTGGTGGGCACCACGCTCCCGGCCCGGCGACGGTCCGCCCGCCCTGCACCGCGAGCCGGGGAGGACGGGGGCAGGACGGGCGGGTGGCCGGGGGACGGATCACGGCAGCCGGTAGTCCGCGGTGAGCGCGGCGCCTGCCTCCGGGTGGGTCTGGTCGTAGCCGCGGGCGTCGCACTGCAGGCCGCCGACGACGCAGTGGTCGACCAGGGCCTTCAGCGTCGGCTCGTGCCACGCGTTGAAGAAGTCGTAGTGGAAGGAGTAGCCGCGCCCGCTGGCCAGTCTGACCTGTGACATGTCCCCGTCCGCGGGGAAGGCCATCTTGAACTCGATCATGGGCAGCGCCACGGGGTGGCCCGCCGGGCAGACGTTGTCGTTGGTGCCCGGCTTGACGACGGGGTAGGCCATGTGGCTCTGGTGGTCCGGCGTGTCGAGGTACCGGCCGTCCCAGCAGCTCGGCGCCTGCATCCGGATGTTGAGCTGGGTGCCGGCCGGGCAGTTCGGCGGGAAGTCGACGTTCTTGAAACTGTCGCCGCACTCCCATCCCTCCACCCAGCCGGGGTGCCCGCGGAAGTCCTGGGCGCTCTGCAGGGGGTTGCCGACCACGTAGCGCAGGCCCTTGGGGAAGGGGCGCACGCTGGTGTAGTCGGTGACGCCGGCCTTGTAGTAGATGACCTGCGGCCCGACCGGGAGGATCTTCCGGTCGCCCTTGTAGAGGGAGGGCATCCAGTACGCCGAGGAGTCGCCGGGCGCCTTGCAGGTGGTGGTGCCGCCGTACAGCGACGCGGTGACGCTGCCGGCGTTCGTCGTCGTGTTGCCCATGAACGTGTGGTCGTGGGACTTGCCCGGTTGGCCGGGGTAGACGATGGGGTCGTCCGGCGCGGTGTGCGAGACCGAGCAGTTGGCCTGGAACTCGTGGAAGTAGCGCGGTGGCGGCGTCTTCTGCGACGGGGTCACACCGGTGACGGGCGGGTTGGCGGGGATGTAGCCGTCACCGTCCGGGTCGTCGCCCGACGGGAGGGCGGAGACCACCGCGGTGTGACCCGCGTGCGCGGGGGCCGCCGGCGCGGTGGCGGCGGACGCCGGAGCCGGCCCGGCGGCCGCGGCGATCGAGCCGACGCCGACCGCGGTCGCCGCCAGCGCGGTACAGAGGAGCAGTGCCGGGAACCTTCTCGAGGTGCTTTTCATGGGGAGCCTCTCTGCCGGAGGTGGCGGGGAGCCGGCCGGGCGCCGGGTGGCGCCCTGACACGCCGGTGGTGAACGCGCCGCACCCACGCCGCCGCACCCGTGCCGGCGGTGTGCGCACCGCGCGCACCGGGTCGCGGGGCCGCCCCGGGAGGCGGCTTCGCCCTTCGTCACGGATCGGTGCGGTGCGGCGCCGTCAGGCGTAGACCCCGAACTCGTACAGCGAGTAGCCCCAGCCCGTGCCGCGGGCCGTCAGGTGCAGCCGGACATGGCGCGCGGTCTGTCCCACGTCGACGGTGTCGACGTCACCGTTGCCGGTGGTGGTCGAGTAGACGGTGCGCCAGGTGCCGCCGTCGTCGGACAACTGCACCTCGTAGGCCTTCGCGTACGCCGGGTCCCACTGGAGCTGCAGTTGCCGGACGGCGGTGCGGGTGCCGAGGTCGACCTGGATCGACTGCGGGTCGCTCCAGTCGCTCGCCCAGCGGGTGTCGGCCCGGCCGTCGGTCGCCTTGGCCGGCACGCACGGGCAGTCGCCGTACTGCTGCTGGTGGGAGGAGGCGGTGGTCGGCTTGTTCAGCGCCGCATTGGTGCCGCTGACCGGCGGCGCGACCACCTTCACCGACTTCGTCTCGAAACCGGCGTTGCCGTGCCCGTCCTCGGCCCGGAGGTAGACCTTCCACACGCCCAGCCTCTCCGGCGCGGTGACGGCGAAGGTGCCGTTGCCCGTGGACCGCCACCTCGCCTCCACCAGGCCCTTGTCGCCGTTGGCGTAGTTGCCGCCGAGGAAGATCCGGTACGTGACCGGGTCGCCGTCCGGGTCACGCACGTCGGCGCGGACGGCGAACTCACCGCCGGCGGGGGCCGCCGACGCCGGCGAGACGGCCATGGCGTCGATCACGGGCGGCGTGTTGTCCCCGGCCGTCGAACCGGCGTACGCCTGCTTGACGGCGTAGTACGACAGCCGCTTGTGCCCGCCGGGCAGCAGGTTGAACCACACGCCGCCGAAGTCGTGCTCGGTGCCGTAGTGGAACAGCGTCCCGCCGAGCGCCACGCCCCGGTGTCCGGTGATGCAGTCCCACGCCTGGGTGTACCCCTGGGCCTTCTGCACGTCGGTGGGCTCCTGCGGGACCCCGTTGGCGTCGTCCGGGACCTCCCACTCACCGGCCGGCCCGGTCTCGGTGACGATGTACGGCTTGGTGTAGCCGCCCGCCTCCCAGTCCTCCCGCACGTCGCAGACGTGGCCGTAGGAGTTCACCGCGTACAGGTCGAGGTCGGGAGCGTTGCGCCGGTAGTACGGCCAGGCGCCCGTCCAGGCGTCGGTGGAGGTGACGGGGTGGTCCGGGTCGATGGAGTGGATTCTCCTGGCGACGTCGTTGACGAAGCCGGTGTACGCGTTGCGCTGCCGCTCCAACTCGTCGCCGCCGTAGCAGTTCTGCAGACCGAGGACCGACTCGTTGCCGACGTTCCACATCAACGTGGCGGGGTGGCTCTTGTACGCGTCGACCCACTTGGCGAACTCGGTGAGCGCGTTGTTCTTGTACGTCGTGTCCGTGACGTAGTCGACGCAGCCCCCGCTGCCGGGGCCGCCGCCGGGCTGCAGCCAGAAGCCGTTGACGACCCGGATGCCGTGGGCCGCCGCCGTGTCGAGCAGCGGCCTGGTCGACCCGTCGGTGCCCCAGGTGCGGATGGTGTTGGCTCCCGTGGACTTCACGTCGGGCATGTACTTCGGGGCGTCCGCGACGGACGGACCCCAGGTGAGGCCCTTGACCGTGTACGGCTGGCCGCCCACCTGGAGCTGCCAGTTCCCCGGGGAGCCGGTCACCTCGACCGCGCCCCCGGGGGCGGGCGGGGGAGTGCCGCCGGTATCGCCGTAGACCTGGAACTCCCACAGCGAGTAGCCGTATCCGCCGGAGCGCTGGGTGCCGAGCATCCGGACGTGGCGGCCGGAGCCCGAGACCGCGAGGTCGTCGGTGCCGCCGTCGCCCCGGGACACCGTCCTCAGGGTGCGCCAGTCGGTGCCGTCGTCGGACGCCTGGATCTCGTACGCCGTGCCGTGAGCGGCCTCCCAGGTGAGGACCACCCGGCTCAGGTTCGCCGTCCTGCCGAGGTCGACCTGGATCCACTGCGGGTCGCTCCACCGGCTCGCCCAGCGCGTGCCGGTCACATCCCCGTCGACGGCGGCGGACGCGGGATAGCCCGCCCCTTCCTGGGACGAAGCGACGGCGGTTCTGCCCTGGGACAGCAGGGTGTCGGCGGCTCTCGCGTCCGGAGCCGCCGTGAGGGTGAGGGACGACGCCAGTACGGCACCGAGGGCGGCGACCAGCGTTCCGGCCCGTAGCCGGTGGGGCAGGAGGGAGGGGGATCTGAACACGTGCGGCTCCTGGCGGAAGAAGGGGGAGGCACCGACTGCCCGAGCCGGGTCCGGAGAGCGCTCTCCCGAGCGTGTCGCTAGGGCGTGTCCCTGTCAATGCGTAAGGTCCGACTTCCGCGGCGGGCGGCTGCGCCGCCGTCGGCTCGCGCCTGCCCGGGGCGCCGCGGGCCGGCCCTCAGTCCGGAGGGGACGCGGGCGTTCGCGCGGTGGCGAGGGTGCCGACGACGCCGCTCACGGGCGGTTCTCCTTGCGTGACGGGTCGGGAGAGCGCTCTCCGAAGTCGCGGGCCGGCGCTCGTGCGCCTGAGGGGGCACGGGGCGCGCGTCCGTCCATGGCCGCGGAGCGCGTCGAGGTGCCCGGCCGGTGGGGGAGGCGGAACGGGAGACCGGTGCCTTGCGCACGGGCGCGCAGTCGCACGGTCCCCGGCGGATGAAGGGCGTACCGGGGGACGCCGATCCCGTTGCCCGTGCACCGGCGCGGGGACTCGGACGCCGAGCCGGCGGTCGGCATCACCGTGTCGCGGTGCCCGACGTCCGGCGCGGTGACGACGGCGACGCGTGACCACGCGCTGGTTTCCCCTGCCCGTCGTCGGCGCCGCCGGAGTGCGGCGCGGACCGTCGGCCGACGCCGACACCGGTCCGAAGACGTCCCGCCCCGCGATTGGCGGGGGCGATCGGCCTCCGACCGCGGCTGGACCGGCCGGCGGTTCAGCGCAGCACCGCCTCCCAGGTGTCGACGGCGTAGTGGACGGTCATCCCGTGGCGCGCGTACAGCTGAGGAGCCCCGGTGTCGTTGGAGGTGTCCACGCCCAGACCCACCATGCCGCGCCCCCGCGCGGCGAAGGCCGCGAAGGCGTGCCGCAGCAGGAGCCCGGCCAGACCGCGCCCCCTGGCCTCGCTCAGGACGCCGATGCTGCGGATCCACCCCATGGCCTCACGGTCGTTGCGGGCCAGCAGGAACCCGCTGTCCCCGAAATCGTCCGTGTCGACGATCCACACCAGCGACCAGTCGAGCCCCTCGGCGCCGATGTCGTGCAGCCACTGTGCGTAGCCGCGCGGCTGGAAGTCGAAGTGCCGGGCGAAGCTCGACTGGTGGAGCGCGTGGACGCGCACCCGGTCCTCCTCGGTGGTGCAGGGCCGCACCCGTACGCCCTCGGGCAGGGACGGCGCGAGGTCCGTCGTGGGGTCCAGGGGCCGGCGCAGCACGTGGTAGCGCCGTACGACGGCCCAGCCCCGCGTGCGGAGGAGGTCCGTGTCGAGGGTGGGCCGCACGTTCAGGTGCAGGTGCACCACGGCCCGCTCGGCGCCGTTCTCGCGGGCCTTGGCCAGTGCCCTGGTCTCCATCGCCTCCAGGACGAGAAGCCCGGCCTCCTGATGCTCGGGCAGGACGTAGTGGTCGACGTCGATCCGCTCGCCACCCGACTCGTCCCACAGCAGACCGTAGGCCACCAGCCGGTCCCCGTCGAAGGCCAGCCAGGAGTCCTGCGTCAGGTCGGTCTCCGGGTGCTTGAGGTCCGCCACGACGGTGTGCAGGTCCGTCTCGGGCCGGCCGATCTCCCTCAGGTCGATCGCGTTGAGCAGGTCGGTGACGGCGGGCGCGTCGGCGAGCGCGGCGGGACGCAGGTCGTAGGGCATGCCGTCAGGGTCCGGGCGAGGGAGGCCGGCCGCAACGGAATTTTCCCCGGCCGACACCACAGCGGACGGGAGCCGTGGGCGGCCGCGGTCGCCACGCGACGCGACGCGAGGAGCGCAAGGGGTCCCGCGGGCCCGCCGTGAGCTCTCCCGGTCCCGACGCCGCACCGCCCTCGACGCCGCACCGGCCCCGGCGGCGGTGCCGGAAGCGTCCCCCGGTCCCAGGCCGGCGACCGGGGAGCCGGCGCCTTCTCCTCCGCCCCGCTGAGGGCTTCCCGGGTGGGCATTCGGCCTGGCCGGTATGTGACGTGGTGGTCGCGCACCTCTCCTGCCGGCACGGCCTGTCCATCGCGCCGGGCCGGCAGGCCGGCGGCCACGCCACCCGGCATGCGGCCGGCCCGGCCCGCGCCGACTGCTCCCGCGGTACGCCGGTGGGGCCGCTGCCCACGGCCGACGGCGGGGAAGGGGACGGGGTGACGAGCCGGGTACCGGTCGGGGACCGGCACGCCGTCGGCGTCCCGAGCGCCTCCATCCCGGCCGGCGCATGCCTCGGCCGGGGCCTGAGGCGGACCTTCACCTGCCCCGCCGGTCCCGCCCACCCGCACCGACTGAACTTCCGGTAGCGTCGCCCGAGCCGTGATCGCCCCCTGACCTCGTCCGTCTCCGCCCGCCGCCCGCCGCCCGCCGCCCGCCGCCCGCCGCCCGCCGCCCGCCGACCCACCGGTCCGCGGCGGCCACGGACCGGGACGCGGCGAAGGCCACGCCCGCCCCGGCCCCACGAGGGCCGTCTCCGCATGTCCGCACCTGTGAGGAGGACCGCCGTGATCTGGTGTCCGCGCTGCGACCAGGGGTGGGTCGCCCGTGCCCGCGTCCCGGGGGAGCCCGGGACCTTCCTGCTGTGCCACGAGTGCGACACGGTGTGGGCGGACCGGGAACCGGACGCCGATCCGCCGTTCCTCATCCTCGAGCAGTACCTGGCCCGCTTCGGGCTGGACGGCCTGTGGTCGAACATCGAACTCCTGGAGAAGAAGCCGGGCGAGTAGAACCGGACCGCGGGACCGTGGACACGTGGGGCACCTGGGGGCCGGTCCGGAGGCGGCCGGACCGGCCCCGCGTCACAGCGTGGACGTGACCTCGTAGCGGCCGGACGGCAGCCGGTAGGAGGCGGTGCCGTCCGCGAAGCCCAGGTAGGTCACGCCCGCCGCCCGGGACAGGGGCGTGCGGCCCTCGCGCACGGTGCCGGGGTCGGCGGTGGGCAGGCGCAGGGTCGCCGTGCTGTTCGCGGGGACCACGGCCCGGTAGGCCAGCCTCCCGTCCCGCACCGACCAGGCGCTCTCGATCCGGCCGTAGGGCGACCGGTGGGAACCGCTCACCCGCGTGATCCTCCCGGTGGGGTCCGGGTGCGGCCGCAGGAGGAAGTGCCGGAAGCCCGGGTGTTCGGGATCCCTGGCGATACCGGCCACGCTCTCGTACATCCACTCCATGATCGCGCCGTAGGAGTAGTGGTTGAACGAGTTCATCTCCACCGGGCCGAACCCGTCCTCCTCGGAGTACGAGTTCCAGCGCTCCCAGATCGTGGTGGCGCCGTTCTCCACCGAGTACAGCCAGGACGGCATGGCGTTCTGGTGGAGGAGCCGGTAGGCGAGGTCGACGCGGCCCTCGTCGGTGAGGACGGGAGCCAGGACGTTCACGCCGAGGAAGCCCACGGAGAGGGTGTTCTCGGCGTACTGCACGCGCGTGCTGCCGGGGTGGGCGGCCTTGTAGGAGGCGTCGTTGCCGATGTTGTCCGCGAGCAGCGCGAGCAGGCGGCGGCGCTGGGCCTCGGTGTCGTACAGGCCGAGCCTGAGCACCCACAGCAGGGCGGTCTGGCTGTTGTCCTCGGGTGCCGCGCCGTTGATCGGCCTGCCGCCCAGGCTGGAGCGGACGGTGAGCTTCCCGTCCTCGGTGGCCAGGTACTTGGCGATGAAGGCGCGCTTGATGCGGGTGAAGAGGTCGTCGTAGGCGGCGGCCTCGGCGGTGCGTCCGGTGGCGCGTGCCATCTGGGCCATCAGGCGGGTGCTGTGGCCGTAGTAGACGTCGCTCATCAGCTGGGTGCCGGTGCTCTGCGGGGCCAGCCAGTCGGCGAACAGGGCGCCCTGGCCGGCGTACGTGTCGCCGGTCCTGCCGCGGATCCACTCCAGGTACCGGGTCATCGCCTCCCAGCTGCGCTCGATGACGGTGGTGTCCCCGCTCATCTGCCACACCGTCCACGGGACGACGACACCGCAGTCCGCCCAGCCGCTCACCGGGGCCTCGGCGTTGTACCGGTTGCCCGGTGCCACGGCGGTGAACTGGGCGCCGTCCAGGCCGTAGATCTGCTGCGATTCGATCAGGGTGTCCTGGAAGCGGGACAGGAAGGCGGTCGTGTCGGCGTTGTACAGGCCGGTGCCCGCGAAGACCTGGGTGTCGCCGGTCCAGCCCAGGCGTTCGTCGCGCTGCGGGCAGTCGGTGGGGATCCACAGGTAGTTGCCGCGCTGTCCCCAGCGCACATTGCCGATCAACTGGTTGACCTGGTCGTCGTCGGTGGTGACGGAGCCTGTGTCGCGCAGGGCGGAGGTGGCCACCCGGCCGGTCAGGCCGGTGACGGTGACCTCCCGGGTGGTGGTCACGGACACGTGGCGGAAGCCGTAGAAGGTCAGAGAGTCCTGGTGGGTCTCGCCGTGGGGACCGCCCTTGAGGAGGTATGTGCTGGTGGCCTCGGCCGTGCGCAGGTTGGCGCGGTAGACGGAGCCGGCGGGGCCGTCGGCCCCGGCTCCGTCGTCGTTCAGCATCTCGCCGAACCGGAAGGAGACTTGGGCGCCGGCAGGGCCTTCGAGGGTGTAGCGGGGGACGCCGACCATGTTCTGGCCGAGGTCGAAGACGGCGGTCTCGCCGGGACGCAGGGTGGTCGCGGCGGTGGCCGCCGCGGCCGGATCGGTGACCGTGCGGGCGGCGTCGACGACGATCCGGCCCTTGCCGTTGGGGCTGCCGGCTTCGCCGGTCACGCCGGTGTACACGGTGATCGACCGTGGGGCGCGGTCCCATTCGGGCACGATGCGGGCGGTCTCGCCCGGGTAGGCGACGAGCCGGGCGCCGGGGAAGCGCGTGGTGTGGTCGTGCTCCTCCACGCCGGCCCAGTCGGAGGCGTCGAAACCGTTCGCGGCCCAGCCCGGGATCTCCTTGCGGGCGTCGTAGGTCTGCCCGTCGTAGATGTCGTCGGCGCGGTAGGGGCCCGTGTCCGTCGCCCGCCAGCCCGCGCCGGGTGCGGTCACCAGGGTCTGCGTCGAACCGTCGGCGTAGCGGACCAGGAGTTTGGCCTTCAGAGCGAGCCGGTTGCCGCCCTGGGGCAGATAGGTGCTGCCCTCGGAGACGCGGCCGTTGTACCAGCCGTTGCCGAGCACGGCCGCCAGCGTCACCTGCCGCTCTCCCGCGACCAGACCGGTCACGTCGTAGGTCATGTAGTCGATGGTGCGGTCGTAGTTGGTCCAGCCCGGGGTGAGCAACTCGTGCGTGGTGCCGTCGCCGTGGGGCACGGTGACCCGGTGGCCGTTGACGTACGCCTCGAAGACGCCGAGGGCCGAGGCGTACAGGCGGGCGGCCGTGATCCGGCCGTGCTCGAGCGCCGTCTGTCCGCGCAGCAACGGGGCGCCGGGGCTGTTCGGTTCCTTGCCCGCCATGGTGATCCACCGGGCGCCGTCCCAGCCGGCCACACCGTCGGTGCCGAGCAGGCCGGTCTCGAAGGACGCGGCCGGGACCGTGGTGACGGGGCGGCCCCTCTCGTCCCACACGCGGACCGTCCAGTGATAGCGCGTCGAGGGGCGCAGCGGGTCGCCGTCGTGGCGCACCGCCACCGAGTCGGCGGACCGGACGCGGCCGCTGTCCCACACGTCGGCGCGGCCGCGGGCCAGCCGCTCGGCCGAGGAGGCCACCAGGATCCGGTACGCGCTCTGGCGCCGGCCGCGGACGGGGGACGCCATGCGCCAGCCGAACCGGGGGCGGGCGGCGTCCACGCCGAGTGGGCCGGTGCGGTGCTCCACGGTCAGGCCCGTCACGGACGTGCGCGCGGGGGCGGGTGCGGCGGCCGGGGGCGCGGCCGCCGCGGGTGCGGCGCCGCCGAGGCCGCCCGCCAGGGCGACCGGGACGGTTCCCAGCGCGGTCGTGAGGACGGTTCTGCGGCGCACGGGGCCGCTCTGCGGGCGGTCGATCTCGTCGTTCATGCCGTTGTCCCTCCGGCTGTCGCGAGATGTATCGATTCAACTGAGCTGGCGGATGAAGGTAGTGGCGGGCGCGGTGACTGTCCATGTTTTCAACAGGAAAAATCAGCCGTCACCCTTTTCGTGCTCAATTGCTTCAAGCTGAAGTTAAGGGTGAGAGTTGAAACCGTTCAATTCAGAGGGCCCGGTGCGGGAGCGAAGCGGGGCGGTGCCGGCCGGGAGATCCGGACGATGTCGGCGCGACGGCGGGGCGCGCGCGACGGGAATGCGTCACGGCGGCGCGCGGGCGGACACGCTCGTCCCCGGTATCGGCCTGCCCGGTCTCCGCTTCGACCGCCGCCGTCTGGCGCGGCGTGCCGGCCGGCCCGACGCCGATCCTGGCGGGGCGGCCTCCGCGGCACGTACGGCCTGCGTGCCGTTCATCCGCCGCCCCGCCCCGGATCGGCCGCCCCGCCCCGGATCGGCCGCGCCCCCAAGCTCGCGGTATGCCCCTCGGACTGGAATTCCGCCCCGTGGCACCACTCTTCCGGACGCAGCTCCATCAGAAGTACGGATGACTGAAGCGGAGAAAATCTGTCGTGGCGACAGTAGACATTGGTCTGTCGCGGGGTTACGGTTGTGCCGTACTCAGGAAGTCGAAGAGAGTGCGGCAGAGACGAACTGCCGCGCACGCACGTCGAGCAGGACGCAGCCCTACGGGGCTGCGAGCAGTACCCGCGGTATCCAGCAGTACAACCGAGTAACCGAAGGTAAGGAGCAGACGCCATCAGGATCGCCCGGGCGAGGAGAAGCCCGCCCGGGTACCGCAGGCCCCGGATTGGAAGGTGGTCCCCGGTCACGCATCCGCGATCCCCGCAGCCCCGCCCTCCCGGGTGGAGCCTGCGGACACAAGAGGCCGGCGCAGTCAGCCGGTAGATGGTGTTGAAAGCTCGGGGCCCGGGTGCCGACACGGCATCCGGGCCCCCGACGCGTCCCCTGGAAGAAGAGGTCTATGCCCCCTCGCAGTACCCGTTCCGTCGCCCCTCTCGACGACGACGACTACCCCGCCTACACCATGGGCCGGGCCGCCGAGATGCTCGGCACCACCCCCGCCTTCCTCCGCGCCCTCGGCGAACACCGCCTGATCACCCCCCTGCGCTCCGAAGGCGGTCACCGCCGCTACTCCCGCTACCAACTGCGCATCGCCGCCCGTGCCCGCGCACTCGTCGACCAGGGCACCCCCATCGAGGCCGCCTGCCGCATCGTCATCCTCGAGGACCAGCTCGAAGAAGCCCAGCGCATCAACGAGCAACTGCGCGCCCGGGGCAGCGAGTCACAGCCGAAGACCACGGCCTGACCGGAACACCGGGCGACAGGCGGACAC
Source organism: Streptomyces sp. NPDC052701 (assembly GCF_040678355.1). Lineage (NCBI taxonomy): Bacteria > Bacillati > Actinomycetota > Actinomycetes > Kitasatosporales > Streptomycetaceae > Streptomyces > Streptomyces sp. NPDC052701. The sequence goes on from NZ_JBFATO010000001.1 coordinate 564,656, forward strand.
CGGCCGCCGGCGAGCACGCCGACGCCGGTGACGGCGGCCGGAACGGGATCAGCGCGGTCCGCCGCGACGGGAGCGCCGGCCTCGCCCTGACCGGCGGCTGCCCTCGCGGATCGCGCGTACTCCTCCCGCGCGATCCGCGGCCTTCTTCGCCGGCCCGCTCCGCAGGAGCGGGCTCGGCCCTTCGGCCGGGTGAGGGCCGGGGAACGCCCCGGCCCTCACCGCTGTCCGCCGCGCCTCGAGCCGCGCGGACCGCTCTCAGGGAAGAACCCACTTCTGGTTGGGGCCGGTGTGGCAGGTCCACAGATGGACGGGGGTGCCGTCGTTCCACGTGCCTCCCGAGGCGTCGAGGCACTTGCCGGACTGCGGGTTGCGCACCGTGCCGTCGGCCTGGGGCTGCCAGCTCTGGGAGCCCGTGCCGTTGCAGGTCCACAGCTGGATCTTCGTGCCGTCCGCCGTACCGCCCCCGGAGACGTCCAGGCACTTGCCGAGGACCCTCATCGTCCCGTCGGCGGACACGGTCCACTTCTGCGCGTCCGTGCCGTTGCAGGTCCACAGCTGGATCTTCGTCCCGTCGGCGGTCTGGGAGTCGTCGACGTCCAGGCACTTGTCGTTGGCGCCCCTCACCTCGCCCGTTGCGGACGCTGCGCCGGGCAGCCGGTTGAGCGTGTACCAGGCCTCGGTGCTCCACAACGACTCGCCGCCGGCCGAACTGAAGGGGCGGGGTGAACGGACGTGGACGACGCGGTCGGTCTTGAGCCCCGGAATGGTGAGGGTGACCGTCCTGCGGTCGCCGGAGAGGGAGGCCGACTGGGCGGTGAGCGTCTCCTCGTCCACCTTCGGACCGCCGTAGTCCGCGGTCGGGACATAACGCCACTGCTTGATCCGGTACCGCTTGGCCAGATCGGTGGCCGTCTCCGCCGACAGCGGCTGGGTGTACTCCAGCGCGAAGCCACCCGGTACGGCGCGCATGGCGCGGATGTCGAAGGCGTTGCTTCCGTTGGGTGTCAGCTTCTGCAGGCCGTAGGTGAGCTTGCCCTCCTGGCCCCAGTTGCCGCCCGCGCCCAGCCCGCCGGCGTACAGCGCGCCGTCGGGGCCGACGCTGATGCGGGTGACGCCGGCCTCCAGCCCCTGGGTGAGCCGGAAGACCGCGCCTTGGTACTCGCCCCCCACCTTCTCCAGGAACCCGCGCTGGATGCCGCCGTAGGTCACGTCACCGAACAGCATCTGGCCGGCGAACGGGCCCTCCGTCAACTGGAGCGGAGTACTGGGGGAGTTGGCGATCTCGTTCTGCGGCAGCCACAGCACCGGCCTGGTCACCGGATGGGAGTCGAAGGGCCCGTCCGGGTTGGTGTGGTGGTTGAAGAACCGTCCCTGTTTGATGTGGACCAGTTTGGACGAGGGCAGCCAGCCGCCCTGGTTGTCGGTGACGAAGATGCCGCCCTCCGGACCCCATCCGATGCCGTTCGGGGTGCGGAGCCCGCCGGCGACGTACGAGACCTCTCCGGTCTGCTTGTTCACCTTGATGGTGGTCCCGCGGTTCTCCGCCGGCTGCGGATCCGTCGTCGCCCCGCCGTAGTTGATGGAGACCGACAGGTTCAGGTAGAAGAACCCGTCCTTGTGGAGCAGACCGAAGGCGAATTCGTGGAAGTTGCCGCCGAAGGGCCAGGTCGCCACTCTCCGGTACTGGTCGGTGACTTCGTCCCCGTTGGTGTCGTTGAGCTCGGTCAGCTCGTGTTTCTGCGAGACGTAGAGCTTGCCGTCGACGTACTTGATGCCCATGGGCTCCTTCAGGCCCGAGGCCACCTTCTTCACCGTCACCTTGCCCGGGCCGGTGCTCCCCGTGACGTTGCCCAACAGGTAGACCTCGCCCACCGTGTTGTTGCTGCCGCCCCAGGTCGCCACGGCCAGACGGCCGTCCGGCAACCAGTCCATCGCGGAGACCTGCGGCTCGAAGCCGTTCGGCCGTAGGTCGGTGAGGGTGTAGTTCGGATGCACACCGGTCAGCGGCAAGCCGTCCCCGGGTGAGTCCGCGCCGGTCTCGCACTCCTTGCGGCCCGGCGACGTCACGCGCACGACACCGGCGTCCGTGCTGAGAGCCGAGGTCGGCACGACACCGAAGCCGGAGGCACCGGGCGGCTTCCAGGCCAGTGTCAGCTGCTGACCGCCGTCGCGTTCGAAGTGCTCGACACGTAACGCGTGGTGGCCGGCCGTCAACTCGACCGTCCCGTCCTTGGGGTCCGGACCGTGCAGTCCGTCGTGGCTGACGACCACTTGGTCGTCGATCCAGAGGCGGGAGCCGTCGTCGCTGGTGAGACGGAAGGTGTAGCTGCCGGCCCGAGGGGCGTCGAGATTGCCGACGACATGGGTGACGAAGTTGCTCTCCAGGCCGAAGTCCCCGGCCGAGGACCAGTCGATCACCGGCATCAACTTGTCGATGTTGGGTGTCTGCCCCGCTTTCAGTGTGCAGATCCCGCTGAGCGGGACCTGCACGTCGAAGACGCGCAGGGTGACACCGGGTTCCTGCGGAGGGAGGTCCGCGGTGGCGGCATCGTCCGCGGGGGCCGGGGAGGCCGACAGACCGATGGTCACCAACGAGGCGAGAAGGGTTCCGGCCAGGCGTCTGCCCGGTCGGCGGGGGTACAGCCGTGGATACACGTGACCTCCTGACGGCCCCTCGGGGGTGAGGGGCTCGATCGGGTAAGCGGGAGATCCACCGCTGCCGGGACGCGCCGTCGCCCCGGATACGGAGGCGCGTGGGCGGGCCGCACGGGGCCCGCACCGTCGCCTCGGACACAGTAGGGACTTCTTCTTGCGCCGTCCATGCTTTGTCAACGGTGTGTGCAAAGTTCCGGCCGCCCGGTACGGATCCGCCGTTCCCGGTGTCGAACTCGCCGGTGCGGTCAAGGGGAAGAACCGGCCATGACCGTGGGCGACCCCGGTTCGGCCGTGGCACCCAGCCGGTTGCTCCCCGGTCCCTGACCGGCGCCGGCGCGGGGGCCGGGCCACGGATGCGGACCGCGCGCCGGCGCCCGGAGCGCGCGAGGTCCGTACGGGCTCAGCGCGCTTCGCCGCCCGGAGCGGTGCTCCCCCGTACGACCAGGCGGTGGGGGATCGTCAGGTCGGAGGCGGGCACCTCGTTGTCCGGGCTGTAGATGCGATCCGCCAGGCACTGCAGGGCGCGCTGGGCGATCTGGCGCTTGTCGGGGGAGACGGTGGTCAGCGTCGGGTGACTGAACCGTCCGTCCTCGATGTCGTCGAACCCGGCGATCGCCAGCTCCTCCGGTACGCGCACTCCTCGGGTGTGCGCCATGTACATGGCTCCCAGGGCCAGTTCGTCGGTGAAGGCGAACACCGCGTCCGGGGCGGCGTCCCCGTCGAGCAGCTCCGCCATGGCGCGGGCGCCTTCCTCACGGTGCAGGGAGCCGACCGCTCGCTCCCACTCCGGCCGGGGCGTGATGCCGGCGCGCCGCAGCGCCCGGCGGTAGCCCTCGGCGCGCTGCTCGGCCGTACCGTTGCGCAGGTGCGGTTGCAGCCCGATGGCCGCGATGCGGCGGCGCCCCCGGGCGAGCAGATGGGTGGCCGCCTCGTCGGCGGCGGCCACGTTGTCCACCGCCACGCGGTCCGCCAGACCCTGGGGGTCGCGCTCGCCGAGCAGCACGAGGGGCAGGGAGGGCGCGGTGGCCGCCAGCTCCTGTGCCTCCAGCGCCCACGGACTGATGATGAGCCCGTCCATCACCCGGCCCCCGCCGCCGGCCAGCAGCCGCCGCTCCGCCTCGGCGTCTCCCCGGGTCTGGTCGATGATCACCGTCCACGAGCGGCGCTGTGCCTCCTCCACCAGGAGTCCGGCGAGTTCGCCGAAGTAGGGGGAGTGCAGCTCCGGGATGGCGAGCCCGATGATCCCGGTGCGGCCGGCCCGCAGGCTGCGAGCCGCGAGGTTGGGCCGGTACCCCAGCTCGTCGATGGCCTCCTGGACGCGCTGCCGGGTCTGCGCCGAGACCCGGGCGGAACCGTTGACCACGTTCGACACGGTGCGCGCCGAGACCCCGGCGCGGGCGGCTACGTCTTTCAGGCTGCTGCTCACCCGCACATCGTGGCATGCCGCGCCCCGGACGGATCAGGATGTCCCCACCGGGTATTGCAACGTTGAATTCAACGATGCAATATGGCTCGGACGGTCCCGCTGCAAGGAGGCACGCATGAGCCCGCACGCTTACCCCGGCATCGCCCCGGCCGACCTCGACCTCGACGTGACGGCCGACGTCGAGGCCCTGTACGCGGACGGCATCACCGCCCGCAAGGGCGCCTTCACCCCCGAATGGGCCGACCGGCTCCGCGAGGACATCGAGGTGGCCTTCCAGGAGGCCCTGGCACGACCCGGCGGCGCGGTCGGACGCGGCCCGCACCGTTACTACGTGGAGATCCACCCCGAGCAGCTGCGCGGCTTCGTCGATCTCGTCGAGCACCCCTGGGTGCGCTCGGTCTGCACGGCCGTGCTCGGCCCCGCCTACCGCATCGTCGAGCTCGGCTTCGACGTGCCGCTCGAGGGAGCCGTCGACCAGCCCTGGCACCGCGACTTCCCCATGCCGGAGGAGACCCGCGCCGAGCGGCGGCTGACCTCCCTGGCCTTCAACGTGACGGCCGTCGACACGGAGGAGGACATGGGTCCCTTCGAGATCGCGCCGGGCACCCAGTGGGACGACGGCCCGGAGTTCGAGCACGGCATGTTCCCGCCCAGGAGCCACTATCCGCGCTACGAGGAGCGGGCCGTGCGCAAGTACCCGCGGCGCGGCGACATATCGGCTCGGACCGCGCTGACCATCCACCGCGGGACCAGGAACAACTCCTCGAAGTCCCGCCCCGTTCTGGTCCTGGGCGTCGACGGTCCGGAGGCGACCAACGGCGAGCGGCACGACACCGCGGTGACCCGCGCCTACTGGGAGGCGCTGCCCGAGCGCGTCCGGCGCCACCTGGACTGCCCGGTCGTCGATGTGCTGGAGCCGGTGACGCAGAAGCACACCATCGAGGGCCTGGTCATGGGCGATGCCTGAACCGGCCCCGCGCGAGGGCCCCGGCCCGGGCGCGTGAGCAGGGGGCCGTTGCCGGCGTCACCCCGTCCGGTGCGGTGGCGGGGGCGTTGCCGCCAGGGCGCCCGGCCCCGCGCCACGCGGGCCGCAGGGCCGTCATCGCGGTCGTCCCGGCGGCGCGGGCCGCAGCGGCCCCCGCGACCGCGGAGTCCGAGGACCGCCGTCACCCTCGTGGACGGCCGGCCTCCTCGAGCCGCCGGCGTGGACGGTCCCCGCCTCGGCTGCGCAGGGGGACGTCCGCCTCGGTGAGCACGCGGTGGACGAACCCGTACGACCGTCCGTGCGCCTCGGCGATGGCCCGTATGGACAGGCCGTTCCCGTACTGCTCCTTCATCTTCCGCGCGAGTTCCTCGCGGGCCGCACCCGTGATCTGTTTGCCCTTGTCCACGACTCGTCTCCTTCGGTGAGCGACGTGCGGATGTGATCGTCGTCTACCCCCGGCAGGGGACAAGCCACAGAACGCGGACGTGTTTCCGGGCACCGTCGAGCAGCCGCCGCGCACCGGCGGGCCGCCCGCCGCTTCGCGGGACCCGCGGACGATGCCCCGGCCCGCGGCCACACCGCGACCGCACGACGTGCGGGAGTCCCCCGCCCCCCCCGCGAGCCCTCGGCTGCGCTCCGCGCTGTTCCGGACCGCCGCGCGGACACCGGGGGCGGCCATGCCCGCGAACGTCGCGGACAGCCTGGGCCGTCCGGGTACTGCGATCGACTTCCGCCGCGAGGTGGAGAACCCGGAGGAGAAGCACGGGTCCGCGCCCGCTGCCGCCTCCAGTACCTACATGGACGACCCCTGCCGCTTCACCGCCCCGGGGGCCGGCCGCGTTCTGCGGAGCGCCGGCGAACTCGGCGCCACCCCTCTCGTCCGCACGACCTGCCTCGAGACCGGCTGGACCGACCGCATCGGCTGACTCGCGCCGGGGCCCGGATGGAGCAACAACACGGGTGAAGGCGGAGAAACACCGCGAAGGTCCTTCCGGGCACCGGCCGGGCTGGCGACACTGCCGCGTCATGGACCTTCTGCTCGTCGCGAGCGCGTTCAACAGCCTCTCCCAGCGCGTGTACGCCGAACTGTCCGACCTGGGGCACCGGGTGGACGCCGTGCTCGCCTCCCACGGCGCGGCCGCGATCCGCGCCGCCGTACGCGAGGTACGCCCGGACCTGATCATCGCGCCGATGCTCAGGACGGCACTGCCCGAGGACGTCTGGCGCGAGCACACCTGCCTCATCGTGCACCCGGGGCCGCCGGGGGACCGCGGCCCGTCCTCCCTGGACTGGGCCGTCGCCGAGGACGCGCCGCGGTGGGGGGTGACGGTCCTGCAGGCCGAGGCGGAGATGGACGCGGGCCCCGTCTGGGCGGCGGTGCCGTTCGACGTGCCGCCGGTCGGCAAGAGCGACCTGTACCGCAACGAGGTATCCGACGCCGCCGTCGCCGCGGTCCTGCTGGCCGTGCGGCGCTACGGCGACAGCTCGTTCGAACCGCGGCCGCAGAGCGACCCGTCGGTCCGCGTGGTCCGGCGCGGCCCCGTCCGCCAGGAACAGCGGCGGATCGACTGGGAGGGCGACAGCACCGAGACGGTGCTGCGCAAGCTGCGCGGCGCCGACTCACAGCCCGGGGTGCTCGACGAACTCCTCGGCAGGGAGGTCTTCCTGCACGGCGGGCACGGCGAGGACGAGTTGCGCGGACGCCCCGGAGAACTGCTCGCCACGCGCGCGGGAGCGGTGTGCCGGGCCACCCGGGACGGCGCGGTCTGGATCCCCGAGCTCCGGCCGCGCAAGGCCTCCGGTGATCCGGCGCCCTTCCGGCGCCCGGCGGCCTCCGTGCTCGCCACGCTTCCGGTCCCGTCCCGGCTGCGGGACGGCGGCGTCCCCGGCGTCCGGCCGGCCGAGGACGGCCTTCCCCCGCACACCGGTGACCGGCCGCCGTGGCTTCCGGAGGTGGCCGCCCCGCTGGAGCCCGCTCCCGGGCGGAGCACCTGGACCGACATCCGCTACCGGCAGCGCGGCGAGGCCGGGTTCCTGTCCTTCTCGTTCCCCGGCGGGGCCATGAGCACCGACCAGTGCCGCAGGCTGCTCGCCGCCTACCGGTACGCGCTCGCCCGCCCCACCTCGGTGCTGGTGCTCGGCGGTGCCCGCGACTTCTTCTCCAACGGCATCCACCTCAACGTCATCGAGGCCGGTGCCGACCCGGCCGCGGAGTCCTGGGCCAACCTCAACGCCATGAACGACCTGGTCGAGGCGGTGCTGCGCACCACCGACCGGCTGGTGGTCGCCGCGCTCGGCGGGAACGCGGCAGCGGGCGGTGTCATGTTCGCCCTCGCCGCCGACGAGGTGTGGTGCCGCACCGGCGCCGTCCTCAACCCGCACTACCGGCGGATGGGCCTGTACGGATCGGAGCTGTGGACGTACACGCTGCCGCGCCGGGTGGGGCCCGAAGCGGCCGAGCGGCTGACGACCAGGGCACTGCCGGTGAGCGCCGCGACGGCCGCCGGCATCGGACTCGTGGACCGTCTGGTACCGGTTCCCGCGCGGGAGTTCACCGCCGAGGTGGACCGGCTGGCGACGGCGCTCGCCGCCGCCCCGGACCTCGGACGGCGGATCGCGGCCAAGGCGGCGGCCCGCCGGCGCGACGAGGCGGTACGGCCGCTCGCGGAGTACCGGCAGGAGGAACTGGCCCGTATGCGCGGCATCTTCCTCGACCCCGACGCCCCGTACCACGCGTTGCGCTCCGCCTTCGTCCGCAAGGCGCCGGGCGGCTCCGCCCGGCCGCTGGCCCCGGTCGGCGAACTCGTCACCGGAGGCAGCCGGTGAGCCCGTCCCCCGCCCGCCTGCTGGTGGCGGGCGTCGGCAACATCTTCCTCGCGGACGACGCCTTCGGCCCCGAGGTGATCCGCGCCCTCGGCCGGCGCCCGCTGCCGCCCGGCGTACGGGTCAAGGACTTCGGCATCCGCGGCCTGGACCTCGCCTACGAGCTGCTGGACGGCTACCGCACCGCGGTGCTGATCGACGCGGCTCCGCGCGGACACCGGCCCGGAACCCTGTCCCTGATCGAACCGGATCTCCCCGGAGCCACCGCCGCCGCGCCCCCGCCCGAGGCCCACGGCATGGACCCGGCCCGAGTGCTGGCCCTGGCCGCGCACCTGGGCGACGGGCCGCTGCCCCGCGTCCTGCTGCTGGCCTGCGAACCCCGGGTAGGGCCGACCGGCGACGAGGACGTCGTCCCCGGGCTCAGCGAGCCCGTGCGGGAAGCCGTCGACCGGGCCGTCACGGCGCTGCACACGCTGGTCCCGGCCCTGCTCGCCGACCCCTCGGCCACACCGCCGTTGGGCCGCCCGGAGGAATCCGCCGGGCCGTGCCCGGCCGGTCTCCCGCACGGGACGGCCGGCGGCACGCAGGATCGGTAGCGGTCCGGTTTGCCCCCCTTCCTGTCCTGTCCCGGCCCCGAGGAGCAGCGCGCATGTGTCAGTCCGCCGATGTCAGACAGGCCGTGCTGGCGAAGAACGACGGCCTGGCCGACGCCCTGCGCGACGACCTCGCGCGGCGGGGCGCGATCATGGTCAACCTGCTCTCCAGCCCCGGCAGCGGCAAGACGGAGCTGCTCGGCCGGGTGCTGGCCCGGGCGGTGCGGCGGGGCGTTCCGGTCGCCGCGCTCACCGCCGACCTGGCCACCGAGAACGACGCCCGCCGGCTGGCCCGCTCGGGGGCCCCGGCGAAGCAGCTGCTGACCGACGGACTGTGTCATCTGGAGGCCCGCCAGGTACGCGGCCACCTCGAGGGATGGCTGCCCGAGACCACCGAGCTGCTGTTCGTGGAGAACGTCGGCAACCTCGTCTGCCCGGCCTCCTACGACCTCGGCGAAACCCTGCGCGTCGTGCTGATGGCGGTGACCGAGGGCGAGGACAAGCCGCTGAAGTACCCGACCGCCTTCGGCTCCGCCCATCTGGTGGTGCTCACCAAGACCGACCTGGCCGGGCCCGCCGGCTTCGACGAGACCGCCTTCCGCACCCATGTGCACCGGGTCAACCCGGGCGTGGAGATCGTAGGGTCCTGCGCGCGCACCGGCGACGGCGTCGGCACCGTCCTGGAACGTGTCCTCGCCGTGCGCAACGGCGCGCCCGTGCACCGGCCTCCCCTCGCGCCCCACCCGCACGTGCACGGCCCCGACGGGTCGGTGACCGGGCACGCGCACGTCACCCCCGCCCCGTGACCGCGCCCGCCGCCGAGACGGTGCGCCGCCGCATCACCGTGCGGGGCACGGTGCAGGGCGTGGGGTTCCGCCCGTACGTGCACCGGCTGGCCGCCGACCTCGCCCTGGCCGGGTTCGTCAGCAACACCGCACAGGGGGTGCTGATCGAGGTGGAGGGGCCGGCCACGGGCGTCGCGCGGTTCTGCTCCCGGCTGGCCCAGGAGCCGCCGCCGCTGGCCGCCGTGACCGGTGTCGGCGTGGAGGACGTGCCCGCCACCGGTGCCACCGAGGGCTTCACCATCCGGCCCTCCGAGCGGTCCCCGGGACGCACCCAGCTCCCGCCCGACACCGCCACCTGCGCCGACTGCCTGCGCGAGCTGGCCGACCCGGCCGACCGCCGCCACCGGCACCCGTTCGTCACCTGCACCCACTGCGGTCCCCGCTTCACCATCGCCACCGCCCTGCCGTACGACCGCGCCGCCACGACCATGGCGGACTTCCCGATGTGCGCCGCCTGCGCGGGGGAGTACGGCGACCCCGGCGACCGGCGCTTCCACGCCCAGCCCGTGGCCTGCCCGGACTGCGGGCCCCGGCTGCGCCTGGTGCCCGGGAGCGGCACCGGGGTCCGCCCGGCGCGGGACGCGGACGCCCTGGCGGCGGCCCGCGGGCTGCTGGCCGCCGGGCGGATCGTCGCCGTCAAGGGCGTCGGCGGCTACCACCTCGCCTGCGACGCCACCGACGAGCGGGCCGTCGCCGCCCTGCGCGCCCGCAAGGAGCGGGGCGGCAAGCCGTTCGCGGTGATGTGCGCCGACCTGCCGACCGTACGGCGCGTCGCCCGGCTCTCCGACGGCGAACGGGCCGCGCTCACCAGCCCCCGGCGCCCCATCGTGCTGCTGCGCCGGCGCGCCGATCCGGACGGCCTCCGGCTCGCGCCCGGCGTGTGCCCGGGCAGCCCGCACCTCGGGGTGCTGCTGCCCTACACCCCGGTGCACACCCTGCTGTTCGGACTGCCCGGCGACCCTCCGGGTCCCCGCGTGCTCGTCATGACCAGCGGCAACCGCTCCGGCGAGCCGATCGTCACGGACGACGACGAGGCCCTGACCCGGCTGGCGGGGGTGGCCGACGCCTGGCTCGTCCACGACCGCGGCATCGCCGCGCCCTGCGACGACTCGCTGCTGCGGGTGCGCCCCGACGGCACCGAGCAGGTGCTGCGCCGCTCCCGCGGATACGTGCCCCGCCCGCTGCGCCTCCCGCTGGCGGTGCGCCCCGCGCTCGCCGTGGGCGGCGACCTGAAGAACGCGCTCTGCCTCGGCGACGGCGACCACGCCTGGTTCGGCCCGCACATCGGGGACATGGGCGACCTGGCCGGCCTGGAGGCCGCCGGGCGCGCGGAGCGGCACATGCGGCACCTGACCGGCGTCACCCCCGCCCTCGTCGCCGCCGACCGGCACCCGGGCTACCACTCCGCCCGGTGGGCCCGCCACCGCGCCGCCGGACTGCCGCGGACGCGGCCCGTCCTCGTGCAGCACCATCACGCGCACATCGCCTCGGCGATGGCGGAAGGCGGCCTGGACGGCACCACGCCCGTGATCGGCGTCGCCTTCGACGGCACCGGCTACGGCGACGACGGCACGGTCTGGGGCGGCGAGGTCCTGCTCGCCGACTACGCCGGCTACCGGCGTTTCGCCCACCTGGCCCCCGCCCCGCTGCCCGGCGGCGACGCGGCCGTCGCCAACCCCTGCCGCACGGCACTGGCGCGGCTGTGGGCCGCGGGCCTGCCGTGGGACCGCGACCTGCCCAGCGTCGTGGCCTGTTCACGGCATGAACTGGCCCTGCTGGAAAAGCAGTTGGCGAGCCAGATCGCGTGTGTGCCCACGTCGGGCATGGGACGGCTCTTCGACGCCGTGTCCTCCCTGGCGGGGGTGTGCCACCGCGCGGGCTACGAGGCACAGGCCGCGCTGGAACTGGAGGCCGCGGCCGCCGCCGCGTGGGACGCGGACGCATCGGCGTACGCCTTCGCGTTCCCGGAGGGAGGCGCCCCCCTGAGATGCGATCCCGCGCCGGTGCTGCGAGCCCTCGTCGCCGACCTGCGCCGCGGCACCCCGGCGCCGGTGCTCGCGGCCCGGTTCCACCGCGGTGTGGCCGGGGCCGTCGCCGAGATCTGCCGCAGGGCGCGCCGCGCCACCGGACTGGCCACCGTCGCCCTGAGCGGCGGTGTGTTCGCCAACGGCCTGCTGGAACAGGAGTGCACGGCACTGCTGGCCGCGGACGGCTTCACGGTGCTGCGCCACGGCGAGGTACCGCCCGGTGACGGGGGACTGGCCCTCGGGCAGCTCGTGGTCGCGGCCCGGGAGCGGCGTGAGGAAACGGCGACCGCACACAGCGACGAGACGGAGTGACCCATGTGTCTGGCAGTGCCCGGCAGAGTCGTGGCCATCGACGACCGTGCCGACCCGCTCACCGGGACGATCGACTTCGGCGGTGTGCGCAAGCAGGCGTGCCTGGAGTACGTGCCCGACGTGCGGGTCGGGGAGTACGTCATCGTCCACGTCGGGTTCGCCCTTCAGAAACTCGACGAGGAGTCGGCCCGGGCGTCCCTGGAGCTCTTCGAGCAACTGGGCCTGCTGGAGGAGGAGTTCGGCGACGCCTGGCAGCAGGCGGCGCAGCAGGCCGGGAGCGGCGCCCCGCACGCCCCCGCCACCGACCGGCGCGGGGAGAGCGGGAGCGAGACCCGATGAGGTACATCGACGAGTTCAACGACCCGGACCTGGCGCGGCGGCTGCTGGACGAGATCCGCGCGACGGTCACCCGGCCGTGGGCGCTGATGGAGGTGTGCGGCGGCCAGACGCACTCGATCATCCGGCACGGCATCGACCAGTTGCTGCCGGACGAGGTCGAACTGATCCACGGGCCCGGCTGCCCCGTGTGCGTCACCCCGCTGGAGATGATCGACAAGGCGCTGGAGATCGCCTCCCGCCCCGAGGTGGTCTTCTGCTCGTTCGGGGACATGCTGCGGGTGCCGGGCACCGGCCGGGACCTGTTCCGGGTCAAGGGCGAGGGCGGAGACGTCCGTGTGGTGTACTCCCCGCTGGACGCGCTCGAACTCGCCCGCCGGCACCCGGACCGCCAGGTGGTGTTCTTCGCCATCGGCTTCGAGACCACCGCGCCCGCCAACGCCATGGCCGTCCACCAGGCCCGCCGTCTCGGCGTCGACAACTTCAGCCTGCTGGTGTCCCACGTGCGGGTGCCGCCGGCCATCGAGGCCGTCATGACGGCCCCCGCCTGCCGGGTGCAGGGCTTCCTGGCCGCCGGGCACGTGTGCAGCGTGATGGGCACCGCCGAGTACCCGGGCCTGGCCGAACGCCATCGGGTACCGGTGGTGGTGACCGGCTTCGAGCCGCTGGACATCCTCGAAGGCATCCGCCTCGCGGTCCATCAGCTGGAGCGCGGGGAGCACCGCGTGGAGAACGCCTACGCCCGCGCCGTGCGCGCGGAGGGCAATCCGGCCGCGCTGCGCATGATCGAGGAGGTCTTCGAGGTCACCGACCGGGCCTGGCGCGGCATCGGGCGCATCCCCGCCAGCGGCTGGCGGCTGACGGACGCCTACCGCGCCTTCGACGCCGAGCACCGCTTCGACGTCGCCGGCATCCGCACCGAGGAACCCGCGGTGTGCCGCAGCGGCGACGTGCTCCAAGGGCTGATCAAACCCACCGGATGTCCCGCGTTCGGCACCGACTGCACCCCGCGCACCCCGCTCGGCGCCACCATGGTCTCCAGCGAGGGCGCCTGCGCGGCCTACTACCTGTACCGCCGGATGGACGGCCCGGTGCCGGACGGCTCCCGGGCCCCGCAGGAGGAGATGAACCCCGTTGGCTGAACTCGCTGACCCGTCGGCCCCCGTCGACCCCGCGAACTGGACGTGTCCGGCCCCCCTGCGCGACCAGCCGATCGTGGTGATGGGGCACGGGGGCGGCGGCACCCTGTCCGCCGAACTCGTCGAGCAGGTCTTCACCCCCGCGTACGGCAACGCCACCCTCGCCGCGCTCGGCGACTCCGCCGTCCTCGACCTCGGTGGCGCCCGGCTGGCGTTCTCCACCGACTCCTACGTGGTCAGGCCGCTGTTCTTCCCCGGCGGCAGCCTCGGCGACCTGGCGGTCAACGGCACCGTCAACGACCTGGCGATGAGCGGCGCCCGGCCGGCCCACCTGTCCGCCGCGTTCGTCCTGGAGGAGGGCGTGGAGCTGGCCGTGGTGGAGCGGATCGCGCGCTCCCTCGGGCGGGCGGCCGCCGCGGCGGGGGTCACGGTGGTCACGGGAGACACGAAGGTGGTGGAGGCGGGGCACGGCGACGGCGTGTACGTCACCACCGCCGGGATCGGGCTCGTCCCGGACGGCGTGGACATCCGCCCGCAGCGCGCGCGGCCCGGCGACGCCGTCCTCCTCAGCGGCCCGATCGGCCTGCACGGTGTGGCGATCATGAGCGTACGGGAGGGCATGGACTTCGGCGTCGAGGTGGCCAGCGACACCGCGCCCCTCGCCGACCTGGTGGCGGCCATGCTCGCGGTCGCCCCCGACATCCACGTGCTGCGCGATCCCACCCGTGGCGGGCTCGCCGCGTCGCTCAACGAGATCGCCCGCACCTCCGGCACCGGCGTACGGCTGCGCGAGCGGGCCGTCCCGGTGCCGGACGCCGTCGCGGCCGCCTGCGGCTTCCTCGGCCTGGACCCGCTGTACGTGGCCAACGAGGGCCGCCTGGTCGCCTTCGTACCCCGCCCGGCGGCCGACGAGGTCCTGGCCGCGATGCGTGCCCACCCGCAGGGCGCGGGCGCCGCGCTCATCGGCGAGTGCGTCGCCGAGCACCCCGGCATGGTGGTGGTCTCCACCGGTCTGGGCGGCACCCGGGTGGTGGACATGCCCCTCGGCGAGCAGCTGCCGCGCATCTGCTGACGCCTCCGGCACCCGCGAACGGCCCTGACGGAGGGGCGACATCACCCGCACCGTCAGGGCCGTGTCCGTCGTCCCGCCCGGGCCTGTTCCCGGTCCCCGCGCCTCATCGGCGGTTGACCTCTTTCACCGCTGCCGGCCGGCGGGCTGTTTGTGGCGCCGGTAGTGGCGGGCGACGCGGGCGCGGTTGCCGCAGCGGCCGGGGGAGCACCAGCGGCGGCGGGGGTGGGCGGGCAGGAAGAGCATCACGCAGCCGTCGGCCTCGCACTGTCTGAGCCTGCCGACGGCGGGGTCGGTGAGCAGGTCGGCGGCGGCCTCGGCCAGCCGGGCGGCGAGGCGGACACCGAGCGGGCCGGTGCGACGGGGCGTCGCCGTCACCGTGCTGCCGTCCCAGGCCAGTTCGCGGACGGCGGGCGCGGCGCGCTGGGCGTCGGTGAGGACACGCAGGGCGGCGGCGGGGGGCTCCTGCCCGTGCAGCACGGCCCGGACCGCCGCCTCGGTGTGGGCGCGTACGGCGTGGACGGCGGCGAGGTCGGCCCCCGTCGGCACGCCGCCGCCCGTTTCCGCGCCCAGCCGGTCGTCCTGCAGCGCGAGCCAGGCGGCCAGGCGCTGCGGCGTGTCGAGCAGGTCGGTGCGGCCGTCGGAGCCCGCGGGGCGGGTGTTGACGAGGTCCAGGGCCAGCGGCTCGCCGGTCAGCGGTTCACTGTCACGCATATGCCTAATGGTACATGTGGCGCTTGACCCATTAGAACCCGTGGGGCAGGATCTCATGCATGGACACGCCAAGGAGGCATGTGACATGACGGTTCCCGCGGCCCTCTCCCACGTCTCGGTCCCGGCCCGCGCCACCCACCGCTTCGTCGAGGTCGACGGCGTGGAGGTCTTCTACCGGGAGTCGCTGCCGGAACGCGCCGACGCCCCGGTCCTGCTGCTCCTGCACGGTTTCCCCTCCGCCTCGCACCAGTTCCGGCGCCTGATCGACAGCCTGGGCGGTCACTACCGGCTGATCGCCCCGGACTACCCCGGCTTCGGGCACACCCGCACTCCCGACGGCTTCACCCACTCCTTCGAGCGTCTGGCCGACATCGTCGAGGGCTTCACCGAGCGGCTCGGACTGACCCGCTACGCGATGTACCTCTTCGACTTCGGCGCGCCGGTCGGCTTCCGCCTGGCCCTGCGCCACCCCGAGCGGGTGACCGGCCTCGTCGTGCAGAACGGCAACGCCTACGCCGAGGGCCTGTCCGACGCCGCCCGCGACTTCACCGCGCTCACCCCGGACACCCCCGGCGCCGAGAGCACGATCCTTTCCCTGTTCACCCTCGCCGCCACCCGCGCCCAGTACGAGGGCGGCACCGCCGACCCCACGCTGGTCGCACCGGAGGGCTGGCTGCTCGACCAGCACTTCCTGGACCGGCCGGGCCGCAAACAGGCCCAACTCGCCCTCGCGTACGACTACAAGAACAACATCGCCGCCTACCCCGACTGGCAGGCCTGGCTGCGCGAACACCGCCCGCCCACCCTCATCGCCTGGGGCACCGGCGACCCCTTCTTCCCCGAACCCGGCGCCCGCGCCTACCTGCGCGACGTACCCGACGCGGAACTCCACCTCTTCCCCACGGGCCACTTCGCCCTGGAGGACCGCCTCCCCGACATCGCCCCGCTCATCGCCGGCTTCCTCGACCGCCTCCGGGCCTGACCGGTCCACCCGCACCGGCCCGTCCCGTCCGCAAGGAGACACGGTGATCCTCCGCCCCATGACCGCATCCGACCTCGACCGCGTTCTCCGCCTGCTCCCGCCCGGCCAGGCCGGCGCCTGGGCCGACGCCGGCACTTTCCGGCAAGGGCTCACCACGGGCGAGTACCGGCCCGAGTGGACCTGGCTCGCCGAGGACGGCGGCGAGGTGCACGCCATCGCCCTGTGGTGGGGGACCCCCGGCGCCACGGCACCCAGCGTGCTCGACACGCTCCACGCGCAGGAGCCCGCCGGCTCCGCCGAGGCCCGTACGACGCTCGCGGCCGGCCTCCTCACCGCCGCGCACACCGCCTTCGCCGCGCACGGGACGGCCACGCCGCCGGAATACCACGTCCTGCTGCCCGCGGACTGGCGCGAGCGGCCCGAAGCCGTCGCCGCCCTCGACTGGCGCCGGGAAGCGGCCCGCCGCGCCGGACTGACCGTCCCGCTCGAACGGCTCCGTTACGAGTGGACCCGGGAGGTCCCCGTGCCACGGCCGTCCGACCGCCTCCGCTTCCGCCCCGAACCGGACGACGACGTCTTCGCCGACCTGTTCCGCCGGGTACTGGAGGGCACCCTCGACGTCGGCACCCGCACCGAGGCCGAAACCCTGGGCGCCACCGCCCAGGCCCGCGCCGACATCGCCTTCTACCGGGACACGATGCGGGGGGAACGGTCCTGGTGGCGCATGGCCGAGACACCGGACGGCGAACCCGTCGGCTTCGCCCTGCCCTCGCGCAACACGGCCTCGCACGTCGTCGGCTACCTCGGCGTGCTCCCCGGGCACCGCGGCCACGGCTACGTCGACGACCTCCTCGCCGAGATCACCCGCTTCCTCGCCGACGAGGCCGGCGCCGGCGTCGTCCGCGCCGACACCGACCTGCCCAACCGCCCCATGGCCGCCGCCTTCGAACGCCTCGGCTACCGCAACTTCGCCCGCCGCCTCGTCCTGGCCGCGCCCTGACGCACGGCGCCGGACGGGTTCTTCTCCCGGCCTCGCCGGTCAGGGGCGGGCACTCAGGGCCGCGCCGGTGCCGGCTCGATCCCGGTGATCTCCAGTTCCCGGCCGCTGCGCAGCGTCGGGGCGGGGCGGTCGCAGCCCGGGCACCAGAAGAACGGCGGCACGCCCACCGGGAACTCCTCGGCGCACGGCTCGCACCAGGCACGGGCGGGGACCCGCTCGACGACGAGCCGGGCCGTGGCGAGGGCGGTGCCGTCGCGGGCCACCTCGAAGGCGAAGTCGAGGGCCTCGGGCACCACGCCCGCCAGCTCGCCGACCCGCACGGTCACCGCCGAGACGGAGTCCGTCCCGTCCGCCCGCGCCAGTTCGCCGGCCTGTTCCACGATCGCGGTCGCGATCGACAGCTCATGCACGCCCGGCTCGGAGGGGGTTGCCGGGGCCGGGGCGGAAGCCGGCCATGCGCCACAGCCGGACCTCCCGCACGATTCCCGGGAACTCCGCGACCAGGACCGCCAGGGCGACGCCGCCGAGCAGTACCGCCTCCGCAACCAGAATCCGTTTGGCGTTCATCGCCACTCCCTGCTCGTTCGTGCTCCTCGTGCCGTGCCCGACCGCCGGGGCTCAGCCCGGGGAGATGCTCGGCATGCTCTCCATGACCCTGTTGTGCCGCTTCCAGTGGACCCCGGTGGAGCGGCGCGCGTCGGCCGTGCCGTCCTCGTGGTGCCCGGGCTGCCGGCGGCGCGGGCCCCGGTTGCCCTGGTGGAGGCCTTTGACGTGCGTGGGCGTGTCGGGTTTCGCCTGGGGCCTGCCGACCTTGATCGTGCCCATGCCGTACTCCTTTCCCGCGGTGCTCCGCCGCCGGGTCCGGCGGCGGCTCCTGTCGCCGCGCCGGTCACGGGTGTGCGGCCAGCCCGGCGAAGAACTCCTCGACGGCGGGCCACAGGCGGCCGCCGCCGGACAGCCCCCGCCACTCCCGGCGGACGAGGGCGACCAGCCGGAAGCACTCGTCGACCGGCACGATCCAGTGGTGCCGCAGGTTCCGGGCGGTGTTCACCAGCAGTGCCTCCACCTCGGGTACCACGCCCGCGAGATCCGGACACCGCGACACCGCCTCCTGCCACGCCGAGGCATCCACCTCCCACCGGGTGGCCCCCGCCGGGCTCGGGTAGTACGCGACGACCGCGCCGTCCTCCCGGGGCACGAAGAACGCCATGCCGACGGGCACCCCGAGCGGTCCGGTCTCGACCGGCGGCAGCTTCACCCGCCGCTGCGGGATCAGCCGGTACTGGCGGTCGCCCGCCCCGTCCCCCGCGAACAGCACCGAGCACGCCGGGCAGGCGCACAGCGCCTCCTCGCGGCCGGTGTCGTACAGGTGCCGGTGGTCGTCCGCGAGCGGCGCGGCGCACAGTTCGCACCGCTCCTCGGGGCCTTCGGCCCGCCGGCTGGCGGAGGAGCGGATGAGCGCGGCCAGGGCGCCGCCGGTCATGTCGCCCCCTGCGGCCCGGCGGGCCGGCGCAGCAGCGAGTCGACGGGGACGAAGGCGGGGGGCCGGGACGCCGCCTCCGGCACGGTCTCGACCGCCGTCAGCTCCGGCGCCGCGGCGAGCACGGCCTCCCGTACCGCCTCCTCGACTCCGGAGGAGGCCGAGCCGCACCCGGAGCCGCATCCGGCGGTGCGCAGCCGCACGCGGGCGACCGGCCCCTCGACGCCGTCCAGCGCCACGTCGCCGCCGCGCTCCCGCACAGCGGGCCGCAGCCGCTCGACGGCGCGGGCGGCGCGGCGCTCCGGCGGCTCGGGATGCAGGTCGTGCAGCACGAGCAGGTGCCCGAGGAGCTCGTCCTCGGCCAGCCGCCCGGCCAGGACGGCGTCCGCGTGGTCCAGGACCCGGGCCAGCGCCTCGCCGTAGACCTCGGTGAGCGTGCGGACGGCGTCGACGGCCGTGCGCGCCATGGGTCCGGGCGCGGTCTGCACCTTCTCCAGCAGCTCGTCGATGCGGGCGACCCGCGCCGCCACCTCGCCGTCGTCCAGCCGGAGGGCGGGCCCGGCACCGCCGGGCGGTCGCGAGACCGGCATGGACGCGGGCTCAGTCATGGGACGCACCGTAGGTGGGGGAGTGCAGCGTCGTGAGCGTCTTCCCCTTGCCCAGGTACATGTGCACACCACAGGGCAGACAGGGATCGAAGCTGCGCACGGTGCGCATGATGTCGACGCCCTTGAAGTCCTCCGGCCCGTTCTCCTCGAAGACGGGCTGGCCCTGGACGGCGTCCTCGTACGGGCCGGGGGTCCCGTAGCTGTCGCGCGGGCTGGCGTTCCAGGGGGTCGGCGGGTACGGATGATAGTTGGCGATCTTCTTGTCCTTGATCACCAGGTGGTGGGAGAGCACCCCGCGCACCGCCTCGTGGAAGCCGACGCCGACGGCCTCGTCGGGCACCTCGAAGTTCTGGAACACCTTGGTCTCGCCGGCGCGCACCATCTGCATCGCCTCCTCCAGGAACTGGAAGGCCATGGCCGCGGCGTAGGCGACGAAGTAGGGCCGGGCGCGGTCCCGTTCGATGGTGTTGCTCCACTTCGGGATGTGCCACTCCAGCGTCGTCTCCGGCAGCTTCTCGCTCTTCGGCAGCGAGATCCGCACGCTGTGCCCGGTGGCCTTCACGTACGGGGTGTCGACCAGGCCGCTCAGGGCCGTGGACCACAGCCGGGCGAGCGGGCCGCCGCCGGTGTCCAGGGCGAGGTGGGAGTCGCTGTCCTTGTGATACCAGCGCGGGCTCATCACCCAGCTGTACTTGGCGTCGAAGTCGCGCTTCTGCGGCACCGGCACGGTGGTCTGGTTCCACGGGTGGCGCATGTCGACCGGGTTGCCGAGCGGGTCGTGGGTGACGAAGGGCTCCTGGTGCTCCCAGTCCTCGTAGTAGGAGCTGCCCAGCAGGACGCGCAGGCCGAGGTTGATGTCGACGAGGTCGTTGGTGACCAGCTCGCCGTCGACGACGATGCCCGGGGTGACGTACATCGCCTTGCCCCAGTGGTTCATGTTCTCGTAGCGGTAGTCGACGACGGCCGGGTCCTGGAAGGCGCCCCAGCAGCCGAGCAGGACGCGGCGGCGGCCCACCTCCTCGTAGCCGGGCAGCGCCTCGTAGAAGAAGTCGAAGACGTCGTCGTTCAGCGCCACGGCCTCCTTGACGAAGTCGATGACCCTGGTCAGGCGGGAGAGGTAGTCGGTGAAGGTGTTCGGCTGCGGCATCGTGCCGACGCCGGCGGGATACATCGTCGACGGGTGGACGTGGCGCCCCTCCATCAGGCAGAACATCTCGCGGGTGATCCGGCTGACCTTCAGCGCCTCCCGGTACACCTCGCCCTCGAAGGGGTTGAAGGCGCGCATGATGTCGGCGATGGTCCGGTAGCCGTGGATGTCCCCGCGGGGCGCCGGGGTGCGCTCGGCCCGGGCCAGCACGCCCGGGTTGGTGGCCTTGACCATCGCTTCGCAGAAGTCGACGAAGACGAGGTTGTCCTGGAAGATCGTGTGGTCGAACAGGTACTCGGCGGCCTCGCCGAGGTTCATGATGTGCTCCGCCAGCGGGGGCGTCTTCACGCCGTACGCCATCTGCTGCGCGTAGTTCGAGCACGTGGTGTGGTTGTCGCCGCAGATGCCGCAGATGCGCGAGGTGATGAAGCCCGCGTCGCGCGGGTCCTTGCCCTTCATGAACACCGAGTAGCCGCGGAAGAGGGACGAGGTGCTGCGGCACTCCACCACTTCCCGGTTGGCGAAGTCGATCTTCGTGTAGATGCCGAGGTTGCCGATGATCCGGGTGATCGGGTCCCAGGACATGTCCACGATCTGCGGGGGTTTCCGCCCGGCGGCCCCGGTCCGGTCCTCGGTTGTGGTCATGTGCGTTCCTGTTCTCGCTGCGCGTTGCGTCGGACGGGGGGAAGGCGTGTGCGCGGGCGCGGCCCGGCGGGGGAGCCGGGCCGCGCGTCACGGGCGCCAGTAGGGGTCGTAGCCGGAGGTGAGCTGCGGCTTGTTGTGGTGCCACTTGGGTTCGCGGTTGACGACGGCGTTGGTGATGCCGCGCATCCGCCGGACGAAGGCCCCGTAGGGCTTGATCATGAGGGAGGAGAGGCTGCCGCCCGGCGGCTCGTCCATGAACGGCATGAACGCGTCGGGGAAGCCGGGCATGGTGCAGCCGATGCAGACGCCGCCGACGTTCGGACAGCCGCCGAGACCGCCCATCCAGCCGCGCTTGGGCACGTTGCAGTTGACGACCGGTCCCCAGCAGCCCACCTTCACCTGGCACTTGGGGGAGTTGTAGTCCCGGGCGAAGTCGGCCTGCTCGTAGTACGCGGCGCGGTCACAGCCCTCGTGCACGGTCTTCCCGAACAGCCACTGCGGGCGCAGCATCTGGTCCAGCGGGGGCGGCGGGGCTGCCCCGGCCGCGTGGTAGAGGACCCACAGGAGGGTCTCCATGAAGTTCTCCGGCTGGATCGGGCAGCCGGGGACGTTCACGATCGGCAGGCCGCCCTGCGACGTGAAGTCCCAGCCGAGGTAGTCGGCCAGGCCCATGCAGCCGGTGGGGTTGCCCGCCATCGCGTGGATGCCGCCGTACGTGGCGCAGGTGCCGGCGGCGACCACCGCCCACGCCTTCGGGGCCAGCCGGTCGATCCACCAGTTGAGGGTCAGCGGTTCACCGGTCTCCGGGTCGTTGCCGAACGACGTCCAGTACCCGTCGCCCTCGATGATGTTCTGGTTCGGGATCGAACCCTCGATGACCAGGATGAACGGTGCTAGCTCGCCGCGGACCGCCGCGCGGTAGGGAGCGAGGAAGTCCTCGCCGCCGAGGCTCGGCGAGAGCACCTTGTTGTGCAGGTTCACCTTCGGCAGGCCCGGGACGAGTCCGAGGACCAGGTCCTCGACGGCGGGCTGGCCGGCCGCGGTGAACGACACCGAGTCGCCGTCGCAGCTCATCCCCTCGGAGATCCAGAGGATGGTGATCTCCTCGAAGCCTTCGCGCGCCTCGGCACGGCTCGGCTCGGTGGCAACATCGTGCGTGCCGCTGTCGGTGGTCATGTCGTGGGCCTCCGCTGCTGTCGGTCCCCGAGTCGGTCGTGTGCTGCGGCCGGCCGCTCGCAGCCGGGCGGCGGGTGCGCGGGGAGGGGGCGGCTTCGCGGCGGGGGAGCGGGGATCGGCCGCTTTTGCGGCGCCGCGTGCTCGGGCCGCCCGCGGAACGGCCCGGCGTCGGCCCGGCGATCCGGTGCCGCGATGTCAGGCCCGTTCATCGGACCGCCCCCCGCCCCGTTCATCGGACCGCCCCCCGCCCCGTCCACCGGACCGCCCCCCGCCCCGTCCACCGGGGCGCCCTTCGCCCCGTCCGCCGGCCGGCTGCCCGGGCCGCTCGCGCGACGGCCGGAACTCCGGCGGCTCCGCGGGACCCGCGGCGTGCGGGGACGCCGAGGACTCCAGCGGTTCGAGTTCGTCGGGCCGGAAGTAGTGGAAGCGGCCGTACCAGCCGTTCAGTTCGGCCGCGGGATCGTCGTCCGGCGTCACGGCCAGGTACACGCCGCCGTCCACGTCGTGGAAGACGGCGGCGACCCGTGCGGTCCGCCCGGCCAGGAACATGTCCTGGGCGTCGGCACCCCGGCCCCGCGGGCGCAGCCGCACCCGGCTGCCCCCGCCCACCGGGACGCCGTCGACCGGCACCGTGTCGGTCGTGGGGGACAGGCCGTCGTCGGCGCCCTCCCGCCACCACGCCGGCCGGTCGCCCGCGGGGGCGGGCACGGGGGCGGGAGGGGCCGTGGCCGCGGCGGCCGGCGAGGGCGCGGCGGGGTCCGGCGGCATGGCCGGGACCAGCGACCGGATGGTGCCGTGCAACCGGGCGAAGACCTCCGGCGGCATGGTCTCCACCCGGTCCAGGATCCGGGCGGCACGCGGGTCGGTGGCGCGCGCCTCGCGCTTCTCCTGGTCGGTCAGCAGCAGCGTGCGCAGCGTCAGGATCTCGTCGATCTCCGCGGCGTCGTGCAGGTCGCCCGGACTCTCGGGGGCCACCTGCGGGTGGTCGGGCAGGATGATCGGCGAGGAGATGAGGAGGGGGCCGCGGGCCCCGTCCTGGGCTCCTCCGGCGGGCTCGCCGCACGGGGCGTCCCCGGGCGGCGGTCCGCCGAGGACCGGGAAGGTGAACGCGTTGCGGCACGCGCGGGCGTGCCCGAGCAGGTCCGCCGGCGGGTCGACGAGCGAGACGAACTCCACGCCGTCGCCGCCGACGAGCGTGTGCGTCGCGATGAGCGCGCCCTGCAGCGCCTCGTCGCGAACGGCCCGCGGGTTCGGTGCCGGCCCCGTGTTCTCAGTACGGATCCGAAGACGGCAGACGTCGTTCCCGAGCCGCTCGGCGGCGACGGCCGTGCTCGCCCGGACGGCGGCGCGCCGCCGTACCACGCGCCCGGCGCCCCCGGGGAGCCCTTCGGTCTCCTCCCCGGCGGGTGCCCCGACCGGGAAGAGGATCTCCGGGCCGAGCAGATCCTCCAGGCGTACGACGAGGTCCGTCTCGCGCGGTACCGCCTCGTCGAAGGTCAGGTGCACCGTGCCGTCGTCCGCGTTCAGCGACCCGACCGGACGGTGCCGTCCGTCCCGGCCGGTCTCCTCCACCTGCTTGTGCTGCATCTGCAGGTACCGCACCCGCACGCGCACCACCGCCTGCGGCTGCCGGACGCGCAGCAGGCACTCGGTCCGCTGGTACCAGGAGTCGGCCGATCCCGAGACCCCGGGAACGACGGGGCCGTCCCGCTCCACCCAGTCACGGGGGAAGAGCACGCCGAACTGCCAGCGCACCCGGTTCTTGGGCGACGAGCGACGGTAGGGGTAGAGCAGGTAGCCCTCGTACAGGACGGCGTCGGCGACGGCGCTCAGCCGATCGAAGTCGCCCCCCGGACCGGACGGGGCCACGGCCGCATCCGCTGCTGCGACAGCGCGCTCGACGTCGTCGCCGACTCCGGCCTGCGGCATTCCGCCTCCTCGATCCGCTCCTGTACCCCACCCCTCCCATACCGTGACATTCCTGTCGTGCGCGTGCCCGCCCAGCGCGGCGGAACTGGGCCGTTCGGGGGGACCGGGGACACCCGAGTGCCGGACGCGACCGCGGATCCCGGGGAAAACGGGCTCTCGGCCCATGTCACCGCGGTGACATGGGCCGAGAGCCCGTTGCCCTGCCGTCTCCTACCGGGCGGTTCCGAAGTCCTGGGTCCAGTAGTCGCCGGGCTGGGCGAGGCCGACGCCGATCTCCTTGAACGCGCAGTTGAGGATGTTGGCCTTGTGGCCAGGGCTGGACATCCAGCCCGCCATGACCTGCTCGGGAGTGGCGTAACCGTAGGCGACGTTCTCGCCGAAGGTGCTCCAGCTGTAGCCGGCGCGCGTGATCCGGTCGCCCGGGGAAGACCCGTCGGACCCGGTGTGCGACATGTTCCGGTGGGCCGCCATGTCCTCACTGTGGGCCTGGGCGGCCTTGGTCAGGGTCGCGTTCACGGTCACGGGCGAGCAACCGACCTTGGCGCGCTCGGCGTTGACGAGCTGCACGACACGGGCGGTGACCCCGGACGCCGGGGCGGTGGCCTTGGGGGTGCTCGGCGTCGTGGGTGTCGCCGAGGCCGAGGTGGTGGCCTTGGGGGTGCTCGGCGTCGTGGGTGTCGCCGAGGCCGAGGTGGTGGCCTTGGGGGTGCTCGGCGTCGTGGGTGTCGCCGAGGCCGAAGTGGTGGCCTTCGAAGTGCTGGGAGGCGTGGTGCCCCTGGGCTTCGGCTTCACGGCCCTCGGGGTTTTCGCGGAAGCGGCCGGGGTCTTCGACGCCGCCGGAGCGGGCCCGCTGTCCTTGCCGCCGCTCGCGTCGCGATCCTTGTTCTTTTTCCAGTCGCGACCCCGGTCGACGCCGTCCGTTCCCTCCTGGGCCGCGCCCTTTCCGGCGCTGTAGAACTGATCTCCTCCGCTGTCCTGCCAGTCGGCACAGGCCATGGCGGCGGACGGCACGCCCACGGCCCCTATGGCGGCGACGGCGATGACTATTCGACGGTGCCTCTTCTTGCGGTGCTTCCCCATGCGTGACCTCACTCCGTAATCGCCGAGCGCCCCTCGTGTGGCTGGCATTGCGCAGAATCCGGTCCTGAACTGCGGAGACGCCCTACGGGTCGTCATTTCTAGGACGGCTTCACAGGGGAATGCAATGAGCCTCGGTACTACCTTGTCTCGTAGTTCCGGGCGGCCCTTGCCATGGGTGTAGGTGCGGTGCTGGTCCGGCTGTCGCGGCGTTCCGCGAATTCTGTCGCCCCGTCAAGCGCCCCTGAATTCCGTAGGAACAGGTCCGATTGCGGAGCTGCCGGAATGCGGTCGCCCCCGGCTCGACATGCGGCAGTACCAAGCCGGACAATTCCCATATGTCGTAAGAGTGGCGTCTACTATGGGGCGCGCCTAGTTCCCGCAAGGGCTGTGAGGGATGTCACGGAATCGTTGCGGTTCCGGTTTCGCGGGAACCCCTGCGTGTCCGTCGGTGCGCACCGCCGCGTCAGCCGTCCACCGGCCCCGCACGGGGGCGAGTGCCGGGAGGGTGCGTGCCCGCTCGCGCGATGTGCTGCCCGACCGGGGTCCGGGCGATGTCGTTCCGGCCGCCGGGCTGCTGACCGGTGAAGCGGTGGGCAGGTGCGGTTCCCTGCGGGACCGGCCCGCAGCTCGGGTCGGCCCGCGACGTTCGAGACCCCGCCCCGGGAGTACCGGAGGCGGGGTCCTGTGGAGCGCCGGGCAGGCCTTGCACCTGCATTTCCCCGCAGGAAGCGGGGCGTCTTTCCTTGAACCACCGACGCATGACTCGCCACCGGTCGTACCGGCGGCGTGTGCAAGATCAAGTGTAGCGCAGGCGCGGAGTGGTCGACGGACTCGGGCCGACAGTCCTCGACCGCCTGCCCGATGCACGGCGGTCGCGCTCTCGCGGGGGGCGCCGATCGGGCCCGGGCGGTGTGGTGTCGCCGGACGATGCCGGGTCCTGCACCGTGGTCGAGCGGCGCGCCGTCGTGAACCAGCCGGTGCCGGGCGGGAGTTCATCCGTCCTCTGCCGTCCCGGCCGAGCCGGGCTCGGCGCCGCGGCTCCGCGCCGGCCCTCCGGGCCGGCGCGATGAACCCTGGTGACGTCCCGTCACCGTCGTCACCGTCTCCTTCAGGCCGACGGTCACCGTCTCCTTCAGGCCGACGCCTGACCGCCGACGGGGATGCCCAGCCGGCCGGCCACGGTGGTGAGGGCCGTTCCCAGCGGGAGCGCGACCCGGGTGAGGGCGTGCCGGTCGCCCCGGGTCGGGTCCCGGTTGACGATCAGCACCGGTTTCCCGGCCTGGGCCGCCTGGCGGACGAACCGGAGCCCGGACATCACCGTCAGCGAGGAGCCCAGGACCAGCAGTGAGGCCGCCTCACCGACCAGCTTGCGGCAGTGCTCGACCCGTCGCGGCGGAACGGCTTCGCCGAAGAACACCACGTCCGGTTTGAGGACGCCGCCGCAGACCGTGCAGGGCACCACGCGAAAGTCCCCGACCTGTTCGTCGGTGAGGTCGGCGTCACCGTCCGGGTTGATTCCCGCGGCCACCGGCTCGAAGTCCGCGTTGGCCTCCGCCAGCCGCCGGGCGAGTTCGCGGCGCGGGCTGAGGGCACCGCAGGAGAGGCAGACGACCCGGGCCAGGCTTCCGTGGAGTTCCACGACGTCCTCGCTGCCGGCGGCCTGGTGCAGGCCGTCGACGTTCTGGGTGATCACACCCGAGAGCAGGCCGTGCCGCTCGAACGCGGCCACGGCCCGGTGCCCGGCGTTGGGGCGGGCGCGGCCGAAGGTGCGCCAGCCCAGGTGGCTGCGCGCCCAGTACCGGCGCCGGGCCTGAGCACTGGCGGTGAAGTCCTGGTAGGTCATCGGGGTGTGCCGGCTCAGGCTCCCGCCCTCGCCCCGGTAGTCGGGGATGCCCGACTCCGTGGAGATGCCCGCCCCGCTGAGCACCAGCACACCGCCGGCGCTCAGCGCATCGGCGACCGGCTCCAGGTCGGTGCTGCCCGGCGGCAGGTCCTCGGCGGGGGTCCAGTTCAAAGTGGGGCGCATCCGCATGCCGCCAGGGTACGGAACGGGCTGCCTCCGGCCGTTCCCACCGGTCGGCGGGACGGCGCACCGCGCTGGTGCGGCGCCCCGGTCTCGGGAACACGGTCGTTATCCCGCCCCGCCCTGTCCCGTCGCCACGCACACGCATACGACGCGCACCGCGTCCGCGGTCGCCGCCGGCCGCGTCCCACCGCGCGGCTCCCGGCGCATCGATCGCAGCTCCCGGCGCATCGACCGCCGCGGTGATCTCCACCGGATCCGCCCGCGCTGCGGCGTCCTCCGTGCCGCTTCCGCTTGGCGGGCCGCGGCACGGGGCGATGCCCGCGACACCGGCCGGACGAGGCCCGGTTCCCGGAGCGCCGACCGGACGAGGCCCGGTTCCCGGAGCGCCGGCCGGTCGCGTCCGCGGCCGCGGAACCGGTCCCGGGCACCGCGATCCGCTGCGTCCGGAGACCGGACAGCACCGGCCGAGCAGCACCGGTCGAGCAGCGCGGGCCGTACTGCGGGGACCGTCGCGCGGGGGCTAGGATCCGGGCCATGGCCCTGACCGTGAACGACGTGGAGCGGTTCGAGGCCTTCAGGCCCCGCCTGGAGGCCATCGCCTACCGCCTCCTCGGCTCCGCGAGCGAGGCCGAGGACGCCGTGCAGGACACGTTCCTGCGCTGGCAGGCCGCCGACGCCGACCACATCGAGGTCCTCGAGGCCTGGCTGACGAAGGTTCTCACCAACCTGTGCCTCAACCAGCTCACCTCGGCCCGCGCGCGGCGCGAGACCTATGTGGGCCAATGGCTCCCCGAGCCGCTGCTCGCCGGGGACCCGATGCTCGGCCCGGCCGACACCGCCGAACAGCGCGAATCGGTCTCGTACGCCGTTCTCGCCCTGCTGGAGCGTCTCTCCCCCAACGAGCGGGCGGTCTACGTGCTGCGGGAGGCCTTCGGCTACCCGCACCGGGAGATCGCCGAGATCCTCGACATCACCGAGGCCGCCAGCCAGCAGATCTTCCACCGCGCCAAGAAGCACGTCGCGGACGGCAAGGCACGCGTCGAGATCGACGAGGCCGCCGCCCGGCGGATCCTCGACGAGTTCCTCGCGGCCGCCACCAGCGGCCGGACCGAGCCCCTCGTGCGGCTGCTCACCCAGGACGCCGTCTCGATCGGCGACGGCGGAGGGAAGGTCCCGGCCCGCACCAAGGCGTTCGAGGGCGCTCTCGCGGTCGCGACGTTCATGCGGGGCCTGTTCAAACCCGGCAGGGCCAAGCGCGCCCTGGTCGGCGGCTCGCCCGAAATCCACGCCACGACCGCCAACGGCGATCCCGCCGTCGTGGCGGTCCTCGACGGCCGGGTCATCGGCGTCATGTGCCTGGAGGTCACCGCGGAGGGCATCGCCGCCGTCCGCAGCCAGGCCAATCCCGACAAGCTCGACCGCGCGACCCGGCGCTGGGCGGCCTGCGACCACGGCGAACCCCTGTTCCACGCCTTCTGACCCCGATGTGAGGTGCTTCACATCGCGTTCCTGTCAGGAAACGGCGGGCTGCCCGGTTCAGGTGGCGAATCCGCTCAAGACAGGAGCCAGAAAATGCAGCACCGCATCATCGTCCTCGGGGCTGGATACACCGGAGCCGTCGCCGCCGGGCGCCTCGCCAGGCGGCTGCGTCCCGAAGACGTCGCCATCACCCTCGTCAACGCCGAGCCCGACTTCGTCGAGCGCGTCCGGATGCACCAGCTCGCGGTCGGCCAGGACCTCAAGTCCCGCCCCCTCGGGGAGATGTTCGCGGGCACCGGCGTGGAACTGAGGATCGCGAAGGTCACAGGTGTCGACGCCGACCGCAAGGCCGTCGCCGTCCTCGACGCGGACGGTGCCGAAGAGCTGGAGTACGACACCCTCGTGTACGCCCTCGGCAGCGGATGGAACGACCAGGGCGTCCCCGGCGCCGCCGAGCACGGCCACGAGATCGCCGGCCGGCCCGGAGCGCTGCGGTTGCGCGAGCGCCTGGGCCGCCTGGACGCCGGGCAGCCCGTGGTCGTGGTCGGCGGCGGCCTCACCGGCCTGGAGGCCGCGGCCGAGATCGCCGAGGCCCGCCCGGACCTCGACGTCGCCCTCGTCACCCGCGGCGGCCTCGGCGACCGGCTCTCGTCCAAGGGCGGCCGGCACCTGCGGAAGGTCTTCGACAGGCTCGGCATCACCGTGCACGAGCACGCCGACGTCACCGGCGTCGAGGCCGACCGCGTCGCCACCGCCGACGGCACGTCCCTCCCGGCCGCGGTCACCGTGTGGACCACCGGCTTCGCCGTCCACCCGATCGCGAAGGCCACCACCCTGGAGGTCACCGGCACCGGCCGGATCGTGGTCGACCGGACCATGCGTTCGGTCTCGCACCCGGAGGTGTACGCCATCGGCGACGCGGCCCTGGTGAGGGGCCCCGGCGACAAGCCGCTGCGGATGTCGTGCGCCTCGGGCGTTCCCACCGCGTGGCAGGCCGCCGACGCCATCGCGGCGCGCCTGACCGGCGGGAAGCTCCCGAAGGTGCCGATCCGCTACTTCAACCAGTGCATCTCGCTGGGCCGCAGGGAAGGCCTGATCCAGTACGTGACCGCCGACGACCGCGCCGTGCGGGCGGCCCTGACGGGACGGGCCGCCGCCGTCTACAAGGAACTGGTCTGCAAAGGCGCGGCCTGGGGCGTCGCCAACCCGTTGCTCGTGCCGGCCCGACGCCGCCGCGTGGTACGGGAGCCGGACCGGGCGGGCTCGGCGGTCAGGACGCCGGCCTGACCCGCACGGCGGGGCGGACGCCCCCGACGCGGGGGTGCCCGCCCCGCCGCCGGCCCGCGGGGCGGAAACCGACGACGGGCGGCAGCGGGAAGAAGCCGCGGTCGGCCCGCCCTGCGGCATGGGTCCGGCACGCCCACGGGCCGGGCTCGACAAGGCGCCCGCAGCGGTCGTCCGGGTCGCCTGAGTAGGCGTACTCATGCGTGGTGCGGGCCGAGGCCGCATGCTGCGTCCCATGCGCTCGGCGCAGGACGGGCGGGAGCCGGAACGGTGGTGGGAATGAAGAGCGTGGGCAGGCCGTCGGCCGGCCGGCAGGCCGGGGTCGGTGCGGTGCTGTTCCTGGTCGACCTGATGGTGATCGCGTGGTTGCTGTACGGCTACGGGATGACGGGGTGGGCCGACGGCTACGACCAGTCCAATCCACCGGATGCCCCTCGGGCCGCCCGGCAGGCGATGTGGTTCCTGACCGGGGGCGCGGTGGTCACCGGCGGTGGTCTGCTCGCTCTGGGGTGGCGCGTCCCCGGCACGGTGCAGCTGCTGCTCCTGGGCGGTGGGGCGGGGGCGTTCGCCCTCTTCGCCGCACGATGAGCGCGGCCGCGGTGCGCTCGGTCGCCGCACCCGCCGCTTTCCCCACCACCCCGTGAGACGGCCGGCGCTCCCGGGCCGTCCACGCGTCCGTGCGGCCGGCGGTGACCGGGCGGCGTGTCCCTCGGCGGCGACCGGCCGTGCGGGCACCTGCCCGGCCGACGCCCCGCTGCCGGGTGCTTCGCCCTTTCCCCCCCGGGCGCGCCGGCCGTCTCCGGGAGGGGCGACCGTCTCCGGAAGAGGCGGCCCCTTGCGCGCCGGCCGCCCCGGGGAGGGCGGCCCTTGCGCGCCGGCCGGCGCGATCCGCCACGGGGGCCTCCGTCCGGTCCGCCTCGCTGCGACCGGACCGCGCCGGGATCCGCGGTCGGCGTCACGCGGTGAAGGTGCGCACGAGGAGCAGGACGTTGAGCGCGCTGATCACGGTGCTCACCACGACGGCGGCCACCGTGGTGATGCGGCGGTTGACCAGAGCCCCCATGATCCGCTTGCGTGCCGTGAAGATCAGCAGGGGAACGAGCGCGAAGGGGACCCCGAAGGACAGCACGACCTGGCTGAGGACGAGTGCCTGCGTCGGATCGACGCCCAGGGAGAGGACGACCAGGGGCGGTGCCATGGTCACCAGGCGGCGTACCGTCAGCGGGATGCGGCGCCCGAGGAAACCGCGCAGGATGACCTGGCCCGCGAAGGTGCCGACCCCCGAGGAGGCCAACCCGGACGCGAGCAGGGCGAGCGCGAACGCGAACGCGGCGCCGGGGCCCAGGGCACTGCCCAGACCGGCGTGGAAGGCCTCGAGCGTCTCCCGCGTGCCGGTTCCGTGCAGGGCCGCGGCGGCGATGGTGAGCATGCTGGCGTTCACCAGTCCCGCGATGCCGAGCGCGATGAACAGCGCGGAGCGGTGGGCGCGCAGCGCGCGGCGTTTGCGCTCCCAGGAGGACCGGGCGGGGCTGCGCGCCAGCGAGGAGTGGAGATAGATCACGTGCGGCATGACGGTGGCGCCGATCATGCCGGTGGCCAGGAGGATGCTCTGGGTGTCGGCGAAGCGGGGGCGCATGCCGGACAGGGCACCGCTCCACGCACCGGCGGCCGCCGCCTGGTAGACGAAGCCGGCGAGGATGACCAGCAGGAGCGCGGCGGTCACGATCTCGAAGCGGCGCCGTCCCTCGGGAGCGAGGGTCAGCAGCAGCAGCGAGGCGGCCGCGACGATGAAGGCGGCGGGCAGCAGGGGGATGCCGAACAGGATGTGCAGGGCGACGGCGCCGCCGACGAACTCGGCCAGGTCCGTGGCCATCGCGACGAGTTCCGCCTGCAGCCAGAGCGTCCGGTTCAGCGGGCGGGGGGTGTGCGCCCGGCACAGCTGGGGGAGGTCCTTGCCCGTGGCGACGCCCGCTTTGCAGGCGAGGTACTGGACGAACACGGCCATGATGTTCGCGGCGGCGATCACCCACAGCAGCATGGGCCCGTAGCGGGTGCCGGCCGTCATGTTGGTGGCGAAGTTGCCGGGGTCCACGTAGGCGACCGACACGACGAACGCCGGGCCGAGCATCGCCAGGACCATCCGCGGCCGGGAACCGGTCGCGGTCCTCGGTGCCGGCCGGCTCCCGAGGACGGGCTCGGCCACGGGCTCGGCCGTGACGGACGGCGCGCGGGCCGGTGGGGCGAGCGGCGTGTTCGGTACCCGTTCGGTGGAGGCCGGGTCAAGCATGCCGCCTCCCCGGCAGGGGCCCGCCGCGCGGCGGGCCCGGGCGGCGCGCCGCCTTCGCCGACAGCAGCCCCGCGAGGGCGGTGATCAGGAGGACGACGGCCAGGGCCTGGTGCGTAGGGCCGCCGTACAGGAGGCCGACGACGGCGGACAGCGCGTACAGGCCGCTCAGCACGAGGCGGGTCACTGCGTGACGCGGCGGCGCGGAGACGACGGAGTGACGCATCATGGTGCTCCTCTCGGAAGACGGCCGGACCGGGCCCGCCGGCCGGCGGGCCCGGTCCGCGCGCTCAGTCGTCCGGCGTTATCGCGTCCTTGATCTTGCCCTTCAGGCCGGTCTCGGTGCCGAGCACCGGGCCCTTGGGCTCGCCCCGGCTGCCGTCGTAGGTGGCGTACAGCTTCGGGTCGGGCGGCGGGGGCACGGCGAGGTCCCCCAGTGGCTCGGGGGATCGCAGCACGCTGAACTCGTGGTCGCCGTCCGGAGTCGGGCCGCCGGCCCACAGGCCGAGTTCGGACTCGGCCCCGTCGGACAGGTGCCATATCGTCTGAGCGTGTTCGCGGTACTCCACGTCCTCGAACCCGCCCGGGACGACCACGCCCTCGAGGCCGTCCTCGCGCAGTTGCTCGATCGCCGCGAGCCACTGGTTCTGGTGCACGGTGTCGCGGGCGAGGTTGAACTTGAGCATGTCCTTCACGCCCGGGTCGTCGGTCATGTTGTACAGCCGGGCCGTCTGCAGCCGGCTCTGCGCTTCCGCGGCGACGTTGGCGTAGAAGTCGGCGAGCAGGTTGCCGCTGGCGATCGCGTACCGGCCGTTCCAGGGGTAGCCGTTGCTGTCCGCGGGCAGCGCCGCGCCGCCGGCGACGATGGCCTGCTGCGGGTCCATGCCTCCCAGGACCGCGCCGACGGCCGGGTCGGCGGTCGCCATCTTGGTGGTCGCGGTGGCGGGGGCCCCTTCCAGGAGGCGCGCGATCATCGTGGCGAGCATCTCCACGTGACCGATCTCCTCCGTGGCGGTGTCCATGATCAGGTCTTTGTACTTGCCCTGGATGCGGGTGTTCCACCCCTGGAAGAGGTACTGCATCATCACGGACATCTCGCCGTAGGCGCCGCCCACGAGTTCCTGCAGCTTGTGCGCGTACGCCGGGTCCGGCTTCTCCGGCCGGGCCTCGAACTGGAGCTTCTGAGTGTGTCGGAACATGGCGTTCCCCTGATCGCAGGTGCGGTTTCGGCCGAGGCGGGGACAAGTCCGGTGCCGGCGCTCGTCCGCCCGTGCCACGACGCTAGGCCGCCCCCGTCACCGTCACGTGTCCGTGCCTCTACCGGCGATCGCCCCACCGTGTTCGCACAGCCGTACCGGTGGCCCGCGAGCCCCGCCCGGCGGTGGGTCCGCGCCGCCGGGAACCGCGAAAACCGCAGGGCGGCGGCGCGGTGATGCGCCCGTGACGCCGCCCACACGCACAGGGGCCGGATCCGCCCGGCGGGAACCCCGGGAACGGGGACCCGAACGCGGGGCACGTGTGACTCGCGGCATATCGGACAACTCGGACAGTCCTGTCCGTCTCCCGGAAACCACGTGGAGAGCCCGACATGACAGTCATCCCTGTCGACCGCGATCACCCGCCCCGGCCCCGGGCGGAGGTGTCCTTGCTCGGCCGCTTCGCGCTCCGCCTCCCGCACGGACACACCTACCTGGCGCCCACCACGCAGAGGGTGCTGGTGCTGCTCGCGATCCACGCGCAGGGCCTGGCCCGCGGCAGCGCGGCCGCACTGCTCTGGCCGCACCTGCCCGACCGGCGCTCCGCCGCCAGCCTGCGCTCCGCCCTGTGGCGCCTGTCCCGTGCCGGCGGCCCCTGCCAGATGATCGTCTGCGACAGCGAACACCTCCGGCTGGACCAGGACGTCCAGGTCGATCTGCACGCCGCCAACCGCATCGTGCGCGACCTCACCACCCACCAGCTCACCGCCCGGTCGCCGGCGGTGCCGGCCTACCTGCGCCAGGACCTTCTGCCCGACTGGGGCGAGAGCTGGCTGCTCGTGGTGCGCGAGCACTTCCGCCAGACGCGCCTGCACGCCCTGGAGACCTGCAGCAGGCGACTGCGTGAGTCCGGGCAGATGGGCGCGGCCATGGAATTCGCCATGGCCGCACTGGAGGCGGACCCTTTGCGGGAAAGCGCTCACCGCTGCGTGAGCGAGATCCACCTCGCCGAAGGGAACGTCGCCGACGCGCTGCGCTTCTACGACACCTACCGCCGGCAACTGCGCAGCGAACTGGGCCTGGCGCCCACCAGCGGCTACCGCAACCTCCTCGCACCGTTCCTGCGCCGGCCACTGGACCGCGCGCCGGAACCCGGGCACAGAGCGTGAACGCCACGGCCCGCCGCCCCCTGGCCTCGCCCCCTCGCCGCCTCGTCTCCTCGCCCCCTCGCCCCCTCGCCGCCGGACGAGCCGGCGAGGCGCCCTGGCTGGTCCCGCGCCTCCTGTGCTTCCGTCGGCCGCGCACCCCCTTCGCGAGGGAGTCCGGCGCTTTGAGGACGAGTTCCTCCGTCCCGGCCGCCGCCCGGGCTGCTGCAGCCGGGACGTCCGGGAGCTCCGGCGGAGGCCCGCGGTGCGGAACGCCCCGGCGCCCGCGCCCGACGGCGCGACCGGCGATCAGGCAGAACGCCCGTGAGATGCTTTGTCCCATGACGGCGACCGTGTCCGGTGACTTCGAGCTGACCATGGACGAGTTGCGAGTCGTGGCACGCTACGTGGCGGAGACCGCTCAGGAAGTGCTCCCCGTGTTCGAGGACGCCAACCCCGGTGATGCCCGGCCTCGCGCGGCCCTTGACGCCGCATGGGAGTTCGTCAACGACGCGAGGAGGACCAAGCTGCAGCGTGTCACCTCGTTGGACGCGCACCGAGCGGCGAAGGAAGCCGCCACCGAAGCCTCACGTCTCGCCGCGCGAGCCGCCGGCGATGCCGCGTCCGCCGCGTACCTCCACCCGATCGCGAAGGCTCACCAGGTGGGCCACATCCTGCGTGCCGCCGCGAGTGCGGCGCGCATAGCCGAAATCGACGCGGGCGACGATCCCGAGGCCGGGAACAAGGCGATCGAGCGGGCTCGGCAGCGCGCCACACCGGTCCTGATCGACGTTCTCGGCCGGTACCCCCTCGCGCCGGCCGGCAAGGACCGCGTCGCACAGCTGATGACCGCCTTGGACGCTTCCCTGCGCGTGTCACGCTGAGGGACCCCTGCCGAACACCCGACAGCCGGCCCGCTCCACGAACCGCAGGGCCGGACGCCCCGCACGCCGCGTGGACCGGTCCCAGGGCCCCGCCGACGCCCTTGGAGGGGGAGCCCGGTCCCGGCGAGGCATCCGCCCACGAGGCCGGCGCGGTGCCGGATTCGGCGCAAGCCGCGTCGGATGCGTCGGACGGGGTGCCCGGGAAGGCTGAAGCCGACGGCCGTAGCTGCTACTTGATCAGGGCGTTGGCCGCGATGATCACCAGGCCGATCAGCATGTCGGCGAGCCCGGCTCGGAGCGAGGCCGCCCGGCCACGGCCGGCGCCGCGTGCGGTCCACACCCCCCACCCCGCGAGCAGCAAGGTGTTGAGCACCAGCGCCGTGTTCACCGCCTCGGTCTCCGTCCACCAGGAGGGGACCGCGGTCAGCAGCAGCACGACGGTGGGGACAGCCGCCGCGACGACCGGCCACTCGGCGAGCATCGCACGCAGCCCGACCCCGGCACCCTCACGGTCCGCCGACACCCGGTGCGCGACGACGTGGGCGTAGCCGTGGGCGGCCGCGGAGGCGAGGGCGGTGAGCAGGACCCACAGCGCGTCCGATCCCGGGTCGGCCGCCTCGCCGGGGGAGTCGAGCGCGGCCGCCAGCGCACTGGCCAGGACGAGCCCGTACACGCCGCTGAACAGCGTTGTCTCCGACGGCCGCCGACCCGGGGCGGCCGGCCGGGGGAAACGGTGGGCACGGTGGTGCATCGCTACAGCCTCCGCTGGGAGGGTACAGAACACGGCCGTACGGCACGACCCGGAGGATCGGTGCCCGGCCGTGTACGCGGGTCGTGGGTCCGGCTCGACTTCTGTGACGCGGAGAGGAACACCTTCTCCCGGGGCCCGCCCCATTCGCCCGACCCGCGGGATGCCGGGCGTGTCGTGCCGGGGGGCGGGCCGGGGTTCGCCACGGCCCGTCGCCTCGGGACCGCCGGCCACAGCGTCATACTCGTCTCCCGCGGCGCCGAGCACTTGGACGGCCTGACGGCCGAACCGGACCGCGACGGCATCCGGACCCCGCCCGAGCGCCGCGGCCCAGCCGCCGGCGCAGCGCGGGAACCGGGTCGTGGCCTGTACGGTCACGGGGGACTTCCCGGGCAGCCCTTTCGCCGGCCCGAGGTTCCGCTTCGAGTGCGAGGAGTTCGACGAGGACCGCGTGAGGGTTCCGCGCAGCCGGTCTTGAGCGAACAGGAGCGCACCGTGGCGGACGGGTGCCCGGCTCCCCGGTGTTCCCGTTGTTTCCGTGCGGCGTGACCGCTCGGCAGGCGGATGGTGTCCGCGCAACGCGATCGCTTGTCGTTGTGGTCCGTTCCCAGGGATCACCCGGGTGACAGATCATGATGGAGTGGCGCCTCGCCATGAACTGACTGACCGCAAAAGGGAGTTGCCCGATCCGCTGGGTGCCTCTCCGGTAGGGCGAGGTTTCTGATCACGCGGAAGGGGAGAGCTGCCCGCGCACCCATTCGGGATCGGGGTTGGTGTGTGGCCGGCCCGCCACGACCACGGTCGGCACGGTCTCGCTGCCGTCGTTGGCTGCTCTCACCGCTGCGGCTGCTGCCGGGTCGTGCCAGATGTTGACCCAGTGCAACTGGCGGGCGCTGCGGCCCAGCCGGATACGCAGGCGTATGCAGTATCTGCAGCCCGGTCGCCAGTAGACGACCGGCCGGCCGTCGACCGCGCTGCGGCGTTGTGCCTCCCGCGCACCGATCGACCTCGGGAAGATCAGAGGCGAGTTCACGCCGGCGAGCGCCAAGAACGCCAGCAGGAGTGCTGCGGCCGAGCCGGGGCCCCCTTTGAAAATCTGCCCGGTCGCGACGGCCGAGCCGCTGAGCACAAGCAGCATCGGTAAGAGCCAAGCGCGCATCATGGTGACGCAGGCTATCGACGAGTCGAAATGCTCCTCGAACCAGGCCGCCCACCTGAATGTTCGCCGAACACTGAGGCGGCCTTCGTCTGATCGTGTGCTCCGGCCATCGCCACGCTCGGGATGGGCGCCCTGGACGTGTCGGGGACACCGCCGCGACGCCTGGCGGAGCTATCGCGGTACGGGGTGGACGGCAAGGCGTCGTTGCTGCGCCGGCACTCGGACGCGCGGCGGCCGGCCACCACCTGCGGTCGTCCGGGGAGAATTGCCCCGGGCGTGCGAAAGGGTGCGGGCGTTCTGGTTGCGGCGCCGGGACGGCGTGTGTTCGTCAGGGTGTCTTTGGACGCGGGTCGCCCGCCGGTCCGTCGTGTGCTGCGCCGGGGGACTCGGTGTGTGAGAGGGCGGCGAGGAGCCGCAGTTTCTCGTCGCTGTCGCTGTCCTTGTCGGGGTAGTAGACGACGAGGATGACGTCGTCGATGGGGAGTTTGTCGCGGTGGAGGCGTAGTTCACCGACGACGGGATGGTTGACCGTGATCGTGCCTCCGTCGAGACTGCGGACGTCGTGGCGCGCCCACAGGGTGCGAAACCGCTGACTGGACAGTGCGAGTTCTCCGACGAGCTCGACGAACCGGGGATTGTCGGTGTCGTCCCCGATGGTGGTGCGAAGGGCGGCGACGAAATCAGCGGCGGCTTTGGTCCAATCCTGGTGGAAGGCTTGTTCCTCAGGGTCGAGGAAGAGGGAACGCAGCCGGTTCAGGCCGGGCCGCAGCCGGGGGGAGAGCGCGATGGCCATGGGATTGGAAGCCAGGACATCGAACGCGCGCCCTTCGACGAATGCGGGGATCTGAAGGTGGGCCAGCAGTTCGTGCACCCGCGGCGGCACGTGCTCGGGCCGCCTGCGGCGCGGCGCCCTGGGGCGCGCCGCCGCGAGGCCGAGCAGATACGTCCGTTCGATGTCGTCGAGCTGCAGGACGCGCGCGAGTGATTCGAGGACCTGCGGTGAGGGGTTCTTGTCACGGCCCCGTTCCAGGCGCAGGTAGTAGTCGGGGCTGATCCCGGCGAGCAGGGCGACTTCCTCACGGCGCAGGCCGGGCACGCGGCGGTTGCCGCCGGGCGGGAGTCCTGCCTGCGCCGGGGAGACCAGCTCACGCCGGGCACGAAGGTAGCTGCCGAGCCGGTTGCCGGATTCCTCATCCTTCATACCGACACCGTAATGCGGTGCGCGTGTCGCAGAGGGGGCCCCGACAGGACCAGGGAAGACCGGGGCCCTGCCACACCAGGCCGATTCCGCCAAGACTGCGGGAACGTCGCAGTCCGCGCCGGGCCTGAACACGGTCGGCGCCCTGAACTGAAGGAAAGGCCTCGTGGATCTCTCCAACCGCACCGTTCTCATCGTCGGCGGAACCTCGGGTATCGGGCGGGAGCTGGCTCGCCGGTTCGCCGCAGCGGGCAGCACCGTGGCCGTTGGCGGCCGCAGCCCGGAGGCACTCTCGGAACTCGCCGAAGAAGGCTTCGGCACGTTTGATGTCGACGTCACGGAAAGTGTTTCCGTCGAATCTCTTCGTGATGCCGCACTCGCCCGGTACCCCGAGCTGGACACCGTGGTGACCATGTCGGGGGTCATGCTCCTGGAGGACCTGCGCGACCCGGCGCACTTCGAGGCGGCGGCAACGACGATCGACACCAACCTGCTCGGCACCATCCGGGTCATCGACGCCTTCACTCCCCACCTGCTCCAGCGGGGCGCCGGCACCTTCATCACTGTCACCTCCGGAATCGCCTTCCTGCCGTTTCCGCCCATGCCCAGCTACGCCGCCTCGAAGGCCGCAGTGCACGCCTACTCGGAGGCGCTGCGCGCGCAGCTCGACGGCACCGGTGTCGGCGTCGTCGAGCTCGTCCCCCCGGCCGTCGCCACGGCAGGACAGGAAAAGGTGAACCCGCACGCGCTGGCGCTCGACGACTTCGCCACCGAGGTCATGCGCCTGCTCGCGCAGGACCCCACCCCCCACGAGATCCTCGTGAAGGACGTCCTCATGCACCGCTGGGCCGAGCGCGACGGCACCTACGACGACCTCGTCGCACAGCGCTCCCAGGCCCTGGCCATGCTCCCCAGCCGCGAAGGCTGACGCCCTTTCCCCTGGATCGGCGGCCTCATCGCTCATCCCCCGCCACCCGAACGGCCCCGCCCGCGCGGCCCACCCTGCCGGGCAGCGGCAGTCTCAGCGGCGGGTGGTGCGGTACGTGCCGCTCCGGTCTTGATGCGCATGCTGGCCGCCGGGAAGGACGGAGTGCCGGCGACGGCGTGACGAATCGGCTGCAGCGTGGAGAAAGCTCGTCAACCGATGGCGCACGCGGTACCCGTCCGTGGCAGGAATCCCGAAACCCACGGTGGCCGCATACGGATACGGCTCGGCTGAAGCAGGTGATCGACGCGGCTACAGCCGGGCCCGGAACGCCGGGCGAAGCGGATGAAGGCGGATAGGGGCGCGGGGTTCGAGGCGGTCCTCCTCGCCCCGGCCCACCCGTCGCGATCCCTCCGCGAGACCGTCGAACACTGCGACCTGGCCGGCCATGCCGGATACGGCTACTGCCGCAGCCACTCCCGCTTCTTCTGGGGCTTTCGGCTCCACCTCCTCACCACGGCCGAGGGCATGCCCGTGTCCTGGTGTCTGGCGAACCCGAAACCGCCGGAGTCGTCCTCCGGCCCGGTCGGCGTCGAGGCCGGAAGCGGCGTGCCAGCCTCCGGCCCCATGCCTGGCCCGGCGCTTCGATGTAACGGTAGGTCAGCCCGCACAGCGGTAACAGCACGGCGTAGAAGGCCACTTGGAGGGCGAGATTGTCCCGCCGCCACCGGCCGATCGTGCCGTCGGTTACCGCCAGGAGCACCGGATGCACCAGGTAGACCGAGTAACTGATCGTTCCCAGCCCGGTCAGCCGGCGCGGTATCCGCCGGCGGCGCAACGCCAGTCCGACACCGAAGGTGAGCACGGCCAGCAGGAATGCCACGATCCAACCGCGTCGTGTGAAATGCGATCCGTCGCCGTACCCGTACGCGCTCCCCATGGCGCAGCCGGCCACCACGACGGCGGCGCACGCCGCGTACCGCCAGGGGTCCTGACCATGTTCGGCCCGGTAGACGGCGGTGCCGAGGAACATCACGGCAAGGATCACCAGCCCCTCCCACGGGGGGACCGTGCCGTTGAACGGGACCAGGACGAGCGCCAGCGCCCCGCCCAGCACGCCGCCGGACACGCGAAGCGCGGGTGACCCGGCGCTCGCGCAGCAGATGGCGGCCACCATGACGATCGAAGCGAGCGCTACCAGCGGTCCGGTGCCGACCGTTCCGGAGAGGGCAGAGGCCGGAAGCACGCTTCCCGTCATCACGCTCACGGCGGCGAGCACGGCCAGGATGACTGCCGTCGCTGCCGACCGCTGGTGAAGGCGGACCGTGAAGAGAGCAACGACCAGCAGATAGAAGGCCATCTCATAGGAGAGCGTCCACAGGACGAGAAGGAGATTGGGCGTCCCCAGCAGTTCCTGGAGCAGGGTGACGTGGGCTACGGCGACCGTGGCGGCGCTCTGGCCGTCGAAGGACCGGATCTCGGCAAAGCCCAACAGATGGGCGGCCAGGGCCGCGATGACGACGGCCGCCCACAGCGGGTACACGCGGAACAACCGCCCGATCCAGAAAGTCCGGACGCAGCCCCGGCGTTCGAGGGACGCGGGAATGATGTAGCCGCTGACCAGGAAGAACACCATGATGCCGTACCGGCTGGTGTTGAACTGCGGCATCAATTCCCGGCGGAACTCCGCCATGAAGGCGTAGGACGAGTGGTCGAAGACCACGACGAGTGCCGCGATACCGCGCAACGCGTCCAGCCAGCCCAATCGTGACGGGCCGACCGGTGCGACGGGTGAGGGTAATCGTGGCAGCGCAGAGGGTAATCGATGCAGTGCAGAGGGGGTGCAGGTGGAGCTAGTGGGTTCCATGCCCATTTCACGGGCAGGTGATCGTCGATGTTCAGTCGTCTCCCGCGAAATACGACAGTTCGAAGAAACTGGCCTGATAGTTGCGGACGATGCTCCTTCCGGCGCCAACTGGGACAGGCTTCGCCGCGGGAGGGCGAGGGGACGGGCAACACGGCTGGAGCAGGGGGGCGGTGGTCCGGGCGACCGTCAGCCCTTGTCGTTCTCGCGGGATGCCGGTTGGCCTGTCCGACGGGACTGTCCGCAGGTGATGCGCCTGATCTTGAGCGTCAGGCCGAGGTGCTTCTTCGCCCAGGTGGCGAGCTGCCCGGCATAGCCGGAGTCGCCCAGACGATGGTGCTGTCCGGGTGCGTCAGCCGCAGCCGGAACAGGACTTCCTCGACAGGCACTCGGCTCATGCGGCGGAGGCCGGCCATGGGTGCTCGGATGACCGGCCTCCGCCTTGCTCACGGCGGCTTCGTCATGAGGAATGACGGAAGCCGCGGCGAGCGTCTGTGCCCCCGCCGATCTCCGGCATCAGGACCGCCTGGTGCCGGTTCGGGACGTCCAGCTGAGATCGGGTGCGACACCCCGGCTGCGGGGGGAGGCGGCAGCGGCCCGGCACGGCGGTCCGCAAGGCGCCGCGATCCCGAAGTCGCCCGGCCGGGCTCTCAAAGGCATGTGCTCCTCCCATCGCGGTGCTCTGCCCATCAGGCCCGTGCGGGGATGGAAACAGTCGGCCTGGGCCGTGACGTGGGCTCCTGTGCAGCACAGAAGCCGAGTCCGTACGCACGAGGCGATCATCGGTCTGGATCGATCCTGCTGGATTCCCGGCCGAACTGTCAATGATTGTGGACGGTTGAGGCATGGTGCCGGCCGGCACCGGGGTGGAGGGGCCGTGCTGCGCGGGCGGGGACCGGAACCCGCGATCGCAGGATGCCGGATCGAGCGCCTTGCCCGCGGCCGAGGCGTTCCGGGCCCGGTCCTGCGTCCGATCGGGTCGCCCGGGGTGCGTCCACGCGCCGGGGTCGTCCGTGGCGGGAAGGCTTTCCGGCGTGACGCTTCGCAGCCCCCTCCGCTGGACGGCCGTGGTGATGGCGGTTTGCGCCCTGCCCCTCGCCGCCGCCGCGCCGTCCGACCAGGCAGCGGCCGAAGCCCGGGACGCGGCCACCGCCACCGCCGGTGAGACGGTACGCACGGACGCGGGCCTGGTCCGCGGCACCCGCTCGGGCCCGTACCGGATCTTCCGGGGCATCCCCTACGCCGGGGCCCCCAAGGGGGTCCACCGGTGGGCGCCGCCCCGCCCGGTACGGCCGTGGAAGGGCGTCAGGGACGCCACCGAGCCGGGTCCGCCGTGCCCGCAGGTGCCTTCGCGGTACGCGCCGGTCTCCAGCACGGAGGAGGACTGCCTGGTCCTGAACGTCACCACACCGCCGGCCCCGCAGCCGCGGCGGGCCTCGCCCGTGCTCGTATGGATCTACGGGGACGGCTCGGTGGGCGCGGGCTCCTTCTTCGACGGGCGCCGGCTCGCCGGGCGGGGCCTGGTGGTCGTCACCGTCAACTACCGTCTCGGCGTCTTCGGCGGCCTCGCCCTGCCGGGCCTGGAAGGAGCCGGCACCTTCGGCCTCCAGGACCAGCGGGCGGCCTTGGCCTGGGTGAGGGACAACGTGCGGGCCTTCGGCGGCGACCCCGGCAACGTCACCGTGGCCGGCGTGTCGTTCGGCGCGTCCGCCGTCGCCGGGCATCTGACGTCCCCCGCGTCCCGGGGCCTGTTCCACCGGGCCGTCATGGCGAGCGGCGAGGCCATGATGGACATGCCGGCCGGTGCCATGGGACCGGGCGTGCCGGGATACCGGTGGTACGCCTGGCGGAGCGGGCGGGAGATGGAGGACATCACGCGCGAGACGACCTCGTCCCTCGGCTGCCGTGACGAGCGTCCCGAACGCACCCTCGCCTGCCTGCGCGCCCTGCCCGTCGGGACGATCCTCGACGTGCCTCACATCATGAACGCCTTCCAGGTGTTCGGGTACGGCAACGCCACCCTGCCCGAACTGCCGCCCGAGGCCCTGCGCGCCGGACGGTTCCACCCCGTGCCCGTCCTGTCGGGCGCGACCCGCGACGAGCACCGCACGTTCGTCGGAATGCTCCACGACGCCGTGGGCGAACCGTTCACCGAAGCCGACTACGACCGGGCGCTGCGCACCGCGTTCGGCGAGCAGCCGGCCAAGCGCGTGCGGGCCGAGTACCCCACGTCCGCGTTCCCGTCCCCCGCGCTGGCGTGGGCCGCCGTGATCACCGATCGCATGTGGGCGCGCGGCACGCAGGCCCAGCACGACGCGCTGGCACGGCGAGTGCCGGTGTACGCGTACGAGTTCGCCGACCGTGACGCGCCGATGTTCCTGCCGCTGCCCGGCCAGTTCGACTTCGGCGCCTTCCACGCGGGCGACATCCCGTACCTGTTCGAGGACGAGGCGGCCGAGCCGCTGTTCACCCGGGCGCAGCGCCGCCTGTCGGCCACGATGACCGGGTACTGGGCCGCGTTCGCCCGCACCGGCGCCCCTCGCGGTGCCGGCCTGCCCGCCTGGCCCCCCTACCGCCCGCGCCCCGTCGGCCGGCCGTACACGCAGTCACTGGCGCCGGGGCGCCTCGGGCCCGTCGACTACCACCGCGAACACAACCTCGGCTTCTGGGACCGCATGCCTTGAGGAGGCCGGACGCGGCCGGCGAGGCCGACGCCCACGGACCGGGGGCGGAGCCGCCGGCCCCGGCGATCGAGCGCGATGCCGACCCGCGTCCCGGAGCACCACGCGGGCGGGCCGCCGGCCGGCCCGGGCACACGGGGTGCGGGACGGCCGGACGCATCACCTTCCCGTCGGCAGGTCGTTCCGGAGGATGACGTTCCGTTG
This sequence comes from Streptomyces sp. NPDC052701, assembly GCF_040678355.1. Lineage (NCBI taxonomy): Bacteria > Bacillati > Actinomycetota > Actinomycetes > Kitasatosporales > Streptomycetaceae > Streptomyces > Streptomyces sp. NPDC052701. Next base: position 608,704 of record NZ_JBFATO010000001.1, read on the forward strand.
GGACGGGTCATCCGAAATGTGCGGCGGCCCGTGGACCCTTTCGGCGATGCACGGGGCTGTTCGCCGCGAAACACTGGATATGTCCGCCGGTCGCGTGGCCTCCTCGAGGCCGAGGCCGCCCCCGCGCTCCGGACCCGGGCCGGCCCGTGACCCGGCCACCTCCCCGCCTCCCACCGAAGAAGGGATCACACCGTCATGACCGCATCCGGGCCGCACGGCCGCATCAACGTCACCCACGAATGGGGAGTCCTGAAGGAGGCGGTGGTGGGCCGCGTCATCGACTTCCGCATCCCGGAACAGCTCGGTGCGGGGCTGCCCGGAGCACTGCGCTTCCTGCCCGACCGAACCCGGCGGCAGCTGCCGCGCTGGGCGGGGAAGCTCTGGTCCGACGCGGACCCCGAGGGCCATGGCAGAAGCGTCGAGCAGATCGACGGACTGGTCCGTTTCCTGACCGGCCGCGGGGTGGTCGTGCACCGTCCGCGGGAGCTGACCGATCCGGAGCTGCGCGCGTACGGGGGCGAGGGCGACCGGTTCAGCACGCAGACGTTCGTCCGTGATCCGATGATCGTCGTCGGTGACCACGTCATCGAGGCCGCCCTGCGGCTGCCGGCCCGTTTCAAGGAACGCTTCGGGCTGCGTCCCGTCCTCGCGCAGGCCGCGGCCCGCGGTGCGCGCTGCTCGGTGATGCCGCCGCCGTCACCGGTGCCCCTGTCCGAGATGGCATCGGCGACGGGGCCGTTCCTGGAAGGCGGTGACGTCCTGGTACTGGGCCGGGACGTCCTCGTCGGCCACGGCCGGGGCGGAGCGGCGTCCGACGCGGAGGGCGCACGGTGGCTGGCGCGACTGCTCGGGGACGGCTACCGCGTCCAGGAGGTGCCGGTCAGCGATCAGGTGATCCATCTGGACGACGGCCTCACCGCCGTCCGCGAGGGCCTGGCGGTCGTCTGCCGGCAGCAGTTCGTCGACGGGGTGCCGGCACCGGTCGCCGACTGGGAGCTGATCGACGTCACCCTGCGGGACGCGGTGAACCTCCTCGCGGGCAACAGCCTCGTCCTGGGGCCCGGCGAGGTACTCGTCGACGAACGGCTGACGGGACTCGCCGAAGCGCTGACCGCACGGAACGTCACCGTTCACATGCTGCCCTTCGACGCGGTGACCGTGTTCGCCGGCGGCTTCCGCTGCGCGCACCATCCCCTGGTGCGCGAACTGGACGGGTGACGGGCCGGCCGGGCCCTCCCGCGCCCGTCGCCGGCGGCGCCCCCTTCGGCTTCGTGATCAGGTCAGGACGCTCGGAGGGGGCAGCCGACCGGACCGGATCCGGCCGGTCGGGGCGAGCACGGATCGAAGACCCGTGCCGCCGTGGACCGCGGGGGACGTCCGCAGCGCCGCCCGGCCCTCCCCGCGGTGTCCCGCCGCTCCCCGGGGCGGGTCACGGCGGGGAGGCGCTGTCGCCGTGCACCGAGGGGGCGGGGACCGGCTCGGCGGAACGGCCGTGGGCGGAACGGCCGTGCCCGGAGAGGTCGAACTCCACGTCCACGACCCCTTCGACGGCCCGGATCAGACGCGCGGCCACGGGGACCAGGGACGTGTCCCGGACGCGGCCGCCGAGCGTCACGACCCCGTCCCGTACCGTCACGCGTGCGGCTGACGCCGGCGCCGGGAAGAGGTGCGCCACCACCTCCCGGCGGACCTCCTCGGCGATCTCCCCGTCGTCCCGCAGGAACACCTTCAGCAGGTCGGCACGGCTGACGATGCCCTGCAGCACACCCACCTCGTCGACCACGGGGAGCCGCTTGACCTTGGCGAGTGCCATGGTCCGCGCGGCCCGGGCGAGCGTCGTGTCCGCGCGGACGGTGAGGGCCGGCGAGGTCATCAGCTCGCCGGCGGCCACCGCGCCGGCCTTCGCGAGATCGGGCAGGCGACGCAACCGGGTGTACCGGTCGGGGTCTTCGTCGCGGAACTCCTCCTTGGGCAGCAGGCCGGCCTCGGACACGACCCCGACGATCCGGCCGCCGCCCTCCAGGACGGGCAGGGCGCTGACCTTCCAGTCGTGCATCGTCCGCACGATCTCCTCGAAGGAGGCGCCGCGGCCGACGGCGGCGACGGTGCGGGTCATCACGTCGCTGACGAGGTGCGGGGTGCCGTGCACGACGCCTCCCTCGGTTCCGTCACGTCGGCTCGTCGGCTCGGTCACAGCAGGCTGCCGCTGCCGTAGGGGGCGTACAGGTCCAGCAGCCGGGTGCGGGCCGAGCGCAGACGGTGGGCGATGACGCCGCCCGCCCACCGGGCGACGCTCGCACCGAACGCGGGGTCTTCACGGCACATCGAGCGGATCACGGTGGCGTCGAACTCCCAGGCGCGTACCGGACTGGTCGCCTCGGCGCCCAGGTGCCAGGTGTGCGGGGTGAACAGCCAGGACCAGCCCAGGAGTTCGTTGTGCCGGAGGGTCTCGATGACGGCGGCGCGACGGCCCGGTACGCGCATGTCGAGGTCGACGCTGCCGGTGCGGATGATCCAGAACCGGTCGGCGCGGCCCCCTTCCTCGAAGAGGCGGGTGCCCTGGGGGAACGACACCTCCCCGGCGAAGCGCATCAGGCGCTGCCGGTGCTCGGCCGGCAGCGCCTGCAGCATGCCGGCCGTGGCGGGAACGTTCATCTGTGCCTCCAGTCGGGACGTACGAGCCTGCCGCCTCCAGCGTGCTCCCGTGTCCCGTGCCGGGCGATGGGCCGTCCGGCCCCATGGCAGGGCCGCCCGGCACCGTGGCCGGGGCCTTCGGCACCCTGTGCCCGAACGGTTCCGGATGTTCCGATGAGGACGGGAGAGGACTCGCTGAAAGGGGGAGTGCGTGGTGGTCACGTCACCGGCTGTGACCTCGTCCGCCCCGTGGTGCCGGTACCGACGGCCCGGGGACGGGCACGGCGGCGAATCGCACGGTCCGATGGGCCCTGCCGGGTACCCGGCGGACAGGGAAGGGCGGGGACGTACGGACCCGCACGCATCTTCGACCGAACCCCGCTCCGGAAGGGAACCCATGATGTCCGTCGACACGCGGCAGGCGTCCGCCCCGCTCACCGACGACGAACTGAGGACGCTGGACGCCCACTGGCGCGCCGCGAACTACCTGTCCGTCGGCCAGATCTACCTCATGGCGAACCCCCTGCTGACCGAACCGCTGCGCCCGGAGCACGTCAAGCCGCGGCTGCTCGGCCACTGGGGGACCTCGCCCGGACTGAACCTGGTGCACACCCACCTCAACCGAGTCGTCCGGGCCCGTGACCTGGACGCCCTGTGCATCTGGGGCCCCGGTCACGGCGGTCCCGCGGTGGTCGCCAACTCCTGGCTGGAGGGTTCCTACACCGAGACCTACCCCGACATCACCCGGGACGCGGCCGGCATGGCGCGGCTCTTCAAACAGTTCTCGTTCCCCGGCGGGGTGCCCAGTCACGTGGCACCCGAGACACCGGGCTCGATCCACGAGGGCGGGGAGCTGGGATACGCGCTCTCCCACGCGTACGGCGCCGCCTTCGACAACCCGGACCTGCTGGTCGCCTGCGTGATCGGCGACGGCGAGGCGGAGACCGGGCCACTGGCCGCATCCTGGCACTCCAACAAGTTCCTCGACCCCGTCCACGACGGCGCCGTCCTGCCGGTCCTCCACCTCAACGGCTACAAGATCGCCAACCCGGCCGTGCTCGCCCGGCTGCCCGAGTCCGAACTCGACGAGCTCCTCAAGGGCTACGGCCACGACCCGCTCCACGTCACCGGCGACGACCCGGCCGCCGTCCACCGGGCGATGGCCCAGGCCATGGACACCGCGCTGGACCGCATCGCCGCGTTCCAGCGCGCCGCCCGGGAGGACGGGGCCACCGAGCGCCCCCGCTGGCCGATGATCGTGCTGCGCACACCGAAGGGCTGGACCGGACCGGCCGAGGTCGACGGGCTGCCGGTGGAGGGCACCTGGCGCGCCCACCAGGTGCCGCTGGCCGCCACCCGGGAGAACCCCGAGCACCTGCGGCAACTGGAGGCGTGGCTGCGCTCCTACCGGCCCGGGGAACTGTTCGACGAGCACGGCAGCCCCCGCCCGGACGTCCTGGCGTGCGTGCCGGACGGCCCCCGCAGGCTCGGCGCCACCCCGCACGCCAACGGCGGCCTGCTGCTGCGTGACCTGCCCCTGCCTCCGCTGGAGCGGTACGCCGTCCCCGTCGACAAGCCGGGCGCGACCCTGCACGAACCGACCCGCGTACTGGGCGACCTGCTCGAGGACGTCATGGCGGCCACCGCGGACCGGCGCGACTTCCGCCTCGTCGGTCCCGACGAGACCGCCTCCAACCGCCTCCAGGCCGTCTACGCCGCGAGCGGCAAGGCGTGGCAGGCCGGCACCCTCGACGTGGACGAGCACCTCGACCGGCACGGCCGGGTGATGGAGATCCTCTCCGAACACACCTGCCAGGGCTGGCTGGAGGGCTACCTGCTCACCGGCCGCCACGGGCTGTTCTCCTGCTACGAGGCGTTCGCGCACATCGTCGACTCCATGGTCAACCAGCACATCAAGTGGCTGCGCGTCACCCGCCGGCTGCCCTGGCGCGCGCCCATCGCCTCCCTCAACTACCTGCTGACCTCGCACGTGTGGCGGCAGGACCACAACGGCTTCTCCCACCAGGACCCCGGATTCGTCGACCACATCCTCAACAAGAGCCCGGAGGCGGTCCGGGTCTACCTGCCGCCGGACGCCAACACCCTGCTGTCGGTGGCCGACCACGTCCTGCGCAGCCGGGACTACGTCAACGTCGTCGTGGCCGGCAAGCAGCCCTGCTTCGACTGGCTGACGATGGAGCAGGCGAAGGTGCACTGCGCGCGCGGCGCCGGCATCTGGGAGTGGGCCGGCACGGAGAACGGCGAGCGGGAGCCGGACGTGGTGCTGGCCTGCGCCGGGGACGTGCCCACCCAGGAGGTGCTGGCCGCCGCGCAGCTGCTGCGCCGGCACCTGCCGGAGCTGTCCGTGCGCGTGGTGAACGTCGTCGACATCGCCCGGCTGCTGCCCGAGGAGGAACATCCGCACGGCATGGGCGACTTCGAGTACGACGGCCTGTTCACCGCCGACAAGCCCGTGGTCTTCGCGTACCACGGCTACCCGTGGCTGATCCACCGCCTGGCCTACCGCCGCACCGGCCACAAGAACATGCACGTGCGCGGCTACAAGGAGATCGGCACCACCACGACCCCGTTCGACATGGTCGTCCGCAACGACCTGGACCGCTACCGCCTGGTCATGGACGTCATCGACCGCGTCCCGGGCCTGGCGGTGCGCGCCGCCGCCGTACGGCAGCGCATGGAGGACACCCGGCTGCGCCACCACGAGTGGATCCGCCTCCACGGCACCGACCTGCCGGAGGTGGCCGACTGGTCCTGGGACGGCTGACCGGTGCCGGCGAGTCCCGGGCGGCGGCCCGAGCGGCCCGCCGCCCGGGCGCACCGGCCCCCGGTCCCGTCGACGGGCTGCCGTTTCGTCCACGCCGGCGGCCGGCCCGACCGGGTGGGCACGGGCAACAGCGGCTCCAGCCGCGCCCACTGCTCACCGGCCGGGCCGAGCCGCCGCGTCAGAGTGGGCTGATGCGGGCCTTGAGCAGGCAGAACTCATTGCCTTCAGGATCGGCCAGGACATGCCACTGCTCTTCCCCCGTCTGGCCGATGTCGGCCGGGCGCACCGAGCTTCAGAAGGCGTTCGAGCTCGGCGTCCTGATCGCGGTCGGTGGCGTTGACGTCGATGTGCAGCCGGGATTTCCCCTTCTCCGGCTCGTCCCTGCGACTGAGGATGATCGTCGGCTGCGGACCGCCGAACCCTTCGCGCGGTCCGGTCTCGATGCAGTCGTCCCCTCTTCGCGATCGAGCACGACGAAGTCCAGGACCTCGCACCAGAGCCGCGCCGGCACCTCGGGGTCGCGGCAGCCGAGCACGAGTTCACTGATACGACATGCCATGACGAAACCTGCTTTCAGCCCGGGAACTGCCGGGGAGGCCGCACGCGAACCCCGTGGGCTCCCCGAAGCGAAAACAATTCCACGGCCGTAGCGGACGAGGCGGGCACGGGCGAAGTGATTTGAGGGCCGCCCCGTCCGGGCAGCCGGGCAGCCGGACAGCCGGGCAAGGCCGTCGGCCATGCGGTCGGGAAGCGGAGGAGGCAAGACGACAGGGGCATGAAGGCGTCATCCGCCCCGGGACAGCCCCGGGGCGCTGCCAGGAACCGGCACGGGGGTGGGGGAGGCGCCGGGCAACGAGTCGGTCACCGAGCCGGCTTCGGGGTCTTCGGCGTCCCGTCCGGCCGCGCCTGCCCGCAGGCCGGCGACGAAGGCCCGGGACCGGGCCGCATGGTCGGCTTCCGGATACAGCTGCCGTGCCCCGGGACCGGTGAACCACCGGTGGACGAAGCCGGCCCGGGCGCCCCGGAAGCCGGAGTGGTCTGCGGGCAGCGCCACCGCGAGCGGGTTCTGTACGAGGGTGACGTGCGGGTCGGTGATGACCCGTGCGGGTGTCGAGGTCGGACGAGTGGGCAGGTCGAGCATGCCGGGGCGTACGGCAACGGCGTGATCCGGGCCCGGCCGCGGCAACGCGGCATCCGACGCGTGATCCCGGAGAGGAGCAGCAGCGGGTCCGCCCGCCCGCGCGGAGGGTCACGCGGCGGGCGGGCTCCGTCGAGGCCTGCGGGCGGTGGGCTGTCGGTGCCGCCGCCGTGCTGCCGGCGGCGGCACCCGGGGGCTCGTCGGCAGCGGCGACAGGTGAGCCGGTGAACCCCGCCCGTCCAGGCTGGTCGGCAGTGCGGGCCGGTGCCAGCGGAACACGGCCGAACGGGCCAAGGGGACCGGCGGCGGTACGGGGCGAGGCCGGCCCGTGCTGCCCGACGGGCGTCGGCCTGCGATCAGGACGGGGACATCGCGCAGGAAGGCGGCTGCCACCCGGGCGCCGGTGGGGGCGTTCCGCGTCCCCCAGGCGCGTGGGTGAGGCGTTCCACGGATGGGGGAGGGCGCGGCCGGCTCGGCTGGCTGGGACGGGGTGCGGCCCGGAGGATGGGGTGCGGGGCGCTGCCCCTGGCTTTGGTCCGGCGTGAGACGACCGTGGAGGGGTTGGCGTGCTGAGTACGGCTGACAGGGCGATACCGGTGCCCGCCCGGGGTCCGTGCCGTGGGTGAGACCTCCACGGTGCGGGCTGGTGACGGCAGGTCACCGGCCGCATCGCGCATACGCGACAGGCGGCTGTCCCCGGGCGTACGTTCCGTCAGCGTCGATGCGGACGGTGTCACGCTGTCCGGTGTGATGAGCGAACCCGCGGACGGTCGTGTGCGTGCGGTGATCGTCGCGCTGCACGGCGGGGGTATGAACGCCGGGTATTTCGACGGCCAGGCGCATCCGGACGTGTCCTTGCTGACGTTGGGCGCGCGCTCGGGCTACACGGTGCTGGCGCTGGACCGGCCCGGTTACGGAGCGTCGGCCGACCGCTTCCCCCGCGGGCAGAGACTGACCGCGCAGGCCGCGACCGTGCGGGCCGCGGCAGCCGCGTTCGTCGCCCGTCACGCACCCGGTGCCCGCACCCTGCTGCTGGGTCACTCCTTCGGGGCCAAGGTCGCCTTCGCCGTCGCCGCCGACTGGGGCACACGGGGACTGCTGGGCGTGGATGTCTCGGGGTGCGGGCGCAGGCTCGCGGTGCACCCGGGCCTGGTCGGCGGTGAGGCGGGTGTCAGCCTGCGGCGGTTGAACTGGGGGCCGCTGGGGTTGTATCCCCTGCAGACGTTCCAGATGAGCCAGACCGTGGTGGCGCCGGTGCCCGCGCACGAGATCGGAACGGTGGCGGACTGGCGGCGGCTGTCGGCCGTGATCCTGCCGCACGTCCGTGTCCCTGTCCGGCTGACCTTCGCCGAGCACGAGGCCTGGTGGCGCCACGACGACGAGGAGATCGCCGATCTGACCGCGCGGCTGTCCGCGGCCCCCCGCGTCGTCGTCGACCGCCTGCCTCACGCCGGCCACAACGTCAGCCTCGGCTGGACCGCCCGCGCCTACCACCTCAAAGTCCTGGCGTTCGCCGAGGAATGCCTGGTCCGTGCACGCCGCACCCCACCCCGCGGATCCTGACCGCCCGGGCCGATGACGGCCCGGTGAGCAGACGGGCGGTCATGCGTGCCGGCCGCCCTGGACGCAGGGCGTGTTCCCGCCTTCGGCGTCACCGGGTCGCCGCGGCAGCCGTCAGGGCCTCGGGAGCGGATCACCGCCCCCGGCGTGAGAGGGTGGCGGCAGCTCCTGCCCGGGTGTTCGCCGAAGTGGTCGCACCGGAGGCGGGTGCCCGGCTGGAGGCACGGGTGAAGAGCCCTGACATGTCCCGCGGTGCCCGTCTGGCCGCCCACGGCGCCGTTTCCACATCGCTGGCGCTGTGCAGTGACCGCAGGCTGCACGAGCTCGTGGACGCCGCCGCACCGGTCGGTTCCGGCATCGGCGGGAGGACCGTACTGCTGGAGGTCGACGGAACCCCGGTCTTCGTCAAGCAGATACGCCTGACCGATCCGGAGCGGCGGCCGGAGAACGTCCACTCCACGGCGAACCTGTTCGGACTGCCGGTCTTCTGCCACTACGGCGTCGGCCGTATCGGCGGCCCGGGGTTCGGAGCCTGGCGGGAGCTGGCCGCGCACATCATGACGACGAACTGGGTGATCGCGGGGGACCACGAGGGCTTCCCCCTGATGCACCACTGGCGGGTGCTGCCGGACCCTGGCCGGCCGCTTCCCGGGGAACTGGCCGATGTGGAACGAGCTGTCGCCTACTGGGGAGGCGGATCGGGGGTACGCCGCCGGATCGAGGCTCTCCGGCAGTCCTCGGCGAGCCTCACGCTCTTCCTGGAGTACATCCCGCAGAACCTGCACGACTGGCTGGGCGCCCAGGTCGGGGCCGGTGACGAGGCGGCCGAGCGGGCCTGCGTCATGGTGGACGACGAGCTGAGAGCCGGCGTCTCGTTCATGAACGCCCGCGGACTGCTGCACTTCGACGCCCACTTCGAGAACATCCTGACCGACGGCCGGCGGCTCTTCTTCGCCGACTACGGCCTCGCGATCTCCTCACGCTTCGAGCTCACACGGGACGAGGCCGGCTTCTTCGACGAGCACCGCACCTACGACCGCTGCTACACCGTCACGCATCTGGTGAACTGGCTGGCCGTCGCTCTGTACGGGTACGAACCGGAGGAACGCGGGGCGTTCGTGCGCGCCTGTGCCCGAGGGGTGTCCCCGGCGGGGATCCCGGCGGCGATCGCGGCGCTCCTGGTCCGCTACGCGCCGGTCGCCGCGGTGATGGGGGACTTCTCCCGCCGGTTCCAGCGGGAGAGCCGGGCAACCCCCTACCCGCTGGAGGCGATCCGCCGGATCGGACAGCGGGACGGACCCGCCTGACGCGGCGGCGCGGCCGGGCCGGCTCCGAGTCCCGGCCGGCTGCCGGGCGGCCCCTCCCGTACGGTGCCAGGTCCGGTCGGCGGCGGCCTGCCGGACCTGGGTCTCGGCGTGAGCGAGCCGGGCAGGGCCCGGTACCGGTCCGGCCGATCGCGCCGTCGACGGTGAGGCGGTCGGCGACGGCCGTGCGGAACCGGGCCGGCGGCCAGGACGCGCCGGACGCGGAAACCGCGCGGGGCGGCCCCGGCGTCCGGGGCGATCGGCGGGCGGGGCCTCCCGGTGCCGGAGTCACCGATCACGCGCAGCACACCAGCCGGGTGACGCCGGTGTCCGCCGGATGCCGGAGTGCCCCGTGTGAGCGGGGAAGCGACGGGGCACCCCATCCTGCATGCGCATCGTGGTCACCGGGGCGACCGGGAACATCGGCTCCACCGTCGTGCGGCGTCTGCGTGCCGAGGGCCCGCACGACCTCGTGGGCCTGGCCCGGCGGCTGCCCGAGGGCCCCGACGGCCACGGCGTCGACTGGCGCCCGGCGGACCTCAGCACCGAGGCCTGCCACGACACGCTCGTCGAGGCGTTCACCGGCGCGGACGCGGTCGTCCACCTGGCGTGGGGCTTCCAGCCGTCCCACGATCTGGCCTACCTCGCCGAACTCGGTGTCGGCGGCACCCGCCGCGTGCTCCGAGCCGTCACCGAGACCGGTGTCCCGCACCTGGTCCACATGTCCTCGGTCGGCGCCTACTCACCGAAGAAGGACGACCGTCCGGTCGACGAGTCCTGGCCCACCGGGGGCGTGCGCAGCTCGCGGTACAGCCGGCACAAGTCGGCGGCCGAGCGCCTCCTCGACCGGCACGAGGCCTCCGGCGCCGGCACGCTCGTCACCCGCCTGCGGCCGGGGATCGTCGGGCAGCGCGCCGCCGGCAGCGCCCTCCTGAGGTACGGCGTGCCCGCCCTCGTTCCCCCCAAGGCGCTCGACCTGCTCCCCGTCCTGCCGATGGACCGGAGGCTGACCATCCCGATGGTCCACACCGACGACGTCGCCGAGGCGATCGTCGCGGTGCTCCACCGGCGCGCGGGCGGTCCGTTCAACCTCGCCGCCGACACGCCCGTGACCGCGGCGGTCCTCGCGGACGCGCTCGGCGCCAGGCTGGTGCACGTGCCCTCCGCGGTGGTCCGCGCCGCCATGTCGGCCGCCTGGCACGCGCGTCTGCAACCGGTCGACACCGGGTGGCTCGACATGGGCTTCGCGCTCCCGACGCTGGACACGACCCGCGCGCGCACGGAACTCGACTGGACCCCGGCCAAGGACGGCCCGCAGGTGCTCGCCGAGGTGATCGAGGGCATGAGGCAGGCCGCGTCCGGCCGGACACCCGTGCTGCGCCCACGCACCGTCCTCGGCGCGCTCGGCGACGCGGTCCGCCGCGGGCCGGTCGCCGTGCGGCGGCGCCCGTGACCGCCGGCGCGGCCCCGGCGCGCCCGGGGCCGCCGCCCGTGCGCGCGCTGCTCGCCGCCGCCCACGGCGGGCCGGCCCTGGCGGTCGGCGCCGTCGCGGGCCTGCTCGCGCTCCGCAGCGACCTGCGCCCGCTCGACGCGGCCGTCGTCACCGCGGCGGTGCTCACCGGCCAGCTCACCATCGGCTGGGGCAACGACCTGTGCGACCTCCCGCGCGACCGGGCCGTCGGCCGCACCGACAAGCCGTTGGTCACCGGAGCCCTCCCGGCCGGCTGGGTGGTGCGCGCCCTGGCCGTGGCCGGACTCGCCTGCCTGGTGCTGTCCGCGCTCGTCGGCTGGCGCGGCGCACTGGTCAACGTCGTCCTCGGCGCCGGCGCGGGCCACGCCTACAACCTGGGACTCAAGGCGACCTGGTGGTCGTGGGTGCCGTACTCCAGTGCCTTCGGAACGCTGCCCTCGGTCGTCACCCTCGCCGGCCCCGCCCCGGCCTGGGCGCCACTGTGGGCGACCGGCGCCGGCGCCGCGCTCGGTGTCGGGGCGCACCTGCTCAACACGCTGCCCGACCTCGCCGACGACGAACGCACCGGCGTCCGCGGCCTGCCGCACCGGATCGGCGAGCGCCCCTCGCGCCTCCTGGCCGTCGTCCTGCTGTCCGCCGCCTCGCTGCTGGCCGTGCTCGGTCCCGCCGGGCCCCCTCCGGCATGGGCGTGGGCGGTCCTCGCGCTGGTGGCGGCCCTCGTGGTGTTCACGTCGGCCGCCCGCGGCCGTGCTCCCTTCCGGGCCGCGGTGGCCGTCGCCCTGCTCGACGTCGCGTTGCTCGTGGCGGCCGGTTGATGACGCCCGGACCCGCCCGCTGGGACCTCGCGGTGGTCGGCGCCGGACCGGCCGGTGCTGCCACCGCCCTGGGCGCCCTGCACGCCGACCCGGGGCTGCGCGTCGCCCTCCTGGACCGGGCGGCCTTCCCGCGGGACAAGGCCTGCGGCGACGGGGTGGCCCCGCACGTCCTCGACCTCCTGGCGGAGGTCGGCGTCACCGGTCTCCTCGACGACCGGACCCCGGTCGGCCGCCTTCGCCTCGGCCGCGGCGGCCTGGCCGCCGAGCGGCGGATGGCCCGCCCGGCGTGGGTGGTGCCGCGCCGGATCCTCGACGCCCGGCTGGTCGACGCGGCGGTCGCCGCCGGCGCCCGGCTCCTGCGGCACCGCGTCCGCGATCTGCGGCAGCACACCGACGCGGTGCTCCTGGACGGGGAGATCTCCGCCGCGGTCGTGGTCGGTGCCGACGGCGCCCACTCCGTCGTCCGGCGCGCGCTCGGCCGGCCCCGCGGTCCGGTGGCCCTGGCGCTGCGCGGCTACGCCCCGGTCGCACCCGGCCGCAGCGGCGCGCAGGTCATCGAGTTCGGCACCCGGCACCAGCCGTCGTACGCCTGGTCCTTCGACCGCGGTGACGGCCTCGCGAACGTCGGGTACGGCGAGTTCCTCCACCGGAACCGCCCGGCGCCGACCCGTGCCCAACTGCTCGAACGCCTGGAGACGCTGCTGCCCGGCGCCACCGGGGGCGGCCGGCACTGGGTCGGGCACCACCTGCCGCTCTCGACGGCGCGCTGGCGCCCCCCGGCCGGCCGCGTCCTGCTCGCGGGCGACGCCGCCTGCCTGGTGAACCCGCTGACCGGGGAGGGCATCCACTACGCCGTGGCCACCGGCGTCGCGGCCGGCCGCGCCGCCGCCGCGGCCCTGCGTGCCGGACGGCCCGAGCAGGCGGGGGAGCGGTACGCCCTCGCCACCCGCCGGATCCTGCTGCCCCACCTGCGCCACACCGCCCTGGCCGCCCGGCTCGCCCGCAGCACGCGCGTCATCGAGGCCGGGCTGCGGGCCTCGGCCGCCGACCAGCGCGTCTTCGACGACTTCGTCGAACTCGGTCTCGCCTGGGGCCGGTTCACCCCCACCGTCGCGCTCGGTCTCGGCCGGGCGTTCCTCATCCCCGTCCGTCCGACCGGCCGACCTCAGGAGCCAGCATGACCATGCGCGTCCTCGGCGTCCGCGGCGTCCTGCCCGAGCACCGCCACCGGCAGGAGGAGATCACCGAGGCCTTCACCACCACGCTGGTCGAGGGCACGGTCGACCGCGGCGTCGTCGAGCGGTTCCACCGCAACACGTGCGTCGAGACCCGGCACAGCGTGCTCCCGCTGGAGGAGTACGCCCGGCTCGGGGACTTCGGCCGGTCGAACGACGTCTTCATCCGGGCCGGCGTCGAGCTCGGCGGGCGCGCGGTCGTCGACGCGCTCAAGGACGCCGGCCTCACGCCGGCCGACGTCGACTACATCGTGTCGTGCACGGTGACCGGCCTGGCCGTCCCCTCGCTCGAGGCCCGTGTCGCGGCGCAGATCGGGCTGCGCCCCGACGTGGTGCGCCTGCCCCTCGTCGGCCTCGGCTGCGTCGCCGGCGCGGCCGGCGTCGCGCGCCTGCACGACCTGTTGCGCGGCCGCCCGGACGGGGTCGCGGTGCTGATGTCGGTCGAGCTGTGCTCCCTCACGCTCCAGCGCCAGGACACCTCGCTCGCCAATCTGGTGGCGAGCGGCCTGTTCGGGGACGGTGCCGCGGCGGTGGTCGCCGTCGGTCCCGAGCATCCGCTCGCGCGGTCCGAGGACCCCGGCCGTCCCGAGGTGCTCGCCTCGCGCAGCCGCCTCTACCCCGACTCGGAGCGCATGATGGGCTGGGACGTCGGTTCCGGCGGGTTCCGGATCGTGCTCGACTCCTCGGTCCCCGGCCTGGTGCGCCGGTACGTCGGCGACGACGTCCGCGGTTTCCTCGCCGACCACGGGCTGACCGGCGACGACCTCGGCTGGTACGTCGCTCACCCCGGCGGCCCCAAGGTCATCGAGGCGCTGCAGGACGTCCTCGGGGTGGAGCGGGACGCCTTGGCCGTGACCTGGGACTCGCTGCGGCGAGTCGGCAACCTGTCCTCCTCCTCGGTGCTGCACGTCCTGGCGGACACGCTCGCCGGCCGCCCGCCCCGGCCCGGCTCCCACGGGCTCATGCTCGCCATGGGGCCGGGCTTCTGCTCCGAACTCGTGCTCCTGCGCGCCCCGGGGGACAAGGGATGAACGGTCAGGTCCTGTTCACCGCCCTGGTCCTGGCCGTCGGTCTGGAACGGGCCGCCGAACTGGTCGTGTCCCACCGCAACGCCGCCTCGAGCCTGGCGCGGGGCGGCGTGGAGTCCGGGCGGGGGCACTACCCGTTCATGGTGGTGCTGCACACGGGTCTGCTGGCCGGCGCGCTCGTGGAGGTGTGGGTGCGCCGGCCGGAGGCCGTACCGGTCCTCGCCTGGACCATGCTCGTCCTCGTCGCGGCCGCGCAGGCGCTGCGCTGGTGGTGCATCGCCACCTTGGGTCGGCAGTGGAACACCCGGGTGATCGTCGTGCCCGGCGCCCCGCGCGTGACCGGCGGCCCCTACCGCCGGCTCCCGCACCCGAACTACGTCGCCGTCGTCGTCGAGGGGCTCGCCCTCCCGCTGGTGCACTCGGCCTGGGTCACGGCGGTCGTCTTCACCGTGCTGAACGGGTTCCTGCTCGCCACCCGCATCCGCGCCGAGGACGCCGCCCTGGCGCGGCTGGCCTGAGGGGGCACGCATGGACCTGCTCGTCGTGGGCGGGGGGCCCGCGGGTCTCGCCACGGCCCTGCACGCGGCCCGGGCGGGGCTCGACGCGGCCGTCTGGGAGCAACGCGCCGGCACCCTCGACAAGGCGTGCGGCGAGGGCCTGATGCCGGGTGCCGTCACCGCCCTGGCGGCGCTCGGCGTCCACCCGCCGGGACACGACCTGCGGGGCATCCGGTACGTCGCCGGGCCGTGCCGGGCCGACGCCGACTTCCGGGCGGGCCCGGGCCGCGGGGTGCGCCGCACCGCGCTGCACGCGGCGCTGCGCGAGGCGGTGCTGGCCGCGGGCGTGCGGATCGAGCAGCGCACCGTGCGCCGCGTCGAGCAGGACGAGGACGGTGTGCTGGCCGACGGCGCCCGCGCCGGCCACCTCGTCGCGGCCGACGGCCTGCACTCGCCGATCCGCCGGGCCCTCGGTCTGCACCGGCCGCGCCGGGCCCGCCGCCGGCACGGGCTGCGGCGCCACTACGCGCTCGCCCCCTGGAGCGACCGCGTCGAGGTGCACTGGGCCCGTGACGCGGAGGCCTACGTGACCCCGGTGGCCGACGACCTGGTGGGCGTCGCGGTGCTCACCGCCGGCCGCGGACCGTACGACGACCACCTCGCCCTCTTCCCCGAGCTGCGGGAGCGGCTGGCCGGAGCCGGGACCGCCGGACCGGTGCGCGGAGCGGGCCCGCTGCGCCAGGACGCGAGCGCGCGCACCGCCGGCCGGGTGCTGCTCGTCGGCGACGCGGCCGGCTACGTCGACGCGCTGACCGGCGAGGGCATCGCGCTGGCGCTCGCGCAGGCGTCGGCGGCGGTGCGGGCGGTCGTCAGCGGCGACCCGGCGGCCTACGAACGGGAGTGGCGGCGGCTCACCCGGCGCCACCGCTGGCTGACCCACGCGCTGCTCGGCGCGACGAGGGTGCTCCCGGTCCGCGCGGCGCTGGTGCCCGCGGCGCAGCGGCTGCCGTGGTTGTTCTCCGCGGCCGTCGACGCGCTGGCGCGTCCGGCGGGGACGTGATCCGGCGGGTGCCGGGCCGGCGGGCAGGGGAAAGGGCGCCTGCCCCGGCCGGCAGGCGCCCTTTCCCACGGCGAGGCGGTGCGCAGGCGATCAGTCCAGGATCTCGACCCAGAACGGGTCGCGGTCGTAGAGGATCCGGTCGCTGAAGAGGTACCAGTTCAGCAGTCCGCCGGCGGATCCGTTCTGGGCGGAGGGGACGGCGCGGACGGAGAAGGCCCACTCGGGGTGGGACGCGCCTTCGTTCGTGATGGAGAACGGGTACTCGTCGCACTGGTGGGTGCCGGTGTCGTAGGGCGGCAGCCCCCAGTCGCCCTCGTAAGGGGGTTTGCGCTGGCAGGCGCGGTCCTTCACGTCCTCGTTGGCCTTGTCGACGGGGCCCTCGTGCGGGGTGCGGGTCAGGCCCCGGCCGTCCCGGACCCCGGTGTACTTGCCGGGGATGTCCTTGACCTCGGTGAATTCGACCGGGTAGGTCCGGGTCGGTTCGTTCTGGGCGAACCGGATGTGCCGCGCGACGTCTTCGACGCGGGTGTCGCTGATGCGGTAGGTGAGATGGGGGACGACGTTGTAGTTGACGCAGGCCCTCGGGTACTCCCGGCCGAAGCGTTCGAAGTAGTTCGCGGAGTCGCAGCGGATCTGCCAGTAAGGGGTGCGTCCCTCGGGGCCCGGGTACTCGTCCTCGTCGCCTCCGCCGTAGCGGAAGAACCAGTCGTGGTAGAGGACCTTGTCCGCGGCGGTGCTGGCTTCCTCGTGGGAGTAGATGTCCCAGTGGAGCCAGGCGCCGAGGTGGTCCCAGCGCTCCCAGGTGTGCTCGACGCCGCTGCCGGTGCCCTGGCAGTAGTCGTAGCCCTGCGCGCAGTCCGAGAGGACGTACATGTGCAGGTCGGGAGCGGTGAACCAGCGGTCCAACGGGTCCCATCCGTCGTAGGAGACCGATCCCTCCTCCACGCGCAGGTAGGTGCGGATCCCCCGCTCGGTACCGCTGCCGACCGCGGCCACCTCGGCGACCAGGGAGTTGGTGCCTTCCAGTTCCCGCCCGTCCTCGTCGACCTCGTAGTAGTTCAGGCCGATCCTCATGCGGTGGCACCACACCCAGCGGTTGAAGGTGAGGCCGCCGGCCTGGTTGGCCTCGTTCCGGCCGAGGCACGTCTCGGCGTCCTGCGGCGGGGTGTCTCCCCAGGAGGTCGGCGGTGCGGCCGCCGCGGCGGCGGCCGTGAGCTCGCCGGACCGCTCCTGGAGGGGGACCTTGGAGGTGTCCCCGTATTCGGGGGCGGCGGCACCTGCCGTGGCCGCCCTGGCCAGTTCGGCGTTCGCCTGCGCCTCGGTGAGGGGCTTGCCCTGGGCGGACGGCTCCGCGGCCACCGTCCAGTCGGACGCGTCGAGCGTCCCGGCTGCCTTGAGCTTCCGGTACTCGCCCTCGCTCATGTGGACGGGCTCTGCGACGCGGCGGGACGTCACGGGCGCCTGCTCGTCGGCGAAGGCCTGGGGTGTGGTCAGGGCGGCCGATAAGAGTACGGTCGCGAGTGTCGAGACCAGCAGTCTCGTCCGGGAGTTGGCTCTTTTCATGGGTTCCGCCGATTCCGTTCCTTTGGTGGAGTAATAAGACGTCCGAGACTGTCAAGATGGCGTGTACGCGTCAATATGTGACCCGGAAGTGGAATGCACTCGTCCCTGCCAGGCGCCGCGCAGCAGGCCGATGCGGCCTGGACCCGGATCGAGAACTGGCTGGCCCGCCACGCCCCTCAGGTGCACTCGGCCCTGGCCCCGCCGGCCTCCCCCGGCCTGCTCGAGCGCGTGGCGGAAACGGCCGGTGCCACCTTGCCCGCCGACCTCGTCACCTGGTGGAGCCGTTCCCACGGGCTGCGCCGCCCGCCCTCCACCGGTGCGCTCTTCCCCGACCGCTACAACCCGCTCCCGCTGGAGGACGCCCTGCGGCACCGGGCGGTCCTCCTGGACACTCCCCGGCGCGTGTGCCCACCCGAGCTCCTGGAAGAACTCCAGGCGTACCTGGACCGGTGTTCCCGGGAGCCGGCCGGCACCCTCTACCCCCGCAGCACGCCCGCACCGTGGCTGCCGGCGTGGATCCCCATCGCGCACGACGCGGGCGGCGGCGGCCTCTTCGCCGACCTGCGCGCCGGTACGCGCCAAGGATGCGTCATCCGCTACACCCGCCACGGGCACGCGCCCGAACCCGACTGGCCGAGCCTTGCCGCACTGCTGACGCACGTGGCGGACGGACTCGAGACGATCAGCGAAGAAGACGCCGGCTCCGGCGCCGGCATGGTCCTCGGGCGCTGGACCCCGCCCGGGTGACGCGGGCACCGCCGGGACCTCGACGCGTCCGGGGCGAGCCGGCGCCCCGTCCCGCACGGAGCGGGCCCCGGGCCGCCGAGCGCAGCGCGTGCACCGCGTCGGGTCCGACGGCCGGGACCCGGCTCCCGTGCCGGCCGTGTTCGACCGCCTCGGCCCGGGCCCGTGCCGCGCCCCGGCGTACCACGGCTGGTGGCTCGGCGGCGCGGGCCCGGCCGCGCACCACCCCGAGGTGCTTCCGGACGGCCCGGCGCGACTGCGACCACCGCCGGCGCCGCCTCGGCAGTGGCGAAGAGGCCTCCTCGCCGGGGGAGTTCAGTCCGTGAGGGCGGCGCCGAAGTACGAGCGGCCGGTGCCCAGACCCAGGTCGGTGACGGTGAGCAGCCTGGAGCCCGTACCCGTGGGCCCGGACGCGGTACCGGGCAGGAGGTGGAGGCGGCCGGCTTCGTTGGCGGTGGCGGCCAGTTCGGCACGGCCGTCGCGGTTGAAGTCCCGCAGCAGGACCGAGGATCCGAGCCAGGCGTCGTCCTCCTCGCCCGGGTCGCCTTCGACACCGGCGGTGGCGTAGTCGTACTGGCGGGCGCCCGTCCCGGTGAGCCCGGAGGCGCCGCCCCGCAGGACGGTGACCGCACCGGTGCGGAAGAGGTGGTCACCGATCACCTCGCCGGGGACGCCCACCGCCAGGTCGGGGTAGCCGTCGCCGTTGGCGTCCGCGGCGGAGACGTCGTATCCGAAGTCGTCGACGGACTCGCGGACGCCGGGGACACCGGCGGTGTCCTGCGTGATCGACCTGGCGGTGGCACCGAACCCGGTGGAGGTGCCCTTCAGGACGTGGACCGCACCGCCCTTTCCGGAGCGCGAGACGCCGACCGCGAGGTCGCCGTAGCCGTTCTTGTCGAAGTCGGCGATCACGGCGGCCGATCCGGCCAGGCTGCCCGAGGCGGGCAGGCCGACCTTCTTCGGCGGCCTGACCGGGCCGGTGGAGCTGCCCCGGTAGAACCAGACCCGGTTGGTGTCGGTGTCCCAGTCCCAGCCCAGCACCGCGAAGTCGGCCGTGCCGTCCTTGGTGACCTTGCCCGCCACGACCAGCTCGGGGGTGATGTTCTCGCCGTCGACCGGGTCGAGGTTGGTCGCCTTGCCGCGGGAGCCGGATGTGGTGAACGGGCCGCGCAGGTACCAGATGTACTGGTCGTCGACCGCGACCACGTCGAGGCGGCCGTCGGCGTCGAAGTCGCCGACCGCCACGTCCTTGGCGAAGCCGACCTCCCGGCCCGCGGGCGCGGCGTACGCACTGCCGCCGGAGATGCCCGCCCGAGCACCCCACAACACGGTGAACGTGCCCCGGTTGCCGTTGGCGGTCGCCTCACCCGGGGAAGTGGCGACGATGTCGGCGTACCCGTCCTTGTTCAGGTCCGCGGTGGTCAGGTCCGCGCCGAAGGAGTCGCCGGCCTCTGCCGCGCCCTCGACGCCCGTGCTGTTCTGCGTCACCACACTGCGCTCGCCCGGCTTCAGCCCTTGTGCCGATCCCCAGACGACGACGATCGCCCCCGCTTCCTTCCTGCCACCGGCGGTGGCGGTGCGGTCGCCCAGGGCGAGGTCCCGGTAGCCGTCGCCGTTGAAGTCGTCCGCGTACTTCGCGGCCGCGGCGGTGGCCGGCGTGGCCAGGGCGAGCGGGCTCAGACCGGACGCGAGGAGGGCGGTCGCGGCGGCAAGGGAGAGGTGTCTGGGCAAGGAGTGGCTCCATGAATCGGTGCGGACGACAGTGGTGCGAACAGAAGACCGCCGGGGCGGACCGAGGGTTGTACGCCAGTGGCGCATGTGCCGCCCGTGATCGTCGGTCCGGTACCGCGAAGGGCTCGTGCCGAGGTGGGAAGGCGGCCGTCGGCCGGGATCCCACGCCGGACGGGCCCGTTCGCGCGGCCGACGGACCGATGCACCGCGAAGGCCGTCACGTGCGCCCTCTCGCCGGCCGGGCTCCGCGCGCAGCCCGGGCCGGTGCGCCCGCGGCCGGGGCTGCACACGCGTTCCCGCCGTGACATGCTGTGCGGACAAGGCCGGGAGAGCCCGCGTCCTGCTCGATCTTGCCGGCGATCGCCGGGTGCACCGGCAGCGGAGGGGGGCCGAAGCCGGCGGCTCGCTCCCCACGCCGCCCGGCTGCAGGCCGCAACGCGTGTACCGGGTGAGGACGGGTACGTGCGTCAGTGGCCGGAAGGAGGCCCACGGTGGCTGATCCGCCCGTGATGCGTACGGCTGTGCCCCAGCCCGGCGGCCCGTGGCGGAACCGCCCGGCGAAGGAGACGGGGCGTGGCTGAGAGGGCTGCGGCGTCGTCGCTGGTGCGGCTGGTGCAGGCCAGCCACATCGCCACGCTCGAGCAGCTTCCCCAGATGGTCGCCGAGCACGCCGCCGAGGCCGGGATGTACGACACAGCCCTCTTCCTGGTGGACATCCGTGAGACGGTACTGCGCCAGCTCACCGGCAAGGGAGTGGGCGCCTGGGACGGCGGGCAGGAGTTCACCGTCTCGGGCAGTCTTCCCGGCCAGGCCTATCAGCGTGTGGAGCTGCTCGCCGAACCGGGCAGGGCAGGCGGGGGCCCGGGCCGGCGGCGGTGGTGGGTGGCGATCACCGACGGTGTGGAGCGCCTGGGGGTGCTGCGGGCCGATACCGACACCGACGACGCACCGACCCGCCAGGCGCTGCGCGATCTGGCGTCGATAGCGGCCCTGCTGCTTCTGAGCAAACGTTCCTTCAGTGATTCCTACGCGCGTCTGGTGCGCACCGAGCCGATGAACGTGGCCGCCGAGATGCAGTGGAACCTCACCCCGCCGCCCGCTTACGCCGGGCACGACGTCACCGTGGGCGCGGCGGTGGAACCCGCCTACCAGGTCGGCGGGGACGCCTTCGAATACGCCGTGGCCGGCAGCACGCTCCACCTGGGCATCTTCGATGCCATGGGCCACGACACCACCGCCGGGATCACCGCCAACACCGCCGTGGCCGCCTGCCGCAACGCCCGCCGCCAGGGCGCCTCGCTGACCGAGACCAGCCGGCAGGTGGAGCAGACCTTGAACGAGCAGTTCGGCACCAGCCGCTACGTCACCGCCATCCTCGCCGACCTGGACCTGGTGACCGGCTGGCTGACGTGGATCAACCGAGGCCACCACCTGCCGATCCTGCTGCGCGACAACCGGTGGACCATCGAACTGGCCTGCTCCCCGGCCGGCCCCATGGGCGCCGACCTCGGTCTGCCGGTGACCGAGTGCACCGCGCAGCTCCAGCCCGGCGACCGCCTGCTGCTGTACACCGACGGCATCGTGGAAGCCCGCGACGCAGGGGGCAAAGAGTTCGGCCGCGAGCGCTTCATCGACTTCATCCTGCGCCACCACTCCGGCCGGCACACGCTGCACGAAACCCTGCGCCGGCTCATGGCGGCCGTGCTGGACCACCACGGCGGCACACTCGACGACGACGCCACCGTCCTGCTCACCGAGTGGCGCGGTGGCCATCAGGAAGAGCTGAACCCGTGAAGCCGGGGCTTGCGGCGAGTGGGCGGAAGCGGCGACGAGAGCACCGGCCGGCCCGCCGCCCGCGATCGGCGGGCCGCCCTGGACGGGGACGTCCCGGCTCCGGCTGCCGGCCGCTGCCCGGTGACGGCCGCGGACGCCCTCGGCCTGCACACCGCCCCGTGGCTGCCGGACGCCCCGCGGCCGTTTGCGCACACCGACGGTCCAACGGCCCTCGTCGGCCTGTCCGGTGTCACGTCTGCCGACACAGCCGGCCGCCGGGGCCGCGATCCGGTCCGGTCCGGAGCAGCGGGGGCGGAGGATCCCGACGCCGATCCCCGGACGCCGCAGGAGCTGCTCGTGCTCCGGCAGCGCGCCCGGCGCCCGGGCCCGGGCGGCCGCGCGGCCGAATATCGCGTGCGCTGCCGCCGGCGGACGTAGCAGACTCCCCGCCATGGTCGACATGCGCATGTTCCGGGACGCGGTCACCGGCTGGGCGGGCGGTGGCCCCGGCGGGCCGGCGAGGGAGCTGGCCGACCTCCTGGGGGTGCGCACCGCGGTCCTGCTGGAAGGGCTGAGCGACCTCGCCGCTGTCGAGGCGCTGGCCGCGGGCCGGGGCCGTGACCTGGCGGCGGAGGGGGTGTGCGTGGTGCCGATGGGCGGGGCGATGAGTGTCGGCCGCTACGCGGGGCTCCTCGGGCCGTCCGGTCTCGGCCTGCGCCTGGTCGGCCTGTGCGACCAGCGCGAGAAGCCCTTCTTCGACCGGAGCCTCGGCCCGGTCCGGGCGCCGCGCCCGGGCGTCTTCGTCTGCACGGCGGACCTGGAGGACGAGCTCATCCGCGCGCTGGGGCCGGCGCGGGTCGAGCAGATCGTCCGGGCCGAGAACGAGCTGCGCGCCTGGCAGACCTTCGTACGGCAGCCCGCCCAGCACGGCCGGCCCCGGCACCAGCAGCTGCGGCGCTTCATCGGCACGAAGAAGGGCCGCAAGATCCGCTATGGCCGCCTCCTGGTCGAAGCGCTCGCCCCCGACCAGGTGCCCGCCCCGCTGGACGACCTCCTCGCCGGCCTGTGACGCTCCGTCCCCGCAGGCGGGCACACCCCGCTCGGGGGCCGACCACCCGCCGGCCGCCTTCCCGGCCTCACAGGGCGGTGCGCCCAGGGCTCGCGGGACGGCGGGAACAGCACCTGGACGGTTTCGGCGGCCGGGTCGCGCGGCCAGGCGTGGGCGGCGACGACGCGGTGTTCGTGCCCGCCCGCGGTCAGGGCGTCGTCGGCCGGGTCGCGCAGGCGCCCACGCCGTGTGGCGCTGAGGCGTCCGGCGGCCGTGTGGCGCTCGTGGGCCGGCGGGCCTTCGGCAGGCGGCGGCCGGGCCGGACGGCGACGACGGGCCGATCGCGGCCGACGGGGCGGCGGCGGACGCCGGGGAGTGCCGGGCCCGGACCGTCGCCCCGGCGGACCCGCTCCGGTCGCCGCCCGCCCGGCGTCTTCGTAGCGTGGTCGCGTACCCGAGCGCGTGCGCCGATCCGGCCGACGCGCGCACCGGGCGGACCGACGGGCTCCGTCGGCCGTCCGGCCGCTCCGGCCCCAGGGACGGTCATGCTGCTCGCACTGGCAAGGGGCGCCGGTTCCGGCGCCGCGGAAGGAAGCGGCGCGTCCGCGCCGACGGCGCCCCCGGTGCGGGGCGAGTTCTCCGGTCTGCTGACCTACACGGCGGGCGAGTACCGCATGGTGCTGTACGCCCTGATGGCGACCGGTCTGGCGTTGCTGGCGGGTTCTTTGCACGCGTTCGCCACCCGGGGCGAGACGGGCCCGCGCTACCGGGCGGCGAGTGATGCCAGCGCCCTGCTCCAACTGGTCGCCTTCCTCGCCTACGTGGAGCTGTTCGTCAGCTGGAAGACCTCCTTCACCCTGCGGGGGGAGCGGTACGTGCCGGTGGCCGACACCGAGTTCGACGGCGGAATGCGGTACGCGGACTGGTCGGTCACGGTGCCGCTGCTCGCCGTGGAACTGCTCGCCGTGTGCGCCGTCACCGGACGGCGGATGTCCGTGCTGCGCGGCACGGCCGTGGCCGCGTCCTTCCTGATGATCCTCGCCGG
Source organism: Streptomyces sp. NPDC052701 (assembly GCF_040678355.1). Taxonomy (NCBI): domain Bacteria; kingdom Bacillati; phylum Actinomycetota; class Actinomycetes; order Kitasatosporales; family Streptomycetaceae; genus Streptomyces; species Streptomyces sp. NPDC052701. The sequence goes on from NZ_JBFATO010000001.1 coordinate 632,135, forward strand.
CTTCCTCGGTGCCCAGGTGCTCGACAACGGCAACCGGGTGCTGTGGCTGGTGGTGTGGGCCGCGGTCAGCACCGTGTTCTTCCTCGTGCTGTACGCGGTGCTGGGCCACGCGGTGCTGGCCGGCCGCGACGAGCTGTCGCCGGAGGCGTACACCGTCCTGAAACGGGCGACCGTCCTGCTGTTCGGCGCCTTCGGCGTCTACCCGCTGATCTACCTGATCCAGCAGTCCGTCGGCCCCGGCTCCCCTCTGGTGGCCTGGGCCCTCGTCACCCAGCTCGGCTTCTGCGCGGCCGATGTCGCCGCCAAGACCTGGTTCGGGGTGCTGATCCACAAGGTGGCCAAGGTGCGCACCGCCGACGACGTCCGGGCCGGCACCGGGACCCACGCGGAGGAGGTGTGGGTCTCGCACGTCAAACGGGCCGACGCCTGGCCCCCGGTGGCGGCGGCGCTGACCGGGCACGGCGCCCGTCCCGCGTCGCTGCCGGCGCACGACGGCCACTACGGCGGACACGGCCGCGACGGCACCGGCCGGGACCGGTGACCGCCCGGTGGCCGCCCCCGTTCCGGCGGCCCGCGTCCTGGTGCCGGCCGGCCGGATCTCCACCGGCGCGGTGGCGGCCGTGCTCGCCGTCGGCCTGGTGGCACCGGAGGTGTGGCAGCGCTGGTCCCTCCTGGTCTTCCTGACCGGCCTGGTGGCCGGCCTGCCGCACGGCGCCGTCGACCACCGGGTGCCCGGCTGGTTCCAGCGCCGTCCCCGGCCGGCGGCCGGACGCCGGGCCGCCGCCCCGCTCGGCTACGCCGCGGCAGCCGTGACCGTCCCCGCCGCCGCCCTGGTCGCACCGGCCTGGGTGTTCTGTGTCTTCCTGGCCGTCTCCGCGCTGCACTTCGGCTACGGCGACGCCCGGTTCTGCGCACTGCGCGACGGTCCGGCGGATCCGGCCCGGCGGGCGGTGCACGCCCTCGCCCACGGAGCGGTCACCGCGGTCCTGCCCCTGGTGCGGTGGTCCGAACAGGTGCGCCCGGTGGTACGGCAGCTCGCCCCCGGTGCCGACTGGCTGCTGGCCGCGCCGGTGCGGACGGCCGCCGCGGCGCTGGCCGCAGCGGCCGTGGCGGTCGGCTGCGTGACGGCGCTGCGCGGCGGACGACGCCGGCAGGCCGCCGAACTGCTGCTGCTCACCGCACTGTTCACCTCGGTGCCGCCGCTGGTGGCGTTCGGCGTCTACTTCGGCGCCTGGCACTCGGTACGGCACATCGCCCGGCTGGTCCTGGCCGACCCCGCCAACGCCACGGTACTGCGGGCCGGGCGCACCGCAGCGGTGCTGCGCAGGTTCGGCCGCCAGGCGGCCGTCCCCACCGTCGCCGCACTGGCCGCCCTCGCCGCGCTCATCGTCCTGCCCGGCGAGTTCCCGCCGGACGGCCGGACGGCCGCCCGCGGAGTGGCCCTGCTGGCCGCCCTCACCTTCCCGCACCTGATCGTCGTGGCCCGCCTGGACCGCTGCGAGGGGCGCCACACGGTGCGAAGCGCTCACCCGGCCACCGGCCGGCCACCGGGGCGACGAGCGCAGTGAGCGGCTGTGGGGCACCGCGTCCGGTTCCGGCCGGCGGGCCGAGCCGCACCACAGCCCGGTCGCCCGGCGCCGGACCGCCGGCGCGCCGGTACCGCCGCACATCTGGACCGCTGCGAGGGGCGCCACACGGTGCGAAGCGCTCACCCGGCCACCGGCCGGCCACCGGGGCGACGAGCGCAGTGAGCGGCTGCGGGGCACCGCGTCCGGTTCCGGCCGGCGGGCCGAGCCGCACCACAGCCCGGCCGCCCGGCGCCGGACCGCCGACGCGCCGGTACCGCCGCACATCGGCACACGCCACACGGTCCGCGACACGGACGTCGTCCGGGGCGTGCCCGGCGGACGGAGGGCCTTTGGCCCGGGCTGCCCGTACGGCGGCCGCCCGGGCGGTGCCGTCGAACCCCACCCGCTCCCGACTGTGGCGCGAAGGCATCGCGGCCGGCCTCCCCGAGCGGACCGACCAGGCCCGGTGACCGGCCCCGTCCCCGGGCCCGGCGCGGCAGCCGGGGCGGCCGTCCGCCGCTCCTCGACCACGAGGTGCGCCGGCGGCGCCGCGCGGTCGAGCCGTGCTCACGTGGTCGAGCGGTGCCTCAGCCGGCTCACGCGGTGGCGCGGCACAGCCACCCGGTGCGGCAGGACCGCCGAGTCCCACCGAGCAGCCGTCCCCCACGCGCCGTCGCCGACGCGGGCGTGGCACCCCGGCGACGCTCCCAGCGTGTCACCCGCCCGCCGGCGGACCCGTGTCCACGCCGGCTGCGCCTGCGAGCCGCGCATCCGAAGGGGTCAGCGCTCCGCGCTCTCGACGGCGTTCTTGATGCCGGCCAGGGCTTCGTCGAGGCCGTGGTCGACCTGCTCCCCTTCGGTCCGCTCGGTGTGCATCTCCACGGTGAGCCGCGAGGTGCCTGCGTCGTCGCCGCCCGCGACGTGCAGCCGGCCGTGGTAGTCGTGCGGGCCGGGCGCGCCCCACTCCAGGCTCCTGCCGTCCTCGACCACGTGGATCCAGGCTTCGCTGGTGACGTCCTGTTCCGGGGCGTCGGCGGGGTCGATGTGGGCGGTCACGGTGACCTTGTCACCGTCGTGGGGGCGCACGGAGGTCAGGCGCGGCAGGTAGGCGGGCAGGTTCTGCACGTCGGCGAGGTAGGAGAAGAGCCGTTCCGGCGGCACCGCCACCGTGATCGTTTCGCTGTAGTCACCCATGGACAACGAGGTCCCCGGGCGGCCGCCCCATGAAACGGAACGACAGGTTCATCGCCCGGTGAGCGCATCGGCCGCCCTCACGAGGCCTTGGAGCCGGTCGCGGCCCGACCGCGTCTCGAAGGAGGGCCGGAGGAAGGCTCCGGCCCCCTTCCCGTGCGCGTCCCGGGCGCTCAGGCGGCCGCCGCGTCACGTGCGTCGCGGTGGATCGGCGTCCCGGAGCCGGTCAGGGGTGCGCCCGTGCCGCCCCGGCGGGCCGCGACGATCTCCGCCGCGATGGACAGCGCCGTCTCCTCCGGGGTACGGGCGCCGAGGTCGAGGCCGATCGGGGACCTGAGCCGGGCCAGCTCCTGCTCGTCCACGCCCGCTTCGCGCAGCCGCCGCTCGCGGTCGGCGTGGGTCCGGCGCGAGCCCATCGCCCCCACGAACGCCACCGGCAGGCCCAGCGCCTCCTTCAGCAGCGGCACGTCGAACTTCGCGTCGTGGGTGAGCACGCACAGCACGGTGCGCCGGTCGGTCGTGGTGCCGCGCAGATAGCGGTGCGGCCAGTCGACCACGATCTCGTCGGCTTCCGGGAAGCGGGCCCGGGTGGCGAAGACCGGACGGGCGTCGCACACGGTGACGTGATAGCCGAGGAACTTGCCCGCCCGCACCAGCGCCGCCGCGAAGTCGACCGCGCCGAAGACGATCATGCGGGGCGGCGGCACCGAGGACTCGACGAGCAGGGTCAGGCCGCCGGGGCAGTGCGAACCGTCCGCCGCGAGGTCGACGGTTCCGGTGCGCCCGCCGTCCAGCAGCGCCCGGGCCTCGGCCGCCGCCGTCCGGTCCAGCTCCGGGTGACCGCCGAGGCCGCCCTCGCGGGAGCCGTCCGCGCGGACGAACAAGGTTCCGCCCAGGAGCTCCGCCGGACCCCGGACGACCCGGGCGAGCGCCCCCGGCTCACCGCGGACGACGGCCGGGAGCGCCGCCCGGAGCACCGGCCGCGCGGGGGCGTGCGCGCCGACCGGACACACCAGGACGTCGATGATCCCGCCGCAGGTCAGACCGACCGCGAAGGCGTCCTCGTCGCTGAAGCCGAACCGTTCGACACGGGTCTCGCCGTCCTCCAGCGCCTGGACGCACAGGTCGTACACCGCGCCCTCCACGCACCCTCCGGAGACGGAGCCGACCGCCGTGCCGTCGCGGTCGACGGCCAGGGCGGCGCCGGGGCCGCGCGGGGCGCTGCCGCCCACGGACACGACCGTCGCCACGGCGAACTCCCGGCCCTCGGCCAGCCACCGGTGCAGCTCGCCGGCGATGTCAAGCACCCGGTCCTCCCGCCCGCAGCACCCGGTCCGGGCGGATGGGCAGGCTCCGGTGGCGTACGCCGGTCGCGTGCCACACGGCGTTGGCGATGGCCGCCGCCGCACCCACGACGCCGATCTCACCGATGCCCTTGATGCCGACCGGGTCCTCGGGGTCCGGGTCGTCCACCCAGTCCGCCTCGATCTCCGGGACGTCGGCGTGGGTGGCGACGTGGTAGCCGGCCAGGTCGGCGCCGTAGTGGCCGCCCGAGAGGCGGTCGCGGACCGCCTCCTCGTGCAGGGCCATGGAAATGCCCCAGACCATGCCGCCGACGAGCTGGCCCCGCGCGGTGAGCGGGTTGACGATCCGGCCCGCCGCGAAGATCCCCAGCATCCGGCGCACCCGCACCTCGCCGGTGGTGACGTCCACGGCGACCTCGGCGAACTGCGCCCCGAAGGAGTGCCGCTCCTTGTGGGCGAGGGCGCCGAGGGCGGCGGTGGTGTCGGAGCGCACGGTGATGCCCTCCGGCGGCACGGCGGCCCCCGGGACGAGCCGGTCGCGCAGTTCGCCGGCGGCGGCGGTGACCGCCCAGGCCCAGGAGCGGGTGCCCATCGACCCGCCGGCGATCCCCGCCGGGCCGAAGGAGCTGTCGCCGATCAGCACCCGGACCCGTCCGGGCGGCACCTCCAGCGCGTCGGCGGCGACCAGGGTGAGCGCGGTGCGGGCCCCGGTGCCGATGTCGGCCGCGGCGATCCGCACGGTGAAGGTGCCGTCCGCCTCGGCGGTCACCGCGGCCGTCGACGGGAGGGCGCCCGCGGGGAAGGATGCGGCGGCCGTGCCCGTGCCGAGCAGCCAGCGTCCGTCGCGGCGCACGCCGGGTCGCGGGTCGCGGCCGGCCCAGCCGAAGCGGCGGGCGCCCTCCCGGAAACAGGCGGCGAGGTTGCGGCCGGCGAAGGGCAGCCCCGAGACCGGGCCCCGCTCGGGGTCGTTGCGCAGCCGCAGCTCGACCGGGTCGACACCGCACTTCTCGGCGAGCTCGTCGAGCGCCGCCTCCAGCGCGAACGACCCCGGTGCCTCGCCCGGCGCGCGCATCCAGGTCGGGGACGGCACGTCCAGCCGTACCACCTCGTTGACCGTGCGGTGGGCGTCGGCGTCGTACATCGCCCGCGCCACCCCGGCGCTCGGTTCGACGAACTCCCACACCGTCGACGTCTGGTTCAGCGAGCGGTGCTCCAGGGCACGCAGCCGTCCGTCGGTGCCCGCGCCGAGCCGGACGCGCTGTGCGGTGGGGCTGCGGTAGCCGGTGAGCGAGAACATCTGACGGCGCGTCAGCACCACGCGCACGGGGCGCCGCAGGGCGCCGGCGGCCATCACGGCGGACACCTGGTGGGCCCGCAGGCCCTTGCTGCCGAAGCCGCCGCCGACGTGCTCGGAGCGGACCCGCACCGCGGAGGGGTCCAGCGAGAACATCCTCGCGAGTTCGTCCGCGACCCAGGTGGTGCCCTGGTTGGAGTCCACGACCTCGAGCCGGCCTCCGTCCCACAGGGCGGTCGCCGCGTGCGGCTCCATCATCGCGTGGTGCTCCTCGGGCGTGCTGTACTCCTCGTCCACCACGTGGGCGCAGGCGGCGAGTTCGGCGTCCAGGTCGCCCTTCTGCGTGACGGCGGGCATGTGCCCGTCCGCCGGGTAGGCGTCCGGGCGGCCGGCGAAGAACGCGATGTCGTGCGGCTGCCGTTCGTAGGTGACGACCAGCGCCTCGGCGGCCTCGCGGGCCTGCTCGGGGGTCTCGGCGACGACGAGCGCGACGGGCCATCCGGCGTGCGGGATCCGGTCGTGCTGGAAGACGGCGGCGGTCGGGTCCGGCGGGACGCCCAGCATGCCGATGTAGTCGGTTTCGAGACGGGGCGCGTTCCCGTGGTGCAGGACGGTCAGCACGCCCGGCATGGCGAGCACGGGGGCGGTCTCGACGGTCAGGATCCGGCCGCGTGCGACGGTGGACAGCACCAGCCAGCCGTGGGCCAGCCCCGCGAACGGGATCTCGCCGGCGTACCGGGCGGCTCCGGTGACCTTGTCGCGGCCCTCCACGCGGGTGTGCGCGGTGCCGACGGCGCCCGTCACCCTCGTACGGCCGGTGGTGACGGTGGTCATCGGGCGGCCTCCTCGGCGAGTTCGGACAGGACGGCCACCACCAGGTTGCGCATGAGGGTCACCTTGTATCCGTTGTCGGGCAGCGGTTTGGCCGCCGCGAGTTCGGCGTCCGCCGCCGCGGCGAAGTGTTCCGCCGTGGCCGGGGCGCCGGTCAGCACGCGTTCGGCGGCACGGGCCCGCCAGGGCCGGGACGCCACCGCCCCGAACGCCAGGCGTGCCTCGCGCACGACACCGTCGTCCACGTCGAGGACCGCGGCGACGGAGCCGATCGCGAAGGCGTAGGAGGCGCGCTCGCGGACCTTGCGGTAGCGGGAGCGGGCGGCGGCGGGCGCCGGCGGCAGGGTGACGCCGGTGACGAGCGCGCCGGGCGGCAGGGCGGTCTCCCGGTGCGGAGTGTCACGCACGGGCAGGTAGAAGTCGGCGAGGGGCAGCTCGCCCGGCCCGTCGGCCGTTTCGTACGCGACGACGGCGTCGAGGGCGGTCAGCGCGACGCCCATGTCGGAGGGGTGGACGGCCACGCAGTGGTCGGAGGCGCCCAGGACGGCGTGGTTGCGGTGCTCGCCGGTGAGGGCGGGGCAGCCGCTGCCGGGGGCGCGCTTGTTGCAGGGTTTGGTCACGTCGGTGAAGTAGCCGCAGCGGGTGCGCTGGAGCAGGTTGCCGCCCACGGTGGCCATGTTGCGCAGCTGCCCGGACGCGCCGGCGAGCACCGCCTGGGTCAGCACCGGGTAGCGGCGGCGGACCTCGGGGTGGGCGGCGAGCTCGCTGTTGGTGACGGTGGCGCCGATGCGCAGCCCGCCGTCGCCGGCCGGCTCGATCCGGTTCAGCGGGAGCCGGCGGACGTCGACGAGCCGGGCGGGGCGCTCGACGCCCGCCTTCATGAGGTCGACGAGGTTGGTGCCTCCGCCGAGGTAGCGGGCGTCCGGGTCGGCGCCGAGCAGCGCCACCGCGCCGGAGACGTCGTCGGCGCGCCGGTAGTCGAACTCCCTCACGCCGCCGCCTCCTCGGTCCCGGGCCGGGCCTGTGCGGCCGCGCGGGCGACGGCCTGGGCGATGGACACGTAGGCGCCGCAGCGGCACAGGTTGCCGCTCATCCGCTCGCGGATCTCCTCGGGGGTCAGGGGTGGCGGGCCCGCCTCGGGCCGTACGTCGCCGGTGACGGCGCTCGGCCAGCCCGCGGCGTGCTCCTCGATGACGGCGACGGCCGAACAGATCTGGCCGGGTGTGCAGTAACCGCACTGGAAGCCGTCCAGGTCGAGGAAGGCCTGCTGCACCGGGTGCAGGCGTCCTCCCTCGGCGAGGCCCTCCACGGTGGTGATCTCCTGTTCGTCGGCCGCGACGGCCAGTTGCAGGCAGGACACGGTGCGGCGGCCGTCGACCAGGACCGTGCAGGCGCCGCACTGTCCGTGGTCGCAGCCCTTCTTGGTGCCGGTCAGATCGAGGCGCTCACGCAGGGCGTCGAGCAGGGTGGTGCGGTGGTCGACGGACAGCGTGTGCTTCTCGCCGTTGATGTCCAAGGTGACGGTGCTGGTCGTCGAGGGGGCCATGAGCAGCCTTCTTTCGCGGATCCGGGACGTCCGGCGGACGGCGTCCCGGAAGGCGGACGAGTCGGTGACGTGGGGGTGCTGTACGAAACGGGGGCGGTTCGGGACCATGAGGGGCGCGGAGGGCCGGGGCGCCGGTCGACCGGGCCGGGGCACGGGCCCGTCCCGCACCGTCCCCGTCCGCCGATACGATGGACCGAAGCGGACGGCTGTCCGCTACTGGAAACGTAGTGGACAGTTGTCCGGTTAACAAGGGCGGGTTTCGGCCGCGACCCGCAAGGAGGACGAGTGCGGGAGAAGAGGGAAGCACCCCTGCGTTCCGACGCGCAGCGCAACCGCGAGCGCATCCTGGAAGTGGCCCTCACCGAACTCACCCGCTCGGCGGAGTGTCCGCTGAGCGTGATCGCCAAGAAGGCGGGTGTCGGCCAGGGCACCCTCTACCGCAATTTCCCGAGCCGTGAGGCGCTCGTCCTGGAGATCTACCGGCACGAGATGCAGCAGGTCGCCGACAGTGCGGCCAGGTTGTTGAGCACCCGGGAACCCGACCGGGCCCTGCGCGAGTGGATGGACCGGCTCGCCCGGTTCGCCATGGCCAAGGCCGGGCTGGCCGACGCCATCCGGCAGGCCACCTGCGGGCCGGGAAGCCTCGCGAAGCCGGGCCACAGCCCGGTGACCGAGGCGGCCGAACTCCTGCTGCGCGCCTGTGAGGAGGCCGGAGTCATCCGCCCGGGGGTGACCGCGGACGACTTCGTCCTCGCCATCGGCGGCCTGTGGCAGCTCGACCCCGCCGACGACTGGCAGCCACGCGCCACCCGGCTGCTGGACCTCGTCATGGACGGCCTGCGCGTGGGAGCACCCGGACGGCAGCGCTCCGCCGGGTGACCGCCGTCGGCGACACCTCCCGCAGTTCCGGCAGTTCCGGCAATTCCCGAAGAGCGGCCTCCACCGCCGGGCGGGCGGAAGGCGCCCGCCGAGCCGCCCACGCCGCCGGAGGCGGGGACGAGGTCCTGCGCGGGAGGGTCCGCGAGCCGGGGGAGGAGCACGGGATCCCGCGGAAGACGGCCGGGCATCTCGTCGGGGAGACACGCCGGTGAACCGCTTTCCGGCTCGTCGCCGGCCGCCGGCGCCGCCACGACGCGAAGCGGCCGTGCCCCGTCCCGGGCGTCGCCCGCTGCGGCTCGGGTCCGTGATGTCGCGGGGCCGGGGTCACGCCTCCCTGCCGGCGCGCCCCAGGCGGAAGGCGGAGGCGAGGAAGAAGGCGCCGCCGAGGAAGGCGTAGCCGGCCGGAGCGCCCACGGAGGCGCCGTCCTTGCCTGCCTGCGCGAAGAAGGACGCGCCGGCGACGGTGGAGATGGCGTCGCCGGCGATCATCACCCACCGGCCGCCCAGCCGGCGTCGGGTGGCGCCGACGACGAGCTGGACGATGCCCGCGGTGACGGCCCGGGCGCCCCAGACGCGCAGGACGGCCGGGATGCCCGACGTGGCTGCGACCGCCAGGCCGATGCCGGTGAGGCTGCTGAGCGCGATGTTCGCGTACGGATCCCGGACCGGGCCGCCGTTCGCCCGGGTGGACCGGACGTCGACGACCGCGCACGCCACGTCGAACAGGGGGTAGACCGCCAGCAGCGTGAGGCGGGCCGTCGGTCCCTCGATCCGGGGGCCGCTATGTCCTTCGTCAAGCGTGCGGGCGGCTTCGGTTCGGGGTTCGGCCTTCTTCAGGGTATGAGACTGTCTGGTTGTGCCAGAGATGATGAGCGGGTTGGCGGCGGCCTTGGCCGAGGCTTCGTCTCCTTCGTGGTCGCAGCGTGTTCGTGCCGGGCGCGACCTTGCTTCCTTCGCTGATGTTCCCGAGGCTGCGGAAGCGTTGGTGAGGCTGCTGCTGGACGTCGAGGACACGGCGGTGACCCGGCAGACGGCGGAGGCCCTGGCCCGGGTGGGGACGGTGGCCGCCGTAAGGCTCCTCGCTCTCGCGGTTGCCGCGGCTGACGACGGCCAGGCGGACTGGCTGCGGACCGGGGTGCATGACGCGCTCGTGGGACCGGACGGTGCGCCGGACGTCGCAGCGGTCTGCGGGCAGCTCGCCCGGGACCCGGAAGAAGCCGTCCGCCGGGGTGCCGTGGAGATCTCGGCATGGGCGCACGACACGAGATGGTGATCCAAGTCGACCCGCTTGGGGACTGGTTCATGCGGCCGTCACCCGGAGGACGTGGGATTAGTGGAGCAGGGCCTCGATCCGGGCTTCCGGGGTCCGACGCTGTTCGTGGACGGCGGTGGGCGAGCGGGCCAGGGGCGGGATCACGATGCCGAGGGTGCCGGTGCCCGGGACCACGGCGGTCTGCCCGGAGTCCGTCCGCCGACTGCGCAAGGCGCCGGGCGTGAGCGCGCAGGCAGACGACGACGTCCTCGGTGCCGTCGACGGCGAACACGGCGCGGCGAATGCCCAGCGTGCTCGCCGGAGCGTCCTTCGGCTCGGCGCTGACCGTCCGAGGTCCCTCGATCGGTGCCTCGCCTTCCAAGAGCCTCTTGACGCAGCGGTCCCCGTCGCACGTCGGTCGTACCGCTTCGAGGGCGACCGCTTTGTCGAGGCGTCGCGTGGCATCACATGGCGTCGCATGGTGCCATCCAGTGCCACGCGGCGCCACTCTGTGCCCTCAGAGGTGTATGGGCGGTCATGGTGCCACCGTGAGCCGGATCGTCCTCTTTGTATTTCCGCAGGTCAGAGCGATCATGATCGAGCTTGTTCGGTAGGAGCGCCCTCTGGTCTTGCGCGTGACGCCATCATGGTGCCATGATGGCGTCATGGACCTCACCCCGTATGTCGACACCCTCCGCCGTGAACTCGCGGTGGCCGCCGAAGCCGGCGGGGACGAAGCCCGCGAGCTGGCCGAGCGGCTCACCGCTCCGCTGGAGTCGGCGGCCCGGCTGACCCTGCTGAACGTGCTCTCCGCCGCGATGGACGAGATCACCCGCGAGCTCGCCCCCGGCTCGGTCGACGTACGGCTGCGCGGGTTGGACCCCGACTTCGTGGTGACGCCGCCACCCACCGACGGCGGTACCGCCGCGGAGCCGGCCGCGCCCGTGGAACCGCTCATGACCCCGGCTCCGGCCGACGGGGAGGAGGGCGGCACCGCCCGCGTCAACCTGCGTCTGCCGGCCCACCTCAAGGCGCGCGCCGAGGAGGCCGCGAGCCGCGAGGGCCTGTCGGTCAACGCGTGGCTGGTGCGGGCCGTGTCGGCCGCGGTCGGCGGCGGGGCCCGGCCGCGGCCGACGGAGAAGGCCCAGAGCGTCGGACAGAGCTTCACGGGCTGGGTGCGCTAGCCGCACCCCCGCCCGCATCCCTTCACCCACACCACGTCCCACCAGCGGGGACGCCCTGAAGACCCAAGAGGACGGGACAGCCATGCCTTCTTTCGACACTCCCGAACCGATTTCGGCCACCGCGCGCGTGGAGGCCGGTTCCATCCAGTTCACCGCGAGCGACCGCCCCGACACCGTCGTCGAGGTGCGCCCCCGCGACCCGAAGAAGGACCAGGACGTACGGGCGGCCGACCAGACCGAGGTCGCGTACGCGGGCGGTGCCCTGACCGTCCGCACGCCCAAGCCCAATCTGCTCGGCCTCGGCCGCACCGGCACCGTCGACGTGACGGTCGAACTGCCCACGGGCTCGCACATCGACCTGACCGGCGCCTGGGCGCAGGTGCTCGGCGAGGGCAGGCTCGGTGAGGTCCGCGTGAAGACCTCCTCCGGCGACGTCCGCCTCGATGCGACCGGGCCGCTGCAGCTGACCGCCTCGCACGGCTCGATCACCGTGGACCGGGTCGAGGGCATGGCCGAGATCACCACCAGTTCCGGCAGCCTGCGCGTCGGCCTCGTGGACGGCCCCGCGGTTCTGAAGAACTCGCACGGCACCACGACCGTCGGCACCGCGACCGGCGAACTGCGGATCAGCGGCGCCAACGGCGACATCGACATCGCGCGCGCCGAGGACTCCGTCACCGCCACCACCGCCCACGGCACCCTGCGCGTGGGCGAAGTGGCCCGCGGAACCGTCCAGTTGGAGACCTCCTACGGTGCCATCGAGGTCGGCATCCGCGAGGGAACGGCCGCCTGGCTCGACGTCCACTCGGGCTCCGGCCAGGTGCGCAACACGCTCACCGTGTCCGAGACCCCGGAGAACACCGAGGACGCCGTCAAGGTCCGCGCCCGCACCCGGTACGGCAACATCGACATCCGCCGCGCCCGGGGCTGAGCACCCGCCCCGCCAACTCGCCCCTCACCCCAGTCACTTCCCCCTTCGAACGGGAGGGCTCCATGCCTTCATCTGTCATGCCCACGCCCAGGCGAGGTGACGGTCCGCAGTCACCCGCCGCCGTCTCCGCCGTCGGTCTGCGCAAGGCGTACGGCGACAAGACCGTCCTCGACGGCATCGATCTGCACATCCCGGCCGGCTCCGTGTTCGCGCTGCTCGGCCCGAACGGCGCCGGCAAGACCACCGTCGTCAAGATCCTCTCCACGCTCATCACCGCCGACGGCGGGCAGGCCCAGGTCGCGGGCCACGACATCGCCACGTCACCGGACGGGGTGCGGGCCGCGATCGGTGTCACCGGGCAGTTCTCCGCCGTGGACGGGCTGATCACCGGCGAGGAGAACATGCTGCTCATGGCGGACCTGCACCACCTGCCCAGGCGCGAGGGGCGGCGCATCGCCGCCGAGCTGCTGGAGCGCTTCGACCTGGCCGAGGCCGCGAAGAGGCCCGCCGCCACCTACTCCGGCGGCATGAAGCGCCGCCTGGACATCGCCATGACCCTGGTCGGCGACCCGCGCATCATCTTCCTCGACGAGCCGACCACCGGCCTGGACCCGCGCAGCCGCCACACCATGTGGCAGATCATCCGCGACCTGGTCGCCGGCGGCGTCACCGTCTTCCTCACCACCCAGTACCTGGAGGAGGCCGACCAGCTCGCCGACCGCATCGCGGTGCTCAACAACGGAAGGATCGCCGCCCAGGGCAGCGCCGAGGAGCTCAAGCGGCTGATCCCCGGCGGGCACGTCCGCCTGCGCTTCACCGACCCTTCCGCCTACCGCTCCGCTGCCGCCGCGCTGCGCGAAGTGCAGCGGGACGACGAGGCGCTGGCGCTGCACATCCCCAGCGGCGGCAGCCAGCGCGAGCTGCGCGCCCTCCTGGACTGGCTGGATTCGGCCGGCGTCGAGGCCGACGAGCTGACCGTGCACACGCCCGACCTCGACGACGTGTTCTTCGCCCTGACCGGCCCCGCCGCCGCCCCCCACCAGCCGAAGGAAGATGCCCGATGAGCGCCCTCTCCCTCGCCGTGCGCGACTCCTCCACGATGCTGCGCCGCAACCTGCTGCACGCCCGGCGCTACCCCTCCCTCACCCTGAACCTGCTGCTCACGCCGATCATGCTGCTGCTGCTCTTCGTCTACGTCTTCGGCGACGCGATGAGCGCGGGCATCGGCGGCGCGGGCGCCGACCGCTCCGCCTACCTCGCCTACCTCGTCCCGGGCATCCTGCTGATGACCATCGGCGGCACCGTGGTCGGGACCGCCGTGTCCGTCTCCACCGACATGGCCGAGGGCATCATCGCCCGCTTCCGCACGATGGCGATCCACCGCGGCTCGGTGCTCATCGGGCACGTCGTCGGCAGCGTGCTGCAGTCGGTCGCCAGCGTGGTCCTGGTCGGCGCCGTCGCCGTGGCCATCGGCTTCCGCTCCACCGACGCCACGGCCCTGGAGTGGCTGGCGGCGCTCGGGCTGCTCGCGCTCTTCGCCCTGGCGCTCACCTGGATCGCGGTCGGCATGGGCCTGATCAGCCCGAACGCCGAGGCCGCCAGCAACAACGCGCTGCCGATGATCGTCCTGCCGCTCATCTCGAGCGCCTTCGTCCCGCTCGACGCGATGCCGGGCTGGTTCCGGCCGATCGCCGAGTACCAGCCGTTCACGCCCGCCATCGAGACCCTGCGCGGGCTGCTGCTCGGCACCGGGATCGGCCACCACGGGTGGCTCGCCCTCGCCTGGTGCCTGGGCCTGACCGTGCTCGGCTACGTCTGGTCGAAGGCGGTCTTCAACCGCGACCCGAAGTAGCCGGCCGGGTCGGCCGCAGGCGCGGCTTCCCGCGGCTCGCTCCGCTCGAGGGCGGCGTACTCCGGCACCGCGTCGGCGTACGCCGCCCCGTCCGCGTCCGTAGCCTGCCGGGCCGGGGACGCGGACAACGTCGCCGACGTGGAACCGGTGAAGTCCCCCTCAGGCGCCGTCCGCTGACGGCGGCTCGGTGAAGGCGCCGGCGGCCGCGGCGAGGGCGGCGGTCCTGGCCGCGTGGCCGGGCAGCCGCGGGTCGGGTGGCGTGCGGAGGAGCACCAGCTGGTGGTACAGCGGCGCGGTGGCGGCGATGAGCAGTCGCCGAGCGTCGGTGTGCGCGGGCAGCCCGCCGCGCCGGACGGCCCGGCTGACGATGATCTCGCAGCGCGCGTACCGGTCCTCCCAGAGCCGCTGTTGGGCACGGGCGGCTTTCTCGGAGCGGAACGAGGCGGCGATCAGCGCCGCCACGATCGGTGGCTGCGCAGTCAGGGCCGTCTGGATCTCCTGGTTCAGCGCCGTCAGGTCGCCTTCCAGCGAGCCGGTGTCCGGCGGCTGCCAGTCGTCGTCGCTCGCCGCGTCGAGAACGTCGGCGAGCAGGCCGCCGACGTCTCCCCAGCGCCGGTACACCGTTGCGCGGTGCACGCCGGCGCGGGCGGCGACGGCGTCCATGGTGAGCCCGTCATAACCGTGTTCGCCGAGTTCCGCGAGGGCCGCGTCCAGCACCTGCGTACGGATACGGGCGGTACGGCCGCCGGGGCGGCGCCGGGTCGGTGGCACGGGCCGGACGTCCTTTGGGCGTGGAGCTGGGGGAGTCATCGCCGGTAATTCGGTTGCTCGGGGGACGGCATCGTGACAGCATCTTAAAGCAACAGTTGTCGCACTAGTGGAGTCTTCGATGCTCTTCCGAAACGTTCGCCCGGCCACGCGGCCCCTGACGGCCGCCTCGTCCTCGAATGCTTCGGAGCGTCCCCATGCCCACACAGATCACCGCGCTCGCCGTCAGCAAGTCCTTCCACGGCAGGCTCGTCCTTGACTCGGTGACCTGCTCGCTCGCCGCGGGCGAGCGCACCGGGATCGTCGGTGAGAACGGATCGGGCAAGACCACCTTGCTGCGCCTGCTCGCCGGACGTGAACGGCCCGATCAGGGCGAGGTCGTCGTCCAGGCCGCCGGCGGCGTCGGCTATCTCGCCCAGGACGAGCGGCCGGAGCCGCGGACCACCGTCCAGCAGCTCATCGACCGGGCCCTCGGTGACCTGCGCGCCCTCGAAGGGCGGATGCGCCGCCTGGAGGCGGCGATGGCCGACGGCGACGAGTCGGGGATGGCTGAGTACGGCGAACTGATGACGGCCTTCGAACTGCGCGGCGGCTACGACGCCGACGCCCGCGTGGAACGCGCCCTGCACGGCCTCGGCCTGGGACCGGTGGGCCGTGACCGTACCGTGGACAGCCTGTCCGGCGGAGAACAGGTCAGGTTGCGACTGGCGGCCCTCCTGGCGGCCGCGCCCGAGGTGCTGCTGCTGGACGAGCCGACCAACCATCTCGACGACGACGCCCTGAACTGGCTGGAAGAACACCTGCGCACCCGGCGGGGCACCACGGTGGCGGTCTCCCACGACCGGATCTTCCTCGAACGTGTCGCCACCAGCCTGCTGGAGGTGGACGCCGACCGGCGCCGCGTCGTCCGGTACGGCAACGGCTACACCGGCTACCTCGCCGAGAAGGCGGCGGCCCGGCGGCGCTGGGCCCAGGCACACGACCGGTGGCGGGCCGACGTCGACCGGCTCCGCGAGGCCGCCGCGACCACCGCCCGCCAGGTGGCCCCCGGCCGTGCGATGAAGGACGGCAACAAGATGGCCTACGACCGGGCGGGCGGCCGGGTGCAGCAGTCGCTGGCCAGCCGGGTGCGCAACGCCGAGGAACGGCTGCGCCGCCTCCTGGCGGATCCGGTCCCGCCCCCGCCGCAGCCGCTGCGCTTCACCCCCGTCCTGCGGGCCCGTCGCCTGCGGGGCGTCGTGCTCGACGCCGCAGACATCGCCGTCGCCGGCCGGCTCGACCGCACGAGCCTCACCGTCACGGCGGGCGAGCGCCTGCTGATCACGGGGCCGAACGGAGCGGGCAAGAGCACCCTGCTCCGCGTCCTGGCCGGAGAACTCGCGCCCGACAGCGGGAGCGTCACCCGTCGCGGGAGGATCGGCCACCTTCCCCAGGACCCGCAGCCCGGGGAACCGGACGAGACCGTGCTGGCCGCCTTCGCACGCGGCCGGGCGGGAGACGCCGCCGGGCACGCCGAACGGCTGCTGTCCCTCGGCCTGTTCGACCGCGAGCAGTTCCCGGTACCGGTCGGCCGGCTGTCCACCGGACAGCGGCAGCGTCTCGCCCTGGCACGCATGCTCAGCGAGCCGTCAGAGGTCCTGCTGCTCGACGAACCCACCAACCACCTGTCGCCCGCCCTGGTCGAGGACCTGGAAGCCGCCCTGGCCGACTACGACGGCACCCTCGTCGTCGTCAGCCACGATCGCCGGCTGCGCCGGCGCTGGCAGGGCACCCACCTGGCCGTGCGGCCGGCAACGGCGCCCGCCGACGCCTGACGCCCCAGAGCCCCGAAGCCCGCGCACACCCCTTGCCGAAAGGAGACGACCGGTGACGCCGACCGTGCCCGCCGACCCGACCGTGGTGCACCCGATGCCCGGGCAGCCGCGTGTGGTGCTGCTGAAACCGCTGATCACCTCACCGCTGATCGAGGTCGGGGAGTTCTCCTACTACGACGACCCGGACGATCCGACCGCCTTCGAGACCCGCAACGTGCTGTACCACTACGGGCCGGAAAAGCTGGTCATCGGGAAGTTCTGCGCGCTGGGCGAGGGCGTGCGGTTCATCATGAACGGCGCCAACCACCGCATGGACGGCCCCTCGACGTTCCCCTTCCCGATCATGGGCGGTTCCTGGGCCGAGCACTTCGACCTCATCACCGGCCTGCCCGGACGGGGCGACACCGTGGTCGGCAACGACGTCTGGTTCGGTTACCGGTCCACGGTGATGCCCGGCGTCCGCATCGGCCACGGAGCGATCATCGCCTCCGGCTCCGTCGTCGTCGACGACGTCCCCGACTACGGGATCGTCGGCGGCAACCCGGCCAGACTCATCCGCCGCCGTCACAGCGACGCCGACATCGACCGCCTGCTGGCCCTGGCCTGGTGGGACTGGCCGCTCCAGCACATCACCGAACACCTCCGCACGATCATGTCCGGCAGCATCGACGACCTGGAGAACGCGGCGCCCGCGTCCCCGCACCGATGATCCACCCACCTTCCAGCACCCGGAATCGAGCCGCCGGCATGCCTGCTCAGCCCCGCCCCGACCCGTTCACCGACTGGCTCCGCGACCATGCCGTCCCGCTCACCCGCCTCGACCCCGAGGCGCCGCTCGACGACCTGGAGCCGCTGCGCGGCATCATCGGCGATGCGCGCGTCGTCGCGATCGGCGAGCACTCCCACTTCATCGGCGAGTTCGCGCTCATGCGCCGGCGCATCCTGCGGTTCCTGGCCGAACGCTGCGGTTTCACCGCCCTGGCCTTCGAATACGGCTTCAGCGAAGGCTTCCCCCCTCGACGCCTGGGCCCGCGGGGAGGGCACGGACGGTGATCTCGCGGCCCACCTCGCCGCGGCGATCCCCGTGGGACTCGACGAGCCGCTGCGCTGAATCCGCCGGCACAACCGCACAGCCTCACCACCGGTGCGCTTCGCCGGCATCGACATCCCCGCTGCCGGCGGATCCCTGCTCCCCGCCCTGGCTCCGGTCGCCGACTACCTGCGCCGGACCGATCCCGAGGCTCTGCCGGTGCTCCGGACAGCGATGGGCATCGCCGAATCGTTCGCCGGCGGCTCGGGGGCCGTGGCCGCACCCGCGTGGGCGCGCCTGACCACCGCCGACCAGGACGCCCTCACCGCGGCCCTCACGCGCCTGCTCATCCGATTCCGCTCCCTCGAACCGCTGTACGTCTCCCGCGGCGACCAGCACGGCTACGACATCGCCCTGCGCCGCCTCGAAGGCGCCTGCCACGCCGACCACACCTTCCGCGCCATGGCCGACCTCTTCGCCGGAAGAGGACTCACCGCCGACACTTCGGCCCGGGACGTCTACATGGCCGGGTCGGTCCTGTGGCACCTGGAGCGCTTCGAACCCGTAACCCTCCACCGGCCAAGACCGTGTCCCGTGTGGTGGGGCGGACGAGTCGCTTGCAGCAGCGCAGGGCTGCGGCCAAGCCGGGAAGACCAGGCCGGTGCGGGGACCGCGTCCGCAGCGGTGGTTGAGCCCGCGGTGGCCGGTCGGCCAGGTGGCTGTGTTCATGAGAATGGACAGCAGATGTCCGACCCTCAAGGGCTGCCCCGTGACTGACCTTGGCATGGGAGCGGTGGGTCAGGACCGCATCCTGGGGCCACCGGTGAACTGCGCCGCCAGGGCCGCGTCGTTCTGGTGGCAGGTCCGGTTCGATCGCTCGGCGTCCAAGGTGGCCCAGAGCGCGGCGGGGGCGCGGGCGCACCCACCTGGAAATGGGTGGAGCGGCAGAGTCCGCCCTGGTACGGTGCCTCGATGTCAGAGATCAGGAAGTTCCAGGTCACCTTTGACTGCGCAGAGCCTGAGCGCCTGGCTCGTTTCTGGTGCGAGGTGTTGGGGTACGTCGTACCGCCGCCGCCGGAGGGGTTTGCCACTTGGGACGATTACAAGCAGTCGCAGCCTCCTGAGCAGCGGGATTCATGGTTCGCCTGCGTCGACCCCACAGGTGTGGGCCCGCGCCTGTACTTCCAGCGTGTCCCCGAGGGGAAGGCTGCCAAGAACCGGCTGCATCTTGATGTGCGGGTCGCCACCGGACTCGTGGGTGAGGAGCGCCTCGCCGCACTTGAGGCCGAATGTGCGCGACTGGTCCCGCTCGGTGCGGTACACGTGCGAACGCTGTATGACGGCAACGATGCGTGCATTCCCATGCAGGACATCGAGGGCAACGAGTTCTGTCTTGACTGAGCATTCTCGAGCCGGGGAGGCGGGAACCGCCTTCCCTTGACCTCTCCGGTCTCGTGTCGAGCGGGAGTCGCTCCGTGAGGGTGGGGGTGTGCGGCCGGGCGATGCCGGGCATCGCGGTGTGAACGCCGTCGCCCTTCAGACGGCGGTCGCGAAGGACCTTCCAGGCCTTCATCCGCGCGGGAACGCGCTCGGCGCGGGCCCGGACCCTGCGGTGGGAGGTGTTGTGTTCCTCCTTCCCAAGCACACGGTTCGGTCCGGCCGTGTTCACGGCGGTGCGGGATGATCAGGCCGGTGCCTCGCGGTATCCGCCGTCCGCGATGACCGTGGCCCGGCCGGTCGCGGCCTTCACACCGGACGGTTCCCACGCCTTGCAGTCGTTGCGGTTGCCCGTGACTGGCCGGCCGACGGCGACGACGAGCCGAGGCCGTCGACGATGCGGTCCGCGGCCGGCTTCGACACCCCGAACAGTGGCGCCAATTGGCGCAGGGTGAGGTTCGTGCGCCAGTACGCGGCGACCGGCAACACCCGGCCTTGAAGCGGCAGGCTCCAGGGCCGGCCCGTGCGCACCGGGCCCGCGCCCTCGCGCCGCAGTGCGGTGACCAGCTTGCCGAACTGCCGAGGGATCAGCCCGGTGAACGGGTCTATCAAGGACGGCTGCGACACCGTGATCGCACCAGCCACACATTGATCGTCTCACCACAGCTTGGGCTCCTCAGCCGGCTTCCCGGCCGCCGGCCAGACGGCGCCGCCACCAGCGGTCAGAACGCCACTGCCGATGAGTGGCGAACGGATCCGGCAGCGTGCGCTCGACGTACCTGGCATCCAGGACACGCACTCGGCGTCCAAGTTCGGCGCAGGCCCTACGAGGCAACTGCCGCAGGACCTCTTCAAGCACGTCACGGGCGTGCCGCACGTCGTCGAAGGAACAGCCGCGGCACGAACACTCCGCATCCTGTGGATAAAGGGGCCGTCGTCCCGGTGGTTGCAGAAACGCTCGATACCGCCGCAGCGCACGGTCGGTGGCGCCGGGGTAGATGTAGTGGTCGCCCGAGAGTCTCTCTACTCGATCTATCGCGTCGCTGGTTCGGGCGGAGAGGCCGTGGATCCGGTCTGGAGGCAAGCTCCACGCGACACGGAGGGACTGTTCTGTGCGCAGCGCGCCGGGCCGCTTACGCGGCATCGGCCTTTCGGTACGTGGACATGGACATCATCATGCCAGCAGCTACGGTCGCTGACAGCCAGGAAGCCGCATCCAGCATCGGCCCATCGCCCCAGGGCTCCAACCCCGCAGGCTGTCCGGGACGGAGCAGCGGGACAGCCCTTTAGCCATTCGCTGAAGCCGATTCCCTCGCGGGCGATGCGTACGCCGACCCGCTTGCCACGCAGCCACCCGTGCAAGGGGGAGACGTCGCAGGCCTTGTCCGCGTGGAGACCGCTGGCCTTGAAGTACCTTCCCCGAGAGCGGTGCGTCTCGTTCGGGGCCCCTCCACCGTGGCCCCCATTGCTTCGCCGCCGTGAGTGCTGCCGGCCGCGTCCCCGACTCGGCCGGGACAGCAACGGACGGATGAACTCCAAAGTCCGTGAGTTCACCAACACCGACGTGCTGACCATTAAGAACCCACAGGTGAGGGCCGATGAGGGCCCTGACCCAAGGGCCGCTCCGTCCGGCTCAGGTTGCGGTACCGATCGAATGCCTCGCGGGCGTCCGAAACGAACTCCTGCTGCCGTACAAGGGATTCGAGCTCCGTCTGGGTAAGCCAGCCGTGCCAGGCGACTTCCTCGATACTCGGCCGGATGGGCGTCGTGATGACGACCTCGTGCAGTCCCAGCCAGTAAGGGCTGACAGCGCCCGCGCACAGGAATTTGAGCACGAAGCGCGGGGCGGCATGAACCCCCAGCTCCTCCGACAGTTCTCGGGCTGCTGCGTCCTCGTACGACTCGCCGACATCAGCGGCACCCCCGAGCATCCAGTTGTACTGGCCCGGAAAGCGGGAGGAATCGTCCGGTCGGCGGTGGACGAGGAACCGTCCGCCTTCGTCGCGGCACACGATCGTGGCGATGCGATGCAGCCAACCCTGACGAATCGCCTCGGCTCGGTCAACGACTCCCAGCACCTGATCCTGTTCATCGACGCGGTCAACCAGTTCACCCATGGGACACACGATCTCAGGGGGCGCTCGTGGCAGAGCCAGCGGGTATTCGCGCTGGCTCGCACCGGGGACTGTCAACGCGTGGCTCTGCCGCACATTCGGTGGTAACGGACAGTGAACGTTGACTATCTCTACCTACAGAGAGCGCGGTGGCGCTCTGGCCTTGATGCTTCGAGGCGGGCGACATTACGCCGGGTCACCGACCTTGTCGCGTAGAACTCCCACGACCAGACACAAAGTCGATCGGTCGATTCCGGGGAACGCCAGCTGCGGGGCGTAGGCCTGCGGTTTTGCAACCGATGGTCTGTCCGTCGTCGTCATGACCTACCGTCATCGCCGAATGTGGGACAGAGCCGAACGTCTTGCCGTCCCCTTTGCCGGTGCCGGATGTCCTACGGTGCGGAGCGACCGGCAGAACGCCGGTGTTCACGCGGTTTCACGATCGGTCCTCAAGGATGGCGTGGGCCTCACGGGCCGGGTCGCGGAGCCGGCGGCGAGCCGCCCGCACACACCGTCGGGGACCAGTTGGGCCACTGCCACGGGCCTGGCCTCCGTGGCAGTGGCCGCACCGCACCACAGGCGGGCTCCTTATGTCATCCCCTCCATGGACCACCGGCCATGTCCGAGGGCCGTTGCGCGCCGTGCGTCAGGCTCCGTCCACGCGACGGCGGTCCTCCTCGTCCCACTTGCTGGTGTCGCGCGGCGGGACGTAGGGCTCTTCCTCGGGCGGCAGGCCGCCGGCGATGGCACGCTGACGGGCCATCTCCGCGTCGAACTCCAGGCCCAGCAGGATGGCGATGTTGCTGATCCACAGCCACACCAGGAAGACGATGACGCCGGCCATGGTGCCGTAGGTCTTGTTGTAGGAGGCGAAGTTGGCGACGTAGAACGCGAATCCGGCGGAGGCGATCAGCCAGATCACCAGCGCCACCACGCTGCCCGGGGTGACCCACTTGAAGCCGCGGCCCTTCACGTTCGGTGTGGCCCAGAACAGAATCGCGATCATGACGGTGACCAGCACGACCAGCACGGGCCACTTCGCGATCGACCACACCGTCAGCGCCGTGTCCCCGATCCCCAGCGCGGAGCCGGCCTGGTGGGCGATCCCGCCGGTGAACACCACGATCAGCGCACTGGCCACGGCCAGGACCAGCAGCACCACCGTGACGCCGACCCGCACGGGCAGCACCTTCCACACCGGGCGTCCCTCGGGCATGTCGTAGACGGCGTTCGCGGTGCGGATGAACGCCGCGACGTACCCGGAGGCCGACCACACCGCCAGCAGCAGACCGATGATCGCCATGATCGAACCGGTGCCGCCGTTGCCCTGCAGCTGCTGGACCGCGTCGCTGATGATGTCCCGCGCCGATCCGGGCGCGAGCTTCTGCAGGTTCTCCAGCACCTGATCGGTCGCCGACTTCCCCGCGATCCCCAGCAGTGACACCAGCACCAGCAGCGCCGGGAACAGCGACAGCACCCCGTAATACGTCAGCGCCGCCGCCCGGTCGGTCAGCTCGTCGTCGTTGAACTCCTTGACCGTGCCCTTCAGCACCGCCCACCAGGACCGCTTCGGCAGCTTCGTCGGCTCGTCCGGAGCTCGCTCCTCCACCTCGGCGTCCGGTCCCACGACCGTCTCCGGCTCGTGCCCACCCGTGTCCGGACCGCGCCGGACCTCCTGCTCAGCATCTGACGTTCTTGCCATACCAACCGGAGTAACCTCCGGCCGGGCCTCCATGCTTGCGGGATCGGAAACCGGCCCGGTTGCCCGGTCCTGCCGGTGCCCCCGACGAGCCCTTTCCCGCCTCGTCCGGATTGCTGACGCGGCTCATCCCCGGCTGAGGGGGGCAAAGGTGCCGAGGCGGGACGGACCCCGTGCCCACCACGGTTGTCGAGATCCACGTACCGCTGCTGCCGGCGCCGAACCTGCCGGACGGCGCCTGCCCGTTCCCGTCGGATGTCCTCCAGCGGCGGGGCGTCGTCCAGGCGTCGCCGAACGACCTCTGCTGTGCCGGAACCGCGCAGCGCCTTGGCGCACTGGAGGCAGAAGGGCCCACTCGCGCGGGAGTGACGACCCGACGGCCACTCAGCCAGCATCGTTGAACGTTCACGCTTTGGTCGCGGTTGCGCCACTTCCCCCTCCTCGCCGCTTTGCCGGGGCATCCCACCCCTTACGGTCATCTGGCGCCAACTGACCCATAAGAAACGCGTGTTGTACAACCGGCCGCCGCCTGCCCAGCCGCCCTACCCGGGACCGCCGTCCATGACGCCGCCCGGCAGGCCCGGGCGGGCGCGGAAGCGGGTCGCCCTCCCGGCCGCGGCCCTCGTCTTCTTCGTCGGCGTCGGCATCGGAACCTCCGGCGGCAGCGACCGGGAGGAGACCGGCGCCGGCGGCAAGGCCGAGCCGCAGCCCACCGTTACCGTCACGAAGACCGCCGCCGCCAAGCCGGCCGGGGACGAGGGCGCGAAGCCGGTGAAGGTCGACAAGCCCGCGGCCGACGAGGACAGGAAGGCGACCGTTCCCGACTTCGTGGGCATGGGCCTGCAATCCGCGCAGGACAAGGCGCAGAAGGCCGGCTTCCACGGGCTCGCCTCGCACGACGCGCTCGGCCGGGACCGGATGCAGGCCTTCGACCGGAACTGGAAGGTGTGCAGCCAGAACGTCAAGGCCGGCACCGCGACGTCGACCGACACCACCCTCGACTTCGGAACGGTGAAGCTGGCGGAGGACTGCCCGGCGAAGGAGGAGAAGCCGCCGACCGCGAAGGGCGGCAGCGGGCCGGCCAACGGTGCGTCCAGCCAGTAGCGGGGCCGGCCGGCAGTGCGTCCGGCCGTCGTCCGGCCGGCCCTCGGCCGGCTTCGTTCCCGGCTCGGGAGGCACGCCCCGGTCGGCGACCGCGGCTCATCCGACACGATCCGCGGCCGCGACCGCCCCTTCCCACGGTCCGGCCGGCGAGCGGACAGGCGCGGCCACCTGATCAACGGTTCTTGCCGGAGCCAGTGGGAAGCCATGAGCCAGGGGGACACCGAGGCTCTCGACGACTATGCTCGACGACGGCTTTACCCTGACCGATATGACCGGCGTGACCGGCTATGTGCAGCCGAAGGCCGACTGGATCTCCCAGGTGCGGGACGGGTGCTCCGTCCACCACGCGACGGACGGGGAGGACACGGCACCCGGCACCGCGGGCGACACCGCCCGTCTCGCCGTGCGGACCGTCACGGATGCCACGGCGGACGGCACCCGGGCGAACCGGGGACTGCGACCGGCCACCGCCTGCGCCCGTGACGGCGGGGCACGGAGGACGCTGCACACCGTGGCCACCCGGTGACCACGCACGTCCAGGAGGCAGATGTGACAGTGAACCGGCTGGGCCTGGTCGTGCACGGCGGGCGCGCGGAGGCCCTGGAGGCGGCGGAAGTGGTCCGCGCGTGGTGCGAGGAGCACACCGTGCGGTGCACGGACATCGACGTGTGGCACGACGGGGGGCGGCGCACCGCCCGCGAGGAGGTGGACGCCGCCGGTGATCCCGACCTCATCGTGACCCTGGGGGGCGACGGTACGTTCCTGCGCGGTGCGCGCCTGGCCGCCCAGAACGACGCCCTGGTGCTGGGTGTCGACCTGGGGCGGGTCGGTTTCCTCACCGAGACGTCGGTGTCCGCGGTCCGCTCGGCGCTGGACGCGGTCCGCGAGGACCGGATCAGGATCGACAGCCGCATGCTGCTCACCTTGCGCGCCTCCCGCCGCCTGGAGGTGCCGGCGGAGATGGAAGCCCTGATGGGGTACGGCCGGGGACCGCTCCTGCCGCCTCCACAGGTGCGCTCCGATTGCGAGGTCGACGACGAGTGGGGCATTCCGCTGAGCGTGACCGCGCTCAACGACATCGTCCTGGAGAAGCTCTCCCGGGACCGCCAGGTGTCGGTCGGGGTCTACGTCTCCGGCCGGCTTCTGGCGTCCTACTCGGCCGACGCGCTGCTGGTGGCCACACCGACCGGTTCGACGGCCTACAGCTTCGCGGCCGGCGGGCCCGTCGTCTCGCCGCGCGCGGAGGCGCTCGTCTTCACGCCGGTCGCCCCCCACATGGCCTTCGACCGGTCGGTCGTCACAGCCCCCGACGAGCCGATCGGGCTGCGCCTGCTGGAACGGTCGGGAGGGGCCGCCGTCAGCATCGACGGCCAGCTGCGGGGCGTGCTCGACCCCGGGGACTGGATCGGCGTGTACGCCGCCCAGCGCCGGCTGCGGGCCGTCCGGCTGGGGCCGACGGACTTCTACGGCCGGCTGCGCGAGCGGATGAACCTGACCGACGCTCCGGCCGCGGTCGCCGACGGAACCCCGGCGCCGCTCTGGTCGGTGACCACGCCTCCGCCCGGGGACCTCGCCCATCTGGCACTGCTGACGGTCCCGGACGGTCCCTGACCGCGCGGGACTTGTCCGGGCGATCATGGGCGGAGCCGGACGGCCAGGGCCGCGGCGGCCTGCCGGGACGGCGGCTGCCGCTGTCCGATCGGCCCTTGACGCGACCGGGTGTTCACTATAGTGGCCACCGATTCCGCGACGGTCGTGGCCCTTTCAGGGGGTGCGTGCACGGTGCTGCAAGTGGACTTCGACGAAGGGGCGTTGGCTCGGTTACGTGTCGCCTGCGGAACGGATCCGCTGTGGGACGTGTCGCTCAGCCTGCACCTGCTGCAGAACAGGCAGGAGTCACTGGTGTACGACGCGTGGCGGCGCGAGGTGCGTGCGACCCTGCACCGCGAGGGACTCACCGAGGACGTCCGGGCGTTGATGCCGCTGTGCCCGGCCTCGGGTTACTTCCCCGACTTCCTCACGCCCGGCACCGGCGAGGCGAGTCTGGAGCACGGCATCGACCGGGTGATGTCCACACCCCGGCGCAGACTCGTCACCGAACTCACCCGGCTCTGCGCGGACCTGCGGGGACCGGTGCCGCGCAGCGTGCGCTGGGTGGCCACCGGGGACCCGGCCGCCCTGCGCTGGCTCGGCACCACCTTGCGGCGGTACCACGCCGTGGCCGTGTCGCCCTACCTGGGCGCGATCGGGGCACGGGTCGCACAGGACCGGGCCCGGCGCGCCGAGGCGGTACTCGGCGGCGGCGCCGAGGGGTTGCTCGCCAGCTACACCGAGCTCCCCGGCTGGCAGTGGCACGGCACGCGCCTCGCGGCCCCTTACCCGGAAGCCCGGCTGATGCGGTTGCGCGGCCGTACGCTCACCGTGGTGCCGGGCTTCTTCTGCGTACGGGCCCCGCTGACCCTGGTGAACGAGACGTTGCCGCCGGTTCTGGTGTACCCGGTGCCCCCGGACCCCGGCTGGCTGCCGCGGCTGCGCGCCGGGGCGGGCAGGCCGTCCATGGCGCAGCTGATCGGCACCTCGCGTGCGCAACTCCTGGAACTGCTCCACAGGCCGATGACGACGACGGCGCTGGCCGCGGCGCTGCGGCTCGCGCCGTCGACCGCGAGCCGGCACGCGGCGGTGCTGCGGGAGGCGGGGCTCGTCGTGACGCGCAGGGAGGGCAACCGGGTGCTGCACCGCCGGACCGCCCTGGGACGGGCGCTGCTGGAAGGAACGGCCCCTGAGCCGGCGACCGCCCCCGGCGCGTCGCCGGACACACCGTAGGGTGCGGGCGGATGCGGGGCATCCGCCCGCCGGGGTGGGCTCAGCAGGTCGGGACGCCCGGGAGCCAGGCGTCGGGGACGTCGATGAAGATGTTGGAGATGTAGCCGCCGTAGTCGGGCAGGTAGGACCAGGCGTCGTTGCTGTGGCCGTCGTAGGTGACGAGTTGCCCGTGGACCTGGCACCCGACGCGCACGGTGGTCGGGCCGGGCAGGGTGGCCACGCGGGTGGAGTCGGTGGTCGCCTGCCGGCGGATGCTCACGTCCGCGCCCCAGGTCGGGAACGACGTGGTGCCGCCGCCCTCCCCGCGTACGAGGCTCATGTAGTACGACCAGTCCCAGTACGGGCCGGGGTCGGTGTGGTCGTTGCCGGGCACTTCGCTGTGGCCGACGATGTGCGCACGGTCCCGTGGGATGCCGTATCTGTCGGTGAGGTGGCGGGTGAGCGCGGCCGAGGACCGGTACATGCTGTCGGTGAACCAGGAGGGGGTGCTGACGTAGCCCTCGTGCTCGATGCCCACGGAGTAGGGGTTGGCCGAGCGGGCGTGCCAGGCGGTGTCGCGTTCCCGGACGGTCTGGGTGACCTGGCCGTCGGAGGACCGGATCACGTAGTGCGCGCTGACCTTCGCGGCCGGGTCCTTGAACCAGCTGATGGCGCCCGCGTAGGAGCCCTGCGTGACGTGGAGGACCACCGTGGTGACGGCCGAGCTGCGGCCGGCCGTGTAGTTGCCGGCGTAGGCCGCGGACCAGAGCGCCGGCGGATAGTCGACGGCGCCGGCCAGTCCCTCCGCGGCGGCCTCGGCGTACTTCCCGCGCCGGGGGTTCACCCGGTGCGGGGCGATGCGGACCTCCTCGCCGCCGGCCACGTGGGCGCGGACGCCCTGCTCCAGGACGTCGTAGACCGCGTCCGCGTACAGGCGGCCCGCCGTGTCGCTGCCGGGCGCGCCGTAGCGGGCGGCGACCGGGTACCAGGCGTCGAGGCGGTGCCGGCCGGCGGCGCGGAGACCCGACTCGTCGGCCATGGCACGCAGTACGGCGGCCCCGCCGCGGATGTTGGCCGCGGGGTCGTGCTTCAGTTCGGCGACCGTGGCGGTGGTGAGCCGGGCGGCCTGTTCCAGCGTGTGCCGGGCGGGATTGCTGACCAGGTGCATCATCCCGAAGCCGTTGTCCTGGCTGGGCCGGCCGCGGTGGTCGGCGAGGCGTGTTTCGGCGTAGGCGACGGCCACCAGCAGATCGCGGGGTACGTCGTAGGCGCGTGCCGCCCGCGCGAAGGCGTCGTTGACGGAGGCCGCGGCCGACGGGGAGGGGTGCGTGGCGGCGGCCGGCTGACCGGTCAGGACCAGGCTGGTGGCCAGGGCCATTCCGAGGAGGGCGGCACGTGCGCGTCTGAGGGGAGGTGCGGAGGGCATGTGGGGGCTGCTCCGTTTCTTGGGTGCCGGGTGGGGTGGGACGGCGTTGCGCGGAACTGTCGGACATCGGCCGGGGGAGGGGCGCCGGAGTGCGCGCCGGGTGCCGGGGAGGGGGAAGGCCGACGGTGACGGGCCCTGTGCGCAGCGCCCGGGCAGGGGCGCGGCGGGAGCGGCCGGGGCTGCCCGTCAGCACACCGGGATGTCGGGGAGACGGTCTTCGGGAGTGTCCACGAGGACGTTCGTCAGATAGCCGCCGTACTGGGGGACATGGGCCCACCAGTCACTGCTGCGGGCGGCGACCGTGATCGGCTGGCCCCGCTTCTGACAGGTGACCAGGACCTCCACGCCGGCCGGAAGCGTCGTGACGACGGCGGAGTCGGTCGTGGCGCCGGCTCGGACGCGCACTCCCGAGCCGAGCGTGGCGAAGCGGACACCGGAAGGGCGCCGGGCGCCGGGCACGTCGAGCGAGTCGACCAGGCGGGTCAGCCGGGAGTACGCGGTTCCGTACGGCGTGCCGTCGGGGTGCAGGGTCAGGACGGCCACGATGGACCGGTCGTCCGGGCCGACGGTGCCGGTGGAGTGCAGGGCCCCACCGGCCAGATCGACCCCGCCGCCGTCGACGGCGGCCGGGGGGCGGCCGGCGGTGGACGCCCCGTGAGGCCGGGCGCCGTGGACGGAGGCCGGGGCGGCGGGCGCCGGTGCTTCCCCGTCGGCGGTGCAGCCGCCGGAAGCGAAGCCGGACCATCCCTGCTTGACCGCCCAGGGGCCGGTGAACGCCGACGGGATGCCGAAGTACTGGTCGTAGCCGTCGTTCGCGCACCGGGTCGAGCGGCGCAGACTGCCCATCACGACGTCCCGTACGGGGGCGGGAGCGCGGTCGAGGAGGTAGCGGTAGATCCGCACGGTGTCCGACGCGGTGAGGGCGGTGTACCCCCAGAAGCCGGGGTGGGTGGCGGGCGGGGGAGCCGTGCCGGTCAGCCCGAGCCGGGCGGCCATCCGCTCGATGATCCGGCTGCCGCCCCGCTGCGACCAGTAGTGGCTCGCCTCGCCGTCGTCACTGCTGCGCAGCATCGCCTCCAGCCGTGCCTGGTCCTCGGCCGGGACCCGGTGGTCGGGCCCGAGGTCCCACAGGACGTCGAGGGCCAGGAGCAGCTTCACGACCGACGCGGACCGGAACTGCCTCTCCTCGTCGAGCAGTTCGGTGAACCGGCCGGTGGACCGGTCGAAGACGGCGACGCCGGCGGTGACGCCGGCGGGGACGTCCGGGTCCGGCGACGGGGGCGGTGAAGCGGCGGAGGCGGACACCGTCATCAGCGTGCCCAGTGCCCCCAGGGCGACAGCGAGGGTCACGAACCGGCCGAGGCGGCGCAGGGCACGGCGCCGAGCGCGACGGGACGTCCCTGCCGACGGCCGGGCGGCGGATGCTCCGGACACAGCCGGAGAACTCCCGAGCCGCGGGCCACGGCCGGGCACGTCCGCCGCCTGGTGCTGCGGACATGCCGGCACCTGCTGTTCCGTACGTACCGAGACCCGGTGTGCCGGGCATCCCTGTCGCACCGTTGCCCACTCCGTCCGTCATGCCGGCGAAACCCGCGGCGGCGCGAACCGGCCGCGCCCCGGCCACGCATGATGGACCGTCAAACTTGTCATGGGCAAGACATTGCGTTCTGAACGAAAGACACCGTCCGTTCCTTGTGCCGCACCAGGCCCGTCCCTACCTTGTGCCCTGGCCCGCCGTCCGCTCGGACGCCGGCGTCTTCAGCTGCTCTCCCCACGAAGGAGCGATGCGCGATGCCCCTCGGACGCCTTTGGACCACAGCGCTGACCGGCCTGATCGCACTGGCCGGCCTGCTGCTCGTCCCGGTCCGGCCGGCCGCTGCCGCCACCACCACCGGAGCCGCGGTGGCAGCGGCGCCGAACTTCAAGGCCCCCTACCCGTGCGGTCAGAAGTGGACCTACAGCCATCACTCGGCCGAGGTCCGCCGCGCACTGGACTTCGTCCGCGCCGACGGCGGCACCACCAGCGGAACCCCGGTCCTCGCCTCCGCCGCGGGCACCGCCTACCGGCACTACCAGGCGAACGGCGCGGGCAACTACATAGTCATCGAGCACGGCGGCGGCTGGCGCACCTACTACTTCCACCTGTCCGCCTACAGCGTTCCCGACGGTGCCTACGTCGAGCAGGGCCGGCAGATCGGAACCACCGGGAGCACCGGCAACTCCTCCGGCCCGCACATCCACTACGAACAGCTCTACAACGGCGTCGGCCAGGACATCCGCATCAACGGTGCCGCGCTGGCCTACCCCGGCAGCTACCACCAGTACTTCCTGACCAGTGACAACGCCTGCGGTGGCGCGGGCGTGCCGTTCACCACCTGGGGCAGCGGGGTGCGGGTGCGCAGCGACGCCTACCTCAGCGCGCCGGTGGTCGCCACGCTCAGCGGACCCACGAGCGTCCGGGTCCTGTGCCAGAAGCAGGGCGACACCGTGAACGCGGAGGGCTACACCAACAACTGGTGGAGCAAGCTGCGCGACCAGAACGGCTTCATCAGCAACATCTACATCGACAACCCCGCGGCGCAGCTCCCCGGCGTCCCCGTCTGCTGACCTGGGCGCGATGAACGGGCCGGCCCGGAGACGTCCGGAGACGTCCGGGGCCGGCCCCTACGAGCCGGTGCGTGACGGCGGGTGAGGGTGCCGCCGCCGGCGGACGTCATGATCTGCCGGTGACGACCACGGTGACGTCACGTGTCCGGCAGGCTCACCGCCAGGCGAACGGCTGCGTCGACCCGCGCGTCCAGCCACAAGGACCCCTCGGGCCACCCCTCGTACCGCACACACAGTGCCCGCCCGCCCGTCTCCACCGACTCCACCCTCTGCGGCAGGTCCAGGTGGTGTGTCTCCCGGCGGCGCAGCCGTGCCGGGGGCCGTTCCCGGGGGAGGCGGACCAGGACCGTCGTGTGCCACGCGGTTCCCGCCTCGCCGACATCCACGGTGGAGCAGGCGATGCCCACCTCGACGCCCTCCCGGCGGCCCACGGCCAGCAGTTCGCCGCGGAAGAGCGGGCTCACCGGCAGCTCCCACCCCTTCCCGCCGGTGACGAACTCCGCCGGGACGGTCCCGTAACGCCCCCCGTTGCGGCCCGCCCAGGTGATCAGCGTGTCGCGGCCGGTCGCCCGCAGCCGTGCGTCGAGCCGCACGGCGGGCAGCGACATGGCGCACAGCAGGCCGGCGAGCACGATCGTGCCGGCGACGAGGAGCAGCAACAGCTGCCACGGGAAGCCCCAGAAAACCCCGACGCCGACGAGGACCGCCGACGAGCCCACCGCGAGGAGCACACCTGCTCTCAGCACTTGCCGCTCTTCGTCCGCAAGGGGCATGGAAACCAGTAGACCACCGCCTGCCGCCCATGGCCCTGCCCCGGCACGTTCTCGTGCCACGCCACAACGGATCCCCGCGGTGGAGGGGCCTGGGCGACAGCGGCCACCGCTGGATCCGACCCGCGTCCCGCCCGCACCGCCGCCCGCTGCCCGGCCCAAGGACCCGAGTGACCGGCCTATCCGCTCACATCCGCCCCGACCGCCCGCCGCGCGGGACACACCCGCTCGCCGCGCCCCTCAATGCGGTGCCACGGCAGGCAGGTTCGCCCGGGTCAGCAGGTCCGGAAGACGTGGCCACCGGATCCGCGGGGGGCGACGCCGAGGTCGCGCCGGACGATGCCCAGCTTGGCGCCGAAGGCCGCGCAGGCCCGGCTGAAGCCGCTGTCCTCGTACTCGATCACGAAGACACGGTTCGCGTACGCCTCGGCGTAGTCGCCGCACTCGTCGTACTGGCCGCACTCCTCGGCGACGGCGAAGTCGAAGCCGATCCGCGTGCGGTCCGGCAGCATGTCGACGGTGTTCTTCTGCCCGATGGCGAGGCCCGCGGCGTGCGCCCGGTCGGCCAGGAGCCTGGCGAAGGCCGCGTTGTGCGCCTTGGTCAGACGGCCGCCCGAACGCTCGTAGGAGTCGAGGTTGTCCGGCTCCACGGCCTGGAAACCGCTTCCGGCGCAGCCGTCCACCCACGCGCCGACCACCTCGGCGAGCCGGGTGCGCTTGTCCGCCGTCGACGTGTCCAGGAGAGCCTCGTCCCAGTCCTCGTCGATCACCGGACGCCCGCCCTCGTCACGCAGGACCAGGTCGGGGTGGTTCTTCTGCCACCAGCCCAGCGCGTCGGGCTGCGCCTGGAACGCGTTGACGTAGCAGATGTTGTAGAGGCCCTTCGCGGGCTCGGCGGACCGGTCGCGCGACACGACGGTCACGCCCTTCGCCGGGGTGTACGCGCCGCCGATCTGGTAGTCGAACGGGGCGCCGGCCGTGGGGCGCACCACCTTCGGCTCCGTCTTCGCGGCCGGGGTGTCCGCGAGGACGCCGGACAGCGTCAGGCCGGCCCCGAGGGCGACAGCGGCGCCGACGGCCCCGGCGACGACGGTGCTTCTGCGGCGGAGGAAGGGGACGGCGGAGTGCTTCGACACACGGACTCCTGTGCGAGGTGCGTACTGACACGTACATCCTGGGCCGGGAACCGTGAGGAATTCATGAGGCGGGATCCCGGTCCGGGGAACGCCGCGGTACCCGGCGGTGCCCCGCCGACCGCTGCGCCGGCCCCAGCGTGAGCACGAAGGCCGAGCCGCCGCCGGGCCGCCGCCGTACCGCGACGTCTCCGCCGTGCGCGGCCGCGATCTCCCCCACCAGCGACAACCCGATGCCGGTGCCGCCGCCGGGGGAGCGGAAGCGGACCAGCAGACCGGGCAGGCCCTCCGGATCCACCCCGGCGCCCCGGTCGGCCACCGTCACCGCCGCGCCCCGGACCGTGACGTCCACTTCGGCCCGGTCCTGCGGGTCGCCGGGGGTCCGTCCGTGCCGCAGGGCGTTGGCGAGCAAGTTGCGCACCGCGATCCGCACCAGTTCCGGATCGGCGGTCACCACCGACGGGCCGAGGTACCGGGTCACCGTGTGCCGGGAGGGCGGCAGCTCCTCGCAGACCCGCTCGACGAGTTGGTCCAGGCGCAGCGGGACGGGACGGAAGGCGTCCGCCGCCTGGAGCCGGCCGCGGGTGAGGATGCTGTCCACGACGTCCGTCATGCGGTCGGTGGCCCGCCGCAGGCGCGGCAGGTGCGCGTGCAGCCCGTCCGGGTCGGCGTCCGCGATGTCCACCGAGCCGCGCATCACGGCCACCGGTGTGCGCAGTTCGTGCGCCGCGTCCGCGAGCAGCCGCTCCTGCGCGTCGAGGGCCTCCCACGCCGGGCGCAGACTCCGCCCGGACAGCACGTGTCCGGTGACGGCGGCGAGCAGCACCAGCAGCGCGGAACCGGACAGCACCGCCGCCACCAGCCGACGGTGTTCGCTCCGTCCCTCGGCGGGGTCGCCGACCACGACCACGGCGCCCGAGGTCTTCTGCGTCCAGTCGTGCTAGAAGGGCAGCGCCAGCAGGTACACCGGCCGTCCCGCACGCGCCCGGCCCTCCGCGCGCACGGTGTCGTCGCGGGTCATCGCCGTGCGCGCCACCCGGACGACCGCGTCCGCCGCGACGTCCGCCGCGGGACCGCGCGAGGTGAACACGCGCCGCAGCCCGTCGCCGCGGGCCTGGAGCACGAGCACCTGGGGACGGCCGCTGGTCGCCTCGTCGTCGTCCAGGCCGTCGAGCTGGATCCCCGCGTCGGTGTAGTAGATCAGCGAGGCGGTCACCGCGGCCCGGCGGCGCATCTCGTCGTACTCGGCGGCCTGCCAGGACCGTCCGTCCGTGCGGATCACCAGCCAGGACAGCGCCCCCACCCCGGCCAGCGTGATCAGCGTGTACGCCAGGGTCAGCCGCCGCTGGAGACGGCCCAGGCGCCTGCGGGCCGGGGACGGCCGCGTACCGCGCACCGCACCGGCGGTCCGGGTGCCCCGGGCCTTCACCGGCCGCCGCAGGAGCTGTCGCCGCGGTGCGCGGCGCGGACGTCCCGCGGGCCGCTCCCCGTCCGGGCCGCCCGTCACGACGGGTCCGCGCTGCCGGTGAGCCGGAACCCGTGACCGCGCACGGTCCGGACCAGGGCGGGCGCGCCGAGCTTGCGCCGCAGGCCCGCGACGACCGCGTCGACGACGTTCGAGACGGGGTCGGCCATCTCGTCCCAGCAGTGGTCGATCAGCGCGGTGCGGGTGACCACCTCGTCCCGGTGCAGCAGGAGCTGACGCAGGACCGCGTACTCCTTGGGGGTCAGGGACAGCAGGACACCGGCGCGGCGCACCTCGCGTCGGGCCTCGTCCAGCTCGACGTCGGCGTGTCGCAGGTGCACCGGACGCCGCTGCGGCGCCCGGCGGGCGAGACTGCCGACGCGCAGCACGAGTTCCTCCATGGCGAAGGGTTTCGCCAGGTAGTCGTCCGCGCCGGAACGAAAGCCGTCCACCCGGTCCGGGAGCCCGTTCAGGGCCGTCAGGCACAGGACCGGCGTGGTCCAGCCGCGACGGCGGCGCTCCCGGAGCGCGTACAGGGTGTCCCCGGACGGCACCCTGCGGTCGAGCACCACACAGCTGTAGGGCACGAGGTCGAGCATGACGTCCGCGTCGGGCCAGTCGGACACGGCGTCGACGGCGTACCCGGCGCCCCGCAGGCCCGCCGAGATCACATACCGGAGGTCTTCTTCGTCCTCGACCAGGAGCACGCGCATGGTTCCGATCAGTCCTTCGGGCTCGGGCCGGCGCGTGGGGAAGGCGGGTGCGCGCGGCTGCGCGGGTCGGTGCGGGGACCGGGGGACGACATAGTAGGCAGCTCCTTCCGGCCTCCCGCACCCTGCGGCGGCCCGGCCCGGAAGCCCCAGCGTCGGCCTGACCCTCCGACAGCTCCTGCCGGAAGTGGTCCCCGACGCCGAGGAGATCGACATCCGGCTCCGGCAGCGTGGCCGGTGACGGAAGTGGTTCACTTGCTGCCGGTTCCCGGGAACGGGCCGCCCGCCCACGTGCCGAAGGAAGCCGCTTCGATGACTGCGTCCGCCCCCGTACCGCCGCTCCCCTCCACCCCGCCGCCTCCTGCCGTCGGCGGACGCGCCCCTTCCCGGTGGATCGCGCCGCTGGCGGCCGCCGTCGTCGCCGCCGGTGCGGGCATCGGCGTCGGCTGGCTGCTGTGGTCCGGCCCGGACAGCGCGGCGTCCGGGACCGGCCTGGACGACGCAGCGGCTGATGCGGCGGGCGCCTGCCGGGCGTGGAGCCGGGTCCCGCCGCTGAGCAAGGTGTTCAGCGAGGACCGCAGCACTTCCGGGTCCTACTTCGACCGCGCCGCCGGCGCTGCCGCGCTGGCCCGCTCCGCGGCCCTGCTGGATCACCGCTACGACGCTCTGGACAAAGCCCTGCAGAACGTCACGAGGCGCCTGCAGACCTATGACGTGAAGGGCGCCGAGGCGGTGGCCGCCCACGAGAAGGTGGGCACCCTCTGCGCGGAGCTGGACGGCTGAAGGAGGAGGAGCGCCACACCCTCCCAGGAAGGCGAACGCCTGCTGTCCACCGGCGGCTGACCGGCGCCGCCCGCACCGCCGGACCGCGGCGCCGCCTTCGCGCGGGAGGCCCTCGATGAAGCGCGGTCCCTTCGTCTCAGCGGTGCACGAGGTGCTTCGGGGCGGCGTACGCGCTCCGGACGAAGTGGTTGCCGCGGTGCGGACCTGCGTTCGCCGAGGCCGCGAGGGCGGTGCCCGTCTCGGGGACGTAACCGGCGAAGGCGGTGAACCCGCGGGTGGTGCCGGAGTGGAGGAGGAAAGCGGTGCCGCCGACGTCGCGCAGGCGCCAGGCCAGGCAGAGGTGGTCGCCGTTGCGCCGGGAGCGCAGCCGGGGCTCTTGCACTTCCTTCAGGGCCGCCGCGAGGGGTGCGCCCTGGGGCTGGAGGTGCGCGTGGAGGTAGCGCAGCAGGTCCTGGCCCGTCGAGCGGATCACGCCTGCCGCGGGCATGGCGGGCAGCGTGAGCGGCGGGACCGGACGGCCGGCGCGGTGCCCGGTGGCCTGCCGGTGGGCGGCGGCCCGCAGCGGGTGGCGGTGAGACCGAGGGGGCGGCACACGCGTTCGGCCAGGAGAGCGGGGCAGTCGGTCCCGGTGCTCTCGCAGAGGGTCCGGCCGAGCAGCGCCATACCGTAGTTGGATCAGGTCAGGCGGGCCGCCGCGCGGTGG
This sequence comes from Streptomyces sp. NPDC052701, assembly GCF_040678355.1. Taxonomy (NCBI): domain Bacteria; kingdom Bacillati; phylum Actinomycetota; class Actinomycetes; order Kitasatosporales; family Streptomycetaceae; genus Streptomyces; species Streptomyces sp. NPDC052701. The sequence goes on from NZ_JBFATO010000001.1 coordinate 668,332, forward strand.
TCGCGGCGCAGTACCGCTCGTACCGCCCCCCCCGCGAGGGCCAGCGACTCGGCCCGCACGGCGGCGTGGACCGGTCCGTCGGGACCCGGCAGCGCCAGCAGGGCGAGCCGCGTCAACCCGGGGGACCGAAGGTGCCAATCGCCGAGGGGCGGAGCACAGGCCGGATCCTGCACGGACACCGGTACGCCCAGGCTGCCACGGCCCGCGAGCCGGACGGGGACCCGGTCATGCCAGGCCGTCAGGTCGTCGTCGCCACCCGCGGCGGGAGAAGACCCGGTACGCCTCGGCCAGGACCTCGGCAATTCCGTCGTCGTCGGACGGGGCGTCCGAAGAGCCGGCGGCGAAGGGATCCGGTCCCAACCCCCGTACGGCGGCCAGCCCGGCCCTGCCAGGTGGCCGGGAGAAGCCGAACGCGCCCCCGGTGCCGTCGAGGGCGCCGAGGAGACGTCCCGCCAACCGCTCGACTTCGGCCTCGTACCCGGCGTGCAGTTCCGCATCGGTGACCGGCATGCGGGGAGGTCTCCTGCCACGGCGGGTGGCGTCGAATGAAATCCAATCGATCGTCACGTTCGGTGATGTGTGAGTCAGGGTCGCCCGGTGGCCGCACTCGACGGCCTGGCCCGCTCTGTGCTCCCTCGCGATGCGGCCGTCGTCGGGCGGTGGCGGGCCGGCCTGCCGACAGCCGGGCTGTCTGCCGGTCCCGTACCCGGTCGGGTGTATCGAGGGTGCGGGCGGCCGGGTGCCGACGAAGCATGGGATGGGCGGCCGGGCCGGCCCGTCTCCTTGTGGCCAAGCAGGGGACGCACGGCCGGGCCGGCCCGTCATGCCGGTACGCATCCATGAATTCCGGAGGCCCGAGATGCCCGTCAGCGTCGATCTCGACAAGGTGTTGGACAAACGGTACGAGAACCTGCCGCTGGAGCAGGTACTGGACGCGCCCGTGGCCGCCTTGCAGGGCGTGAGCGACCAGCACGGCGAAGCCCTCCAGGCCCTGCGTGTCAGCACGATCGGCGACCTGGGACGGAACAAGTACATCCGCTGGGCGGTCGCCCTGGCCGATCTCCACGACCGCGTCCACTGACGGCCGCCCGGCCGCATGACCGCCTGCACGCGACACACGTACCGCCGGCCGTACGGTCCCCGGCGCCATGCGCCGCACAACCGGTACCGAGCGCAGTGAACGCGGAGAAGACAACCTGAGACGGCGTAAGGACGGTTGTCGTGAACCCAGCCGAACGCGCAGCGAACGAGAACGGTGACGGCGGGAGGCGCTCCCCAGGAACGGGGCGTTCCGCCACCGGGAAAGGCAGCTGTCGGAAACAGGCATGTACCGGGGACCAGCGCACCGCGGCAGCGCCGGAGGAAACCACGCGGGCGGACCCGAGTGCCTCGCACGGCCGGCAGCCGGAGCACCGCCAGGCCTCTGACACGACAGCGCCCCACCGCTCGCCCGAGCAGCAGGATCACGGGCAGGAGTCGTCTGCCGGTCAGGCGCAGGGGTCCGCCAGGGCACGGCGGGACGGTGTCGGCGCGCGCCGGGCAGGGGCGGCGGGCCGCCACACGGCGGGGGCCCGGAAAGTGCGGTTGCGGATGGCGAGGACCGACCCGTGGTCGGTGATGACGGTGACCTTCCTCGTCTCGCTCGCCCTGGGCGTGTGCGTGATCGTGACGGTGGCCGTGCTGTGGACGCTGCTGAGCGCGATCGGCCAGGACCCGTGGCCGTCGCTGGGCTGGATGCTGGTCATCACCGCTGCCGTCACGGTCCTCGAGGTGGTGCTGGTCACGGTGCTGGCGACGCTGGGCGCCTTCGCCTACAACCTGTCGGCAGGGTTCATCGGCGGTGTCGAACTGACACTGGCCCAGGACGCACCCGAGTGAGACGCGGCCCCGAGGAGCGTGCGCATGCACGAGCGAGTCGTGCGCACAGCCGCTCCGGGCGTCGGCCGGCGTGGATGATCGCGCCGATTGCCGCAGGCAGCACCGCAGGACCGTGCTGATCGGCCGCCGGCCTTCGCCGGGGTCGGACAGGGCGGGGCCGGGCCCGATCCGCCGGCCGCCGCCGGGCTGTTCGAAAGCAGCCGTCAGACAGTGACTTTGGGAGCCACCTTGCTCGTCACCCCGGCCCGCGCCCTCCCCACCGTCTCCGCCGGGTCGGCGCCCCGTTGGAGGGAGGGCAGGGTCAGGTGCCACCAGTCGGTGAGCCGGTGGGCGATGGTCTGGGGACCCTCCAGGGCCTCGGTGAGGGTGCACAGGCCGAAGAAGGCGCGGACCAGGGTGCGGGCGGTCGGCGCGGGGCGGACCCGGTGCGCGAGGTGGCCGGCGGCCCGGGCCTGGGCGAGGAGACGGGTGGCGGCGGCCGTCCAGAGGGCGAAGGGATCGGGAAGCGGGACGTCGATGGCGTCGCGTTCCGCCCACAGGCGTGCGCCCGCGCGCGTGAGGGTGTCTTCGGCCAGGGCGTGCGCGATTTCGTAGCTGAGGGCGACGAGGCGCTCCAGGGGTGGTACAGCCGGATTCGCATACCGCGTGGCGAGGCCCGGCCAGGTGGCGAAGCGGTCCCGGATGACGGCGAGGGCGAGTCCTTCCTTGCTGGCGTAGTGGAAGTAGACGGAGCCGCTGGTCCGGCCGGACCTCGCGCTCACGTCGTTGACGCTGGTTGCGGCGTAGCCCCGTTCGGCGAAGAGGCAGGCGGCTGCCTCCAGCAGAGATCTGCGGGTTGCCCTCGCCCGTTCCTGCACCGTGCCGTCCACCTTCGCTCAGCGTTCTCCGGACGACCGAGAATGTAGTGCGCCCGCGTACGCCGGAGGTAATTAGCGACTTCTGTGCGCTGTAATTGCGCATTTTTTCGACAGTGAACGCTCACGGGTGGTTTCGAGGCCATCTGCGGCGTGGTTCCTGGTGTCGGACTGACCTCTTCCGTCCGGAGGAGGAGGTTCGCAGTTGTTTCCCGGATGCGCCTCAACTTCTCGGAGCCCGCGCGTGATTGAAGGACGCGGGGCGACCGGCCGCCCACCGGATACCGGCTGCGACTTACACCCGTATCCCGGTCTTTGTCGAGCACTCGAAGTAGTGATTGCACATCACTGCGCAGCAAAAATAACGTAGTAGTCGCGATGTTTCCCGTTTGAGGCGGATTGCCCGGGCTGAAGGCCGTCTGTCCGTACGAGGGCGCCGGAGGAGGCATACGGTCCCCGCGCGCCCGGCACGGGGAGTCGCACCCCACCTGATCCGCGGTCCCGCCACGAGCCTGACCGCCCCTCCCCCCACGAGGCCACCGTGATCACTCAGACACAGCCCCTTCTCGACTGGTCCCCCGAAGCCGTCGTCTTCGACTGCGACGGAACGCTGATGGACAACGAACGCCACTGGCAGGACGCCCGGAACCGGGCTTTCGCCGCCTTCGGGCTGACCCCTCCGCCCGGCTTCGCGGAAAGGGCCAAGGGGGTGCACTACGCCGACTGCGGGCGGCTGATGGCCGAGGAAACGCACAAACCCGAGCTGGCCGCCGACCTCACGAGGGCGCTGCTGGAGCACTTCCTCGCGCTCGTGGCCGACGATCCCGCGACGATGCCGGGGGCCGGCGAGTTCGTGCGGCTGCTCTCCGGCCGTCTGCCGCTCGCCGTGGCCAGCAACTGCCCCCTGAAGGTGGTGGAGGAGAGCCTCGGCCGGGCGGGACTGCGTCGTCACTTCCAGCACATCGTCGTCCCCTCCGGTACGGCGCCGGCCGCGGGCGGCGTGCACCCGGCGGCGGACGGGCCGCAGATCGTGCGCCCCAAGCCGTGGCCGGACGTGTACGCGACGGCGGCGCGACTGTGCGGCGTCCCACCGCAGGCGGCGCTGGCCGTCGAGGACTCCCTGACGGGTGTCGAATCCGCGTGCAGAGCGGGGCTGCGGGTGCTCGGAGTGGGCCCCCGGCCGGCTGGGGAGGGCGCAGGCCGGGCTGACCTGTGGGTGCCGACACTGCGTTCGCCGGAACTCCTGGCGTGGGTCCGGGCACGGGTGCCGGGACGGACCGAGGCGAGCGGACGGGACTGAAGCCGAGCGGGGGCGGAGGGAGGGCGGCGGGGGAGAGGGGCGGGCGGGAAGGGACATCGCGCCGGCCGCTTCGATGGCCTTCCCCTGCCCCTCAGTGCTTCGGTCGCGGCCCGGGCTGCGGCATCGCGCCGTGCACGCAGTGGCGCGGTGCCACCCGCATGGACGGCGAACGGCCCGGCATCGAGAAGGGCCGGGTGACGGGTCCCCCGGGCGGGCTACCGCCGCGTGAACCAGGTGACCGTGACGTCATTGGCGAACGACCGGCGTTCCGTGACGCTGAAGAGCGTGGGGTCGAACTCCCCGTCGAACGCCGGGACGCCGGCCCCGGCCACCACCGGATAACTCTTGATGATCAGCCTGTCGACCTCGGGCAACAGGGCACCCGCGAGCCGGCCGCCCCCGCACAGCCAGATGTCCTTCCCTTCTTCTTCCTTGAGCTTGCGGACCAGGCCGAGCGGGTTGTCCCCGATCACGGTCACATCCGGGTCGGGGGCGGCCCCGAGCGTGCTCGACACCACGTATTGACGCAGGTGGGCGTATGGGCTGGTGATGCCCGCCGCCAGCACGGCGCGGTAGGTGCCCAGCCCCATCAGCACGGTGTCGAAGTGGTGATGGGGTGCGTCCGCCAAGCCGTGCGCGGTGCGCATCGCGGTGGGAACGGTGTCGGGACAGCGCTCGTTCATCCAGGCGCTGTAGGCGGCTGCCTGCCGATCGTCGCCCACCGGGTAGAAGTCGACCTCCCCGCCGGGGTCGGCGATCCGGCCGTCGAGGGAGACGGCGACGTAGTAGACGAGTTCTCGCATCGAAACAACTCCATGTGTAGTACTCTGCATGAAGTGCTGTGAACGTAGTACTGCAGATGGGGTGACGTCAATGGTGCGCAGGAATGATGAACGAAGGGCGGCCCTCGTGGACGGCGCCATCGAGGTCCTGGCCAGGGAGGGCGCGCGCGGCCTGACGTTCCGGGCGGTGGACGCCGAGGCCGGCGTGCCCGCCGGTACCGCCTCCAACTACTTCGCCAACCGCGACGATCTGCTCACCCAGGCCGGAGCCCGTGTCTACGAGCGGCTCCGGCCCGACGAGGCGACCCTCGCCCGGCAGCGGGCGAGCACCCGTGACCGGGAGGCCTACGCGGTGCTGATGCGCGAACTCGTCGGCCGGATCAGCGACTTCCGCACCGGCTACCTCGCATTCCTCGAACTGCGCCTGGAGGCCACCCGGCGGCCACGGCTTCGCGCGATGCTGACCGAACAGGTGCGTGCCGACCTCCAGGCCAATGTGGCCTACCACGAGGAATCCGGCCTGCCCGGCGACGCCACCGCCGTCCAGTTGCTGTACCTGGCGCTCAACTGGCTGATCGTCGAGCAGCTCACCCTCCCGGACGTGCTCTCGGAGGACGAGCGCGAACGGCTCGTGACGGCCGCGGTCGAACGGCTGACGGCGAGCCTTCCCCGTCCGAGCTGAGTGCCCGCCCGGCCCGGTGCCGTGAGCGCCTTCCACTCCGGCACCTCGAACCGAGGACGGAAAGGGCTCGGTGCCGGTGATTCCGGTGACCGGGTCCGGACAAGGAGCCGGAAAGCCGCTGATGGGCGGCATGGCCGCACTCGGAGGGCACTGCAAGGAATCCATATCGGCCGAACAGGGTAAAATTTCCCTATCGAAAATGTGATCTAGTTTCCTGGGTGCGATGACCCGGCGCAGTCCCGCCGGGCTCTTTTTCCTCCGGTCGCGCAGATACGCCGTATCGGCGGCGAACGGAGGATGTCGGCCACCCGGTATCCGCGTCCGCCAAGAGGGGCACGCAATGGACCCATGGCTCATCTGGTTGATCGTGGCGGCAGCGCTGACGGTGACGGAGATCTTCACACTCACCGCCGCGCTCGGGATGCTGGGTGTGGCCGCGTTGGTCACGGCGGGATGCGCCGCGCTCGGAATTTCACTTCCTTTCCAGTTCCTGGTGTTCACCATCGTCGCCACCGTCACCGTGCTGTTCGTGCGCCCCGTCGCGCTGCGCCATGTGCTCCGGCCGCAGGCGGAGCGATTCGGCATCGACGCACTGGTCGGCAGCGCTGCCTATGTCGTCTCGGAGGTGACGGGCCGGGACGGCAGGATCCGCATCGGGGGCGAGGAATGGACGGCCCGTGCCTACGACGAGACGTTGGTGATTCCTCCAGGAGCGGCCGTCGACGTCATAGAGATCACCGGCACCACCGCCCTCGTCTACCCACGGGAATGAACCATGGAAGCTTCGGCGTTCCTCATCGCTGGCCTGATCGTGGCGCTGATCGCGGTTTTCACCGTGGTGCGGGCGGTACGCATCGTGCCCCAAGCACGCGCCCGCAACGTGGAACGGCTCGGCCGCTACCACCGGACGCTCACACCCGGCCTGAACCTCGTCATCCCCTACATCGACCGCGTCCATCCAGTGATCGACCTGCGGGAGCAGGTCGTCTCCTTCAAACCGCAACCCGTCATCACCGAGGACAACCTGGTCGTCGAAATCGACACCGTCCTGTATTTCCAGGTCACCGACCCGCGCGCGGCTTTCTACGAGATCGCCAACTTCCTCCAGGCGGTCGAGCAGCTCACCGTCACCACCTTGCGCAATGTCGTGGGCTCCATGGATCTGGAAAAAACACTCACCTCACGTGACACCATCAACAGCCAGCTCCGTGGCGTGCTGGACGAGGCCACCGGAAAGTGGGGGCTGCGGGTCAACCGAGTGGAGATCAAGGCGATCGACCCCCCGCAGACCATCAAGGACGCGATGCAGAAGCAGATGCGAGCCGAGCGCGACAAGCGGGCCGCGATCCTCGGCGCCGAGGGACAACGCCAGTCGCAGATCCTCACCGCGGAGGGCGACAAGCAAGCCGCCGTCCTGCGCGCGGAGGGCAACCGTACCGCCGAGATCCTCAAGGCCGAGGGGCAGTCCCGGGCCATCGACGAGGTGTTCCAGGCCGTGCACCGCAACGATCCCGACCCCAAACTGCTCGCCTACCAGTACCTCCAGGTGCTGCCCCAGCTCGCGCAGGGCCCGGGCAACAACTTCTGGGTCATCCCCAGCGAGATCACCTCCGCGCTGCAGAACGTGTCCCGCGCCTTCAGCGAGGCGCTGCCCCGGTCGCCGGCCACCCGCAGGAAAGCTTCGGACGACATGGCCGCTCAGGCTGCCGACGACACGGCAAAAGCAGCGGAAGCCGCTGCCGAGGCCCTCGCCGACGCGGCCAAAGCAGATGGCGCCGCCTCCGGCAGCCCCCTTGCCTCCGACCCCGTCGGCGGGAATGGATGACCCCCGCCACGGCGGTCGGCACCCGGAGGCCGGTGACGCGGGGCGTCCGGTCCATGAACCCACCCGCGGCCGTCCCGTCGCGCCCCACGAGGAGTCGCGCAACGCCGGCCTCGTAAAGCGGAGCGGAGCGTAGCCATGTCTGACGCCGTCCCACCGGACCAGCCCATCGTCGTCGGCATCGACGACGGCCCGGACCAGGAGGAGATCGTGCGCTTCGCGGCGCAGCAGGCGGTGCTTTGGGGAGGCCGGCTCCGCGTTGCCCACGTCATCCGTTCTTCCCTGCCAGGCGGCCTGGCAGGGGGCAGCCAGGAGAAGGACCGGGAGGTCCGGGCCGGAGCACGACTCGTGGAGCGGTATGAAAACCTCGCACGCTCCGAGTTCCCCGGCCTTGCCGTAGCGGGCGAGCTTCCCGTGGGCCACGCCGCGGCCGCGCTGATCGAGCGCTCCGCGGACGCCGGCCTGCTCGTGATCGGCCACCGGGGCAGCGGCGGGTTCCCTCGGCTGCCGCTCGGTTCGGTCAGCCTGCAGGTCGCCACGCACGCCCGGTGCCCGGTGATCGTGATCCGCCCGGGAGACACCGGCGGCCGGCCGGACAGCCGTGTGGTGGTCGGAGCGGACCCGGCCGACGACTCGCCGAGGGCCCTGGATTTCGCGTACCAGGAAGCCGGCCTGCTGGGCGCGCGCCTTGAGGTGGTGCACGGCGCCTACCCCACCGGGATGGTCCCCGCCGGCCCGATGGGAATGGTGCCTTCGGATTTCGAGGTGCTGGACCAGGGGCCGCGGGACTTCCTGGAGAAGGAGATCGCCAGACGGCGTGACCGGTACTCGTCGGTGCAGGCGGACCTGCGCATAGCGCACGGCAGGCCGGCGACCGTCCTTGCGGAAGCCGCCCGCGGCGCCTACCTGCTGGTCGTGGGATCCCGGGGCCGCTCCGGGGTGAAGAGGCTGCTTCTCGGGTCGGTCAGCGCCGAGGTACTGCACACGGCCGAGTGCCCCGTGGCCGTCGTCCCTGGGCGGAACGGCGACTGAGCCACTCTCCGGCCGATGGAGGATCACGGGTTGCCCGGGGACGGCCGGGGTTCCGCCCCGGTAGGACGTGACGGCGCTGCCGGCTTCATGCGCGTGCCCCGCTCCGACGCACCGCCTGTGTCCCGCGGCCGGCTGCACACCGACCGCGGCGGACCGACGGCCGGCACCCCGCGAGCCCTCGGCGGGGACTCTCTCCTCACCCGGGGGCATCGCGCTCCTTGCCCGCGCTCGACTGCGCGGTGCCCATGCGCTTGGGGGAGGAGCCGGCACCGCCCCCCAGCCGGGACGGGCCTTTGCGGTCTTCCGACGAGGAAGGGCAGCAGAACTCCGGACGGCACTGTTCCTGCAGGGCAGCGTCGAGCGCCGCAACGGGGCACCAGCTTCTCCCGCCGAGCGAACTGCGTGCCGACCGGAATGATCCCGGTGGCCGGTGGGCCGGCGGCCGCAGCCCGGGCTCCGAGTTCCGGGGCGATCCTCCCGGAGGACGCCCGCCGTGTGGCCTCCGGTCGGGCCGGCAGCGGCAACGAGGACCAGAACCACCGGAAGGACGAGCCCGTCGGTGATGCCGCTTTCCACGTTCGGCAACCGCCGCGGTTCGGAGGGCACTTCCGCGCGGCTCACGACCGCCGGGGCGAACACGGCGTCTACCGGTACCAGGACGGCGCCTGCGGGGAAGGACGCCACAGAACGAAAGAGGTTCGGTGAGCTCTTTCCGCGTGGCCACCGATCGGATGAACACGTCGGTGTCCGCAACGCACGTGGCTCCTGTGCCGTTGAGGGAAGTGCTCGGCCTCTCAACTCGCGAGCATAGGAGCCTCGTTGGTTCCCTATCCGGCCGCACTCGGCCTGCCTCACGCCTTGGCCGAGTGGGCCACCATGCTCGTCGTCACCCATGAGGGTGACCGTCGCTGCAAGCTCCCGCCGCACCAGCGTGCCCCGGTCGGCCCGGCGCACCTGCGCCGCCACGACACCCTCGCCCGACTCGCGGCCGGCTTCGGCGTCTCCATCGGCACCGCCCACGCCTGCACCGCGGCCGTCATCGACCTGCTCGCCGACCGTGCGCCCGGCCTGCTGTGCGCCCTGCGTGAAGCCGACCCCGACTACGTCCTGTTCGACGGCGCCCTGGCGGAGTGTGACCGGGTCGGGGACGGCCGGACCGGCTACTCCCACAAGCGCCGTCGGCACGGGGTGAACGTGCAGGTGGTGACCGATCCGGCCGGGCGACTTCTGTGGATCTCGCCCGCGCTGCCCGGCCGTCCCCGCCCTGGAGCGGCAACGCTGAAAGTGCGCCGTGACGGGGGCACGCTCAAGTCGAGCCTCAGGTGCGTGACACAGGAATCTCGGTCATCGCAGGTTCTCGTCGGTGCGGGCGCTCCGGACCGCAAGCGCGGCTGCCAGGGCGCAGGCGCCGCCGAGCCACAGAACGCCCTGGAGGGTGAGTGCGTCGACGATGACGCCGCCGACCAGCGCGCCGAGGCCGATCGACAGGTTGAATACCGCCACCCACAGAGACGAGGCCGCTTCCACCGCCTGCGGCGCGGCCTTGATCATCCAGGTCTGCAGGCCGACCGACACGCCTCCGTAGGCCAGACCCCAGACGATCAGCAAGATCGCGCCGCCGACCGTCGTCCGGCCCAGCAGGAGAAAGAGCGGCATCGCAACCGCGAGAGACACGGCGGTGATCAGCACGCTCCGGTGCACCCTGCGCGAGAGCGCCGCGCCGGCCACGAAGTTGCCGATCATGCCCGCCACACCGAACCCGAACAGCAGCGGACCGACATAGCGTTCGTCGATGCCCGACAGCCTCTGCAGTGCCGGGCTCACGAACGTGTAGGCCGAGAAGTGCCCGAACACGATGAAGACCGTCGCGATGATCCCGATGCGCACACCCGGGTTGCGGAACTGCTCCATCAACAGCTTCGGCCGGACGGCCTGCGAGGCGGCCAGCGACGGCAGCACGGCCAGCAGGGTGATCAGCGTGATGAGCGCCAGGCCGCTCAGCGACACGAAGGCGATGCGCCAGCCGGTGAGTTCACCGATCAGCGTGCCGAGCGGGACGCCGAACACGTTCGCGGCTCCGACGCCACCGAAGACGATCGCAGTGGCGCGTGGCACGTTCTCGGTGGATACGAGCCGGACGGCCAGGCCGCTGGCGATGGCCCAGAAGCCACCGATCGCCACCCCCACCAACACCCGGGACGACACAAGGACGGCGAAGTTCGGCGCCACGGCCGATGCCACGTTGGAGAGGGTCATCAACGCCATCAGCCCGAGCAGCAGGAGTCTGCGGTCCAGTGCGCCGACGAGTACCGGAACCACTGGTGCCGCGACCGCGGCGACCAGGCTGGGCACCGTCACCATGAGTCCGGCTGTTCCTTCCGGGACCGACAGCGCCGACCCCACGGCGGTCAGCAGGCCGATCGGCAGTTGCTCGGCGGTCACCAGCAGGAACGTTCCCAAGGCCACTGCGCTGACCGCCAACCAGTGGTTCTTCTGTAATGCCTGCGGGGCGCTTTTCAAGGCGTCGGACTGTTCTGCGGTCGTCACTGCGTCTCCTCCATCAGTTCGGGAGCGATCGCTCCCATACGCGAGGACAGTAGTATGGGAGCGATCGCTCCACAAGTTCGGTAGACTCGGGGCATGGCACGCCCCCGGCAGTTCGACGAGCAGGACGCGGTCGTCAGGGCGACCGAGCTGTTCTGGCGACGCGGTTACCACGCCACCTCGGTGCGTGATCTGGGTGACGAGCTCAAGCTCACGCCCAGCAGCCTGTACCGGACGTTCAAGGACAAGCACACGCTGTTCCTGCGCGCGCTCGACCACTACCGGGCCACGGAGTCCGTTCAGGCCGAGCGATTGCTGGGCGCCGACAGCCGGCCGATCCGGCACGTGCTGCGGGACTGGATGCTGTGGCTGGTCACCTGCCCGCCCGACGGCGAGACCGGTCGAGGCTGTTTCGTGGTCAATACCGCCACCGAGCTCGGCACCACCGACGGCGAGGTCAGCCGGCGTACCGAGGCCGCCTTCGAGGTCACCCGGCAGGCACTGCGCTCATTGCTGCTCCAGGGGCGGCGCAAGGGCGAACTGCCCACCGATCTCGACGCCGACGCCGCCGTGGAACTGCTGTTCACCACGGTTCTCGGGCTGCGGGTCCGAGAACGCGCCGGCCACGACCCCGCACGCCTGGCCACCGCGATCGACGTCGCGATCCGGGCATTGGGGCCCACGCCGACGACACCTTCCTGACCACCAACGGCACACCGGCACCCCCGACCGCGGGCCCCATTTGTGTTTCCACCTCAAGCCCGGCAGTTACGACACCACCGCTCTCATCGAAGTTCTGGAACAGCTCAAGGTGTTCTGCCGCGGGGAGCGAGTGGTGCTGGTCCGGGACGGACTGTCCTCCCACGGGAGCCGGGCCATGCGCGCCTGGACCGCCGAACAGGACTGGCTGACCCCCCGAGCGATTATCCGTCTACGCCCCTGAGGTCAACCCGGTGGAACTGCTGTGGTCGTCGCTCGAGAAACGCGAACTCGCCAACCTCGTCGGCCACCACGTCGCCGACGTCGCAGACGCCACCGAATCCTGACCATCCACCCACCGACCCCACCGAACCAACGAAAAGATCAGTGAGAGGTCGTCTCGTTTGGCAAGCCTGCGCCAGCGGACGAGGGGAGAGGCGATGCCGGTGAACGCATGGAAGTGGTCAGCCGGCAAGGCTTGAGTTGTTGCGCTTGTTGGCGAGGAAGCGTGCCTTCTTCTCGCGATTTCCACACGTATTCATGTCGCACCATTTCCGTGTGCCGCCTCGGCTGGTGTCCAAGAAAGCGGCTCGACACGTGGGCGATGCGCACAAGGAGATCTTTCCCTCCCGCTCTCCCGCAAGGAGACTGATCGCATCGGCGGCGATCACGCTGAGCGCATCTTCCACGGAAGAAGAACTCAGCCGCCATTTCCGGCCGCCCTCGGACGTCAAGACCGCCGAGGCCAGACCCTGAGTACTGCAGTCATTGATGACCTGGACGGCTGAAGAGGGAAGCGGGTTCTGGTTTGCAACGGCGGTGGCAACTGTATGAATTGATTCCCTCAGCTCTCGAGCCCGGTCGAGCTGGGACTGGGTGCAGGAGTCGACCGCGAGTCCATTGACTGCCAACCAGTCTGCGAGCCGAGAGGGTACAGGAATTCGCTCAAGAGTTTCACCGTAACGCTCTGACAGGGTTCCCGTGAAGCTGGTCGCCAGCACTTTACCGAGGCGAAACTCAGGGAAGTAGACAGTAGCCACGGAACCACCTTAGCCGGTTGCCACCTGAAGTGCAAACATGTTAGAACCGTCACAGGTGGTTCTGCGTCGAGTCGGGGGTCCCATGGACTCCTCCAAGGTCAGCAGCAGGCGCCCGGCCACCGACTGGGGCGACTCGGCGCGGATCGATCACTGTCGGCATCGAGGGACTCCTGGCACGCCACGCCGAAGCCGGAGGTAGTTGACTATGGTGGATTTAGCGGTACTGCCGAGTTTCATTGCGGTGATCCTGCTCTTCCTCGCTCCGCCCGGGCCTGATATGGCCTACATGCTCGCAGTGGGCCTCGAAGGCGGTCGCCTGTCCGCGCTGAGAGCCATCCTCGGTATAGGGACGGGTATGAGTGTTTATGCCGCCGCCGTCGTTGCCGGGATGGGGGAGATCGCCCGATCGCACCCATCGGTGCTTGATGCGGTGAGAATACTGGGTGCAGCGTATCTGCTGTGGTTGGCGTACGTGACAATGCGAAGCGCGCGTCGCGCGATCAATGGGCACGGCGATATCGCGACAGGTAGGTGGTATCTGCGAGGAGTGTTAGTCAGCCTGACGAATCCGAAAATAATTCTTTTTTACCTCGCGGTACTTCCGCAGTTCATGGGGAATGCAGAGAATCCTGAATTGCAGATGGCGATTCTCGGTGCAATCAATGTCTTGATGGAGGTAATTCTTTACGGGTGTATCGGAGTGTTGTCGGGATTCTTTCATGTGCGACTCACCGGCTCAACAAAAGCGACGGCTGTGCTGAATTATGCCGCGTGCGCCGTTTATGTTGTGCTGGCAGTGGCGATCACTGTCGAAATTCTTCTGACCTGAGAGGGTCATCTCGTTTGGCGAGTCTGCGACCGTAGATGAGGGTGTATCCGAGGCTCGTGAAGGCGAGGAAGTGCTCAGCTTTGCGCCCGTAGCGGCGATGGAGCCGACGGCATCCAGCGAGCCAGGCCATCGTGCGTTCGATGGTCCGGCGGTGCCGGCCGAGCCGTTGGGCGGGCTCGCCTCCCTTTTTCAGAGTCCGCATGTTCACCGAGTCGATCGCGCAGCGGGACCAGTCCGGATTGCCGCGAGAGCCGAGTTCGTCGGGGACCGGGCGATGCGGCTTGCCCCACACGCGAGCCTTCGTCCACTCTGTGAACCGGCGGTGAGCTGTCGCTCCGGACAGGCCGAACGACGACGCCGGCAACCGCTGCCACGGGCAACCCGACGTCGCCACGAACACGATCGCCGCCGGCACCTCACGGTCGCCATGCCGGCGCCGGCCGCCACCTCGAGGCCGCGATGGCCCCTCCGGCACAACCCTCTGGAACACTTCCCACGGCTCATCCGGCACCAGCCGCTCAATGATCCCCACCACGACCGACAGACCACTCGGCCACATGAGATGACCTCTAGAACCCTGCGGGACGACGCCGACGCGCTCGTCGAGGCGATGCGCGACTGGGCCGACAAGCGGCGCAGAGCACCCGACGCCAAGAAGGCGGCCCGTGCCCACCATGCAGATCTGTAAGGGCCAGGGCATCCCGGTGCTCGCCGACCGCGTCCGGTCCCGCGGCTCGGCCACCGCGGCAGCTTGCATCAGGTCAACGCCGGGGCATGCGCATCGGACGATCGAAAACCCCCCGGAAGAGGGAAGAACCTCTGGGAAAGCGCATCCCTGCGCTACCCGGCTGCTACAACCTACGCGCCTGAGGCCGTGGTTGACGCGGCCGGTACTCAAGGGGGAGGAATCCATGCTTCGTGCGCGTTGGCGCGATGGGGAGGGCACAAGGGCTTCCGGCGGGGACCCGCCGGGTGACAGATGGGAGGGCAACAGCCTTCTCCGCCTTGTCGGTCACCTCGTCCGGCGCACCGGAAGTACCCAGAGCCGCCTTCCGCTGATCTGGATTGGCGGAAGCGGAAGTTCCGCGATGCTGAGGGCCCTGAACTGCCAGGAGAAGCTGCCCCGCGGCAAGACGGAGGCGGGCGATCTGCTCGAGATGCTGAAGGAGCTGCGCGTCGCTCTCGCGAACCACAGTGGCGGGGAGCGGCTGTGGTTCCCGCGTTCGACTCTTGCCGCGTGGATGATGGACCGTCGGCTCTGGGACGAGATCGACGGCCTGGACGCCGACGTGCGTCCCGCTGTCATAGCCGCGCGTCTGCGCAGCCGGGGGCGCTCGGCGCAGGGGAATCGCCAGGAGCGCTTCCAGCCCCCCGAGGGTTTCGTCCTCACCGTGCTGTGGCTGCTGCTCCTGTACGGCGTCCCGGCGGCGCTCTTCCGTGCTGCCGTCTCCGGGCGTTTCCCGGGGATCGGGCGCCCTTTCAAGTGGTTCCTGCGCCAACCGTATCTCGCCCGCAACAGTGGCTCCTTCCTGGCCTTCACCGAGCGGCTCGTCGCCACGGCCCGCGCCGGGGAGGAGCCCGACAAGATCGACAAGCTCCAGGTCCACGCCTTCCTGGAGGACCTGAGGGCGGCCTACGCCCGCCGGCCCTGGAGCATGAAGGGGTGGCGGCGTACGGCCTACCCGGTGGTGGTGATCGAGGGGGCCGCTCCCGGCAACCCCGCGCACCATTTCCTCAGACTCGTCCACGAGGTCCGGAGGGAGACGGCACAGAGGGATCCCCTGCTGGTGATCTGCGCCGGTGACGCGCAGGCGCCCGCTGTCCTCACCGCCTACCTGCCGCCGCAGAACGCCCTTCCCCTGAGGGACGTGGAGAGGGCCGTGGACCGCGCCGACCCACCCGCGTTCCTCGACTACTTACCCATCGACGCGGACGGTGTGACGAGCGCCGCACAGGCCGCCGATGTGCTCCAGATCCAGGTGCCTCCGCCTCCGTGGCCGGCCCGCAGCAAGACCGTCGCCACTGCGCTGTGCCTCGTCCTCCTCGCACCTCTCCTCGGCTGGACCGTGCAGCGGCTCGGCGGGCTCGACTGCCTGCACCGGCCCTTCGCGGGGCAGGTCTCCGTGCGCGGCATCGGCGGTGACTGCATCGGCTACAGCGACAGTGCGAGCTTTACGTTCAACGACCAGCCCGGGCAGAAGAAGCTGATCCGCATCCAGGAAAAGATCTTCTCCCACAACGAACAGGTGCACGACGTGTGGCTGCGGAGCGGAAAGCGCCGACCGTACGTCACCATCGTCTACCTCGGCTCGCTGACCGGTCGCCCCACACGCGCCGACGAGGAGGCCTACGCCGCCGAGCGGGAGGAGTTGGAGGGCTTGGCCGTCGCGCAGCACCAGGGACTGCAAGCCGCCGCAACCGACTACGCCGTGCCCCTGGTCAGGATCGTCGTCGCCAACGCCGGCTTCCAGATGAGACACGCGGCCACCGCGGTCGGCATGGTGGAGGACCTGGCACGCCGGGGCGGCGATGCCCCGGTCGTGGGAGTGGTCGGCCTGGTGGAGAGCCGGACCACCACGGCCGCGGCCCTCCGGCGACTCCACCAGGCCGGTCTCCCCGTGGTGGCCCCCACTCTCTCCGCGGACGGCTTCGCCGAAAACTCCAAGCTGTACCTGCAGTTGGGAGCGCCGAACAGGGACCAGTCCCGGATGGTGGCCGCGTACGCTCGCAACGTCCTTCATGTGAAGAAGGCGCGTGTCTACTACACCGTGGGCCAGGGATCCAGCCGCGAGGAGGACCTCTACGTCGACACGTTGCTGAACGATCTGGAGGACGACCTCGTGGACCTCCTCGAAACCCCGGTGACCCCGTTCACCAGCGGGACGGACCTGCGCGAGGTCTGCGGCTATCAGGGCATGGTGTTCTTCGCGGGCCGCTGGTCCGAGTTCAGCTCCTTCCTGCAGGCGCTGAAGAAGTGCGACGGCAACCCGCCGCGTCACCTGGTTGCCGACGACTCCGTCAACCGCTACGTGGCCAACACCTCGCTGCGTCACCACGCGCCCGGCCTGCCCCTGACCTACGTGTCGAAGGGGGCACTCGCCACCTGTGAGTCCCTGCGGCGGCGGGTGCGCCAGGGCACGGACCAGACCGCCCACAGTTTCCTGAAGTGGATCGGCACGGACGGCGTGCTCACGCCCCCGCGCTGCCAGGGCGAGGGCGGGGAACCCGTGGGGGAGCGCGTCGGACTCGCGTACGACTCGGCCATGCTCCTCCTGGACGCCGTGGAAACGCTGACGGCCCGGGTGCGCCCCGACGGCCGGCCGTGGGAACCGGAGCGGATCGACCCGGTGGTCGTCCACACCGAGGTCTTGCGGAAGAACGAGATTCAGCCCTTCTCCGGAGCGGCGGGCACGGTGAAGTTCTCCGCCGAGGGGGGTGAACCCGTCGACAAGCGCATCACCCTGTTGCGCATCGAGGACGTCAGCAAGCCGCCCCTGCCGTCGGTCGAGGTGTACCACTGCGGCGTCGCACGGATCGGCGAGCGCCCAGGGTGCGGTGAAGGAGACGGGCACGGCCACCGCTGATCATCGATGTGTGACGGCTGGAAAAACACGCGGCGGCCTCGGTAGCGGCCCGGTGCAGCCAGTGGATGCCGAGCGCGGTGAGGAAGAGGCCGCCGAGGGTGGCGGGGACGACCGCGGCGGCCGGCGGGACGCGCCGCCCGCCCCGCCCCGCCCCGGCACCGAGCAGCGTCTGCACCTGGGGACCGGACAACCGCAGGACCGCTCGGCCACAACCAACGGTTGTACCCATAAGGTGTCGATATGGACCTCGATACCGTCCGCACCTTTGTCGCCGTCGTCGACGCGGGTCAGTTCCAGGAGGCCGCCGCCGAGCTGGCGGTCACCCAGCAGGCCGTCTCCAAGCGCATCGCCGCATTGGAACGCAGCCTCGGCGTGCGGCTGTTCACCCGCACCGCGCGCGGCGCCGAGCTCACCATCGACGGGCAGGCGTTCCTGGCCCACGCGCGCGAGCTGTTGCGCGTCGCCGAGCGCGCGGCCGCGTCCGTGCGCCCCGGCCGCCGCCCGCTGCGCGTCGACGTGATCGCTTCGCGCGGCGCGGCGTCGGGCCTGATGCGCGGCTTCCACCGCGCGCACCCCGGGATCGAGCTCGACGTGGTGTGGCTGTTCGACATCGAAACGGCCGTCACCGCCGTCCGGTGCGGTGAGATCGACGCGTCCTTCCGCGCCGTCGCCGCGCCCGGCCGGCCCCTTCCCGACGACATCGAGGCCGTCCGGGTGCTCGACGAGCCGCTCCAGCTCCTCACCGGACCCGCCCACGCGCTGGCGGGCGCCCGGTCGGTGACCGTCGCTCAGCTCGCCGGGCACCGGATCTGGATGCCCGGCATCATCCCCGGCACCGAGTGGGCCGCCTACTACGACGACCTCGTCGCCGAGTTCGGCCTCACCATCGAGGCGACCGGCCCCAACTTCGGCTCCGACGCGCTCCTCGACACCATCGCCGACACCCCGGCCCTGGCCACCTTCATGGGCGCGCACACCCGCCTCGTCTGGCCCGCCGGTCACGGCCTGCGCCGCATCCCGGTGACCGACCCGACGCCCGTCTACCCGCACTCGCTCCTCTGGCACCGCGACAACCCCCACCCAGCACTGGCCACCCTCCGTGCCCACCTCGCCGCCACAGCGGCCGGCCCCGGCGCCGCCGGCACCTGGGTGCCGAACTGGGCGGTCCGCGCCGAACGCCGCCGCGCCCTCGACCACCGTGGCCGGATCGACGGACGGTGACGCGGGGCCGGGCGTGGCCGTCGGCGCACTCCGGCCCCGCTCCTCCGCACGCCGCACCACGGACGACCCTCGCCGCCGATCGGCAGTGGAGGCCGGTGCGTCCGTCCGCCGAGCCGCCGAGCGAGCCGTCCCCGCCGTCCGGGCTCGACACCGGGCCGCCGTCCGCGCCGGCGGCCCGGTGCGGCTCTGCTCCGGGTACGAGTACCGCGTGCGGCCCAGTGCCGTCAGCAGCGCCACCGCCGACAGGCTGAACTCGACGGAGAAGTGCTCACCGGCGTGGTCACGCACATCGTCCAGGACCTCATCGGCGTCTTTCTCGATCCGGTTCGACAGCCCGGCGGGTGGGGCCGGCCCGCGTGCCCGGCCCGCATCCGCCGGGGCCCGGCGGTTCCTCCGCTCCGGCCGCACAGGTCCGCCGGGCCGGACGATCAAGGCCATGACGACGAGCGGCCGGCCGCCCACCGGACGCCTCACCCGCTGTGGACCTTGACGCGTTCGCTTCACCGGCACGGCAGCAGGGCGAAGCGGTGACCTCCCCACCGGGGGATTCGCCGCCGCTGATCGGCGAAGACGACCGTGATACGGCCGTGCGGGGCCTGCAGCAGGCGTATGCCGAAGACCCCATCCCGCACGAGGAGTCGGACGAACGCCTCCACCGGGTGCTCACCGCCAGGACGTACGGCGAACTCGTGCCGGCCCTGGCCTCACTCCCGGAGGAGCAGCCGGGCACCACGTCGACGATCGCCGCCGCCGGCGGACGGATCCGGCGGCGCGGCGCATGGCGGGTCCCTCGGATCCTCAAGGCCGAGTCCGCGTACGGAAGGGTGCGCCTGGATCTGCCCCGGGCGGTCATCGAGCATCCGCTCGTCGACATCGAGCTGCGGCTTGGAACCGGCGGGGCCGGAATCACGGTGCCTAGCGACACGGTCGTCGACGTGTCATCCGCCTCTACGGGCAGCACCAGGCCGCCGCCGTGCGCCCGGTCCTGCTCCAGGTCCACAGCGAGGTCATGGGAGGACTCTCCCGAGGCGGGCAGGCCAACCCGTTCGACGCCACGCACCGGTTCGCTCGACGACTGGACGCCGGCACCGCCTCCGGGCCGTCCCCGCAGGGGACGCCCTCCGGCAGCAGCCGGCCGAGCGGCTGCGGGAGTCCGCTCTCGCAGGCGGGATCACCGACCATCCCGGCCGGGACAGGCATGATCCGGCGGGCAAGGACCAGGCCCGCCGGACCGTGCGCCGGAAGACCGCGCCGAACGCCTTCGGCATCACCTTCGACGGCCGGCTCCCAGCAGTGCGTCGGTGACCGTCGACCGTCAGAGCGGCCCGGTTGCCGGCGGCGGCCTTCGGCCCCGGTTCGCGGGCCTCCGCTCGTCCGACGCGGGATGCCGGAGCATCCGGACGGGGTAACGGGAAGCCGCCGGGGCCAGGGAACGGAAACACCTGCTCACCCGCGCGGAAGCAGACGGCTCGGCCGGATCTCGCTCAGGTACACCACCACGTCCGCAGACCTCAACGGGTCCACCCGGTCCAGGTCCCGGGGCCATCGCGTGCCGGCGGGGGACGCCGTGACCGCCCCGGGGACGGCGGCGAGCCGGACGAGCAGCGCGGTGGCGAGCTGCCTCGTCATGGAGGATGTCATGCGCCAGCGTCCCCGCCCGGGTGCCGGGCCGCGCTCCGTATGCACCCGGCCGGAGCGACGCCGCGGGCAGGGAGCGGGCAGGGGAGCGGGCCACCGGCGCGGCCCAGGCGTATTGCTCCGTCCGGTGCCGTGACCGCACGGGTTCGCCGGGCTGCACGGCCGTGATCAAAAGGAAGGCGTGACTCCTTCCGGTCGAGATACGGTCCTGCCATGACCCCATCGGCCACGAACGGCCCCTCGCCGTCCCGCGTCACCGCGGACGACCTCGACCTTGCCGTGCAGCTCGCTGTGGCGGCCCTCCGCGAGGCGCCCTCGGCCGCCTGGGACGGCAAGGCCGGTTCGCTGGAGTGGGATTGCTGGGAGACCGTCGAGCACCTCAGTGACGACCTCTTCGCGTACGCCGCGCAACTGGGCCCCAGGACACCGCCCTTGGACGGTGAGGTGCCGTTCGTGTGGGAGAGCCGACGGCCTGGCGGCCCGGCGAACGCCATTCACGCGAACCGTGGGGCGGGGCCCGCCGGCCTGTTGCAGGTGCTGGAGGCGAGCGGTGCGCTGCTGGTCGCCATGGTGCGCACGACGCCTCCGCGGACCCGCGCCCACCACGTCTTCGGCGTCTCGGACCCCGAGGGCTTCGCCGCGATGGGGATCGTGGAGACCCTGGTGCACACGCACGACTTGGCGCAAGGGCTCGGGCTCGCCTGGAGCCCACCCGCCGATCTGTGCGCGCGGGTGCTCGCGCGGCTGTTTCCGGACGCACCGTCGTCCACGGACCCATGGCCCACCCTTTTGTGGGCCACCGGGCGAGCCGAACTGCCCGGGCGTCCCCGGCTGACCACATGGCGCTGGGACGGCACGCCTCGGGCCCAAGCAGTCGGGGCCGTCCGGTGAAAAGAGATGTGCCTGAACCGGCCCGCCATGTACTCTTCCGCGGTGAATATCAACGGAAAACCGTTTTTTTGTGACATCGACCTGGCCGAGCGAATCGAGCGGGCCGAAGTGCGGCTCATCGCGGAGGGGAGTGCGGCCGCACATCGCCGCAATGGAGCCGGTACGGGTTTCCTGAAACCGATGGTGGGAGGCGTGGCCTCTTTCGCCGAGAAGGAGTCGCCCCTCAACAAGGTCGCCGGGCTCGGATTCGGCGGTGTACCCGACGAGGCCCTGCTCGACGAAGTCGAACAGGCCTTCGCCGACCGGGGTGCGCCCGTACAGGTGGAGTTGGCTCACTTGGGTGATCCGGCCGTCGGCGCCGTGCTGACGGAGCGGGGATACCGGCTCACGTCCTACGAGAACGTGCTCGGCCTCCCCCTGTCCGGAGAGTACGAACGCCTTGAACCGGAAGGGATCGAGATCAGGCCGAGCGGCGAGGAGGAGTTCGAGCGCTGGATCGAGGTCATCTCGGACGGCTTCGCACACCCGGACGCACAAGGCGTCCCCTCCCATGAGGAGTTCCCGCGCGAGGTGATCGCTGCGGCAGTCCGCGATCTGGTGGGCGCCGCCGGCATGAGGCGGTACAGCGCGGTGCGCGACGGCGCGGTGGTGGGAGGAGCCAGTGTCCGCATGACCGACGGGATCGCCCAGCTGACGGGAGCGGCCACCGCGCCGGCTCACAGACGCCGAGGCGTTCAGACAGCCCTCCTGGCGGCCCGGCTCGCCGACGCCGCCGCGACAGGCTGTGACATCGCCGTCGTCACCACGCAGCCGGGCTCGAAATCCCAGGAAAACGTGCAGCGCCAGGGATTCCACCTGCTCTACACCCGCGCCGTGCTCGTGAAGCAGATGTGAGATCACACGCGATGCGCGGCGTCCCGCATTAGGTCGTCGAGTGCGTTTCCCGGCTCATCCGAGAGGCCCTTTCCTCCCGTTGTCTCATCCCGGAATCCGCGGCTCGTGTGTCTTTGCGGGGGTGCGCCGGGAGAGGGCGTTCCCGCCGCTGAGGCGGCGGGCCATCAGGCCGGCCGTGGCCGGGCGGATCATGGCCTGCGGTGGCGGTCCGCTCGGGCGGACGGGCGCCGGCGGGGGACTTCTGGCCCCGGCCGCGGTGACCGGCACCGCCGGCAGCGGGCCGGGAGTGTCGGTGACGATGCCCCGCTTGCGGTCCACGGACTTCCTCGCCGCGCCGATGCCGGCGGCGCCGGCGGGGGAAGCCGGAGCGGGCGATGCCTCGGTGCGCGTCGGTCGCGCACGGGAGGGGCACCTCGTACGGCCC
This sequence comes from Streptomyces sp. NPDC052701, assembly GCF_040678355.1. Lineage (NCBI taxonomy): Bacteria > Bacillati > Actinomycetota > Actinomycetes > Kitasatosporales > Streptomycetaceae > Streptomyces > Streptomyces sp. NPDC052701. The sequence goes on from NZ_JBFATO010000001.1 coordinate 690,446, forward strand.
GCGCACGGGTTCAGCGGCATCCTCCGTCCCAGCGGTCCGTCCCAGGCCATCAGCGTCTGTGCTGGTCAGCGCCCGTTCCAGCGTTCCGGCGTCCCATAGTGACCGCCTTGTGTGGCGGGCGGGACGGATCGGGCGACAAGCTGCGGTCGTCCGAGCAGCCCGCCGGACGACCCACTTCCGCACCATGGAGATCTCGATGCGTTCGTGCTTTGCCGCCCGCTCCGCCCGCCTCCTCCTGGCCGCAGTCGCGTCCGTCGCCCTCACCGCCACCGTGACCGCCACCGCCGGCGCCGAGAGCCGGAGCACCACCGCGCAGGCCTGCAAGACCGACGACCTCACCTTCGAGGTCAGCTCGAAGACGCAGGCAGGTGGCTACTACCTCATCACCGCCAAGGCCAAGCCCGGCATCACCTGCTATCTGAAGGGAGTCTTCCCTTCCGCGTCCTTCGGCTCCTCCGCTGACACCGAGGTGTCGCCGGCCGAGCATGCCGTCAGCGAGAACGTCACTGTCTCCCCCTCCACCGCCGCCTACGCCGGCATCAGCCCCAAGACGACCAACAGCGACTACGGCAAGCAGTTCGACGTGCTCCACCTCTCCGTCGCGGGCGACGAGGTCAACGCCGTCACCCTCGACCTCCCCGACACCGCCACCGTCGACAGGCCCATCGCCACCAACTGGCACGCCGACCCCGCCGACGCCGTTCCCTTCCCCGGCTGACGCCCGCGCCGGGCGCCCGCACCGGGCCCGGCGACGGCGGCGTCACCTACCGGCAGGTCATCGCCGTCCGCCTCCTGGCCTGGTGACGAGCCCGCACCGGCCATCCCCGGGCCGGGGATGCACGCACCCTTCGACGGCGCAGGACCACGGTCCGGTCGACGGCCCGCACAGCCCGGCAAGCCGGCCTGTGCGGGCCGTTTGGTGTGACGGACGCCTGTCACGGCAGGAGTTCACCGGAGCGGCTCACGAAGTGCGCCGGCCGCTCCCGCGCGGAGCGAGACGCTGCTGCAGCCGCTGCGGCTTCATCACCGGCATCCTCACCCGGAACGCCGCCCCGTCGCAGGAGGCGCAGCGCGGCCTGTGCCGGCGGGCCGGCGCTCGGGCGGAGGCGCTGTCACTCGGGCACGCGGGACAAGATCGCGTCCAGCCCGAAGGCGAAGCGTTCCTCGAAGGATCCTTGCCGCAGGTAGGCCACGGTCCTCTGCAGCGCCGGGTACGTGTCGGCGGTGACGGCCCGGGCGAGGCCGTCGTCGCCCTGTGCGGGCGCGGCCTGCTCCTCCTGGGCCAGGCCGAGAGTGAAGTAGCTGACCGTCCACGCCGTCCACGCCGCCTGCTTCTCGTCCGCTCCCGCCCGGAGGAGTGCGTCGACGAGGCGGTCGGCGAAGCGCAGGGTGTGCGGTTCGGCCGGGTACGTGCCGGTCACCAGGGCGGCACCGTCGCGGCACGCGAGCAGCGCCTGCCGGTAGCGGCCGGCCAGCTCCCGCACGCGTTCCCGCGGCGCGGCGGGCAGGTCGTCGTAGCGGATGCCGGCGAGGACGGCGTCGGCCATCAGCTCCAGCATCCGGGCCTTGGTCTTCACATGCCACAGCACGGTGTTCATGCGGACGCCGAGGCGGTCCGCCACCGCCCGGGTCGAAAGCTTTTCCAGTCCGCGCTCCTCCAGCACCTGCAGCGCGGCATCGATCACGGCCGTGCGGGTGAGCCGGTCCACGGCGTCTTCCCCGACTTGCTCATTGGTCACTGACCTAGTTTACTGCGGAACACCTCTTGGTCGCCGACCAAGAGTCAAGGGGAAGGGGAAGATCATGGACTATCAGGTCGTCGTCGGAGGCGCAGGCCCCGTGGGCCTGTGGCTGGCCGGCGAGCTGCGCCGCGCCGGCATCACCGCCGCCGTCGTGGAGGCCCGTACCGAACGCGACACCCGTTCCCGCGCCCTGACCGTGCACCCGCGCACCATCGAGACGTTCGCCTCCCGCGGCGTCCACGAGCCCTTCATGAGGGAGGGCATGCCGCTGCCCGGCGGCCACTTCGGCGTACTGGAGTCCCGGTTGGACTTCCGCCGCCTGCCCAGCCCCTTCCCCCACACCCTCGCCCTGCCGCAGGAACGCACCGAGGCACTGCTGGAGCAGCAGGCCCTCGATCTGGGCGCGGACATCCTGCGCGGGCAGGAGGTCACCGGCTTCACCGAAGACCCCGACCACATCACCGTGCACATCACCGGCCCCCATGGGCCCTCCACCCTCCAGGCGGCCTACCTGGTCGGCTGCGACGGCGCCCGCAGCACCGTGCGCCGGGCTGCCGGCATCGACCACCCCGGCACTCCCTCCACCGTGCTCGGCTGGCTCGGCGACGTCATCCTCGACCAGCCCCCCGCCCCCGGCTACAGCCGCTTCGGCCCGGCGGGCACGCTCATGGCCGTGCTCATGCCCGGCGGCATCCACCGCCTGGTCGGCATCACCCCCCGCGACCTCACCACCACCTGGCCCGGCGACCTCACCCTGGACGAACTGCGCGAGAACGTCATCGCCGTGGCGGGCACCGACTTCGGCATGCGCGACCCGATCTGGCTCTCCCGCTACGGCAACGCCACCCGCCTGGCCGCGCAGTACCGCAAGGGCCGCGTCTTCCTCGCCGGCGACGCGGCCCACCAGCACTTCCCCGCCGGCGGCGTCGGCATGAACGTCGGCATCCAGGACGCCGCCAACCTCGCCTGGAAGCTCGCCGCCACCCTCAACGCCTGGGCTCCCGAGGCCCTGCTGGACACCTACCACGCCGAACGCCACCCGGTCGGCGCCGACCTCACCGAGACCAGCCGCGCCCAAGTCGCCCTGATGACCGCCTTCACCCCCGAGGGCCTGAGCCTGCGCGGCCTGCTCGCCCGGCTGATCAGCACACTGCCCGGCCTCAACGACCACCTGGCCGCCCAGGTCAGCTCACTCGCCGTCGCCTACCCGCCCACCGATCCCCGTGCGCATCCGCTGGCCGGGACCCGCGCCCCCGACCTCGCCATCGGCGACACCGGCCTGTTCGCCCTGCTGCGCGCCGACAGCTACCTCCTGCTGGACCTCACCCCCGGCGGCCGCCTCGGCCGGCTCACCCGGCCCGGACTGCGCGTACACACCGGCACCCTGCACCTGCCCCCGGCCGACTGGACCGGCATCCGCGCCGCCCTCATCCGCCCCGACGGCCACATCGCCTGGGCCGGCGCCCACCACGACGACACCGCCCTCATGGAGGGCCTCGGCGCCGCCCTCGCCGTCACACACCGCAAGTGAGCCGTCCCGTGACCATCCAGTGCACCGGCCCCCCCGTACGCCGGTGATCTCCTCGGCGAGGGCGGTCTTGCCCAGCACGCCCGGGTCCCCACCCCGGGGACCGAGGTCGAAGCCCACGCGCGTCATGGCTGTGGGGCGGGGTCTTCCCCGGTGTGCGGTGGTGGGGCGAGGCTGTAATCGGTGCTGCGGGCAGCAGCCGGAGTGCGGGCCGAACAGGCAGACCGCAGGAGGGGAGTTGGACATGGCGGCAGAGAACATCGACGATGTCGTGGACGGGCTTGCCGGGATCGTGCGGGAGGCCGGCCGCGCCGGCGAGCGGGTCGGGTACTTCGCGGCGCTGTACCGACAGGTGACCGTCGAGGTCCGCACGGCCATCCACAGGGGGTTGTTCGACGACGGCGTCCGAATGGACCGCTTCGACACGCTCTTCGGCAACCGCTACTTCGACGCGTACGACGCCTGGCGTCGTGACCGGAGCGGGCCGCGTTGCTGGCGTGAGGCGTTCGGGCTGCTGGACGACGCCGACACGGTCATCGTCCAGCACCTGATCCTCGGCGTGAACGCGCACATCAACCTCGACCTGGCCGTCGCCGCCGCGCGGACCGCTCCAGGCGAGGCCATCCATGCGTTACGGCGCGACTTTCTGCTGATCAACGACATCCTCGCGCGGGTGGTGCTGGCGGTGCAGGAGTCGATCGGCGCCCTGTCGCCACTCATGTCGCTGCTGGATCGGGTCGGGGCCCGCACCGACGAGCGGATCCTCGACTTCAGTGTCCGTCAATCCCGTGAGGAGGCGTGGTACAACGCCGTCCTGCTCGCCGGACAGAACGAAGAGGAGCGCGAGGCCACCATCGAACGGCTCGACATCCGGGCCGCCGTGCTCGCACGGTTGACAGCCCGCCCGGGCGGCCTCGTCCGGCCGGCCCTGCAGTTGATCCGGAGCACCGAGAGCGATGACGTGCCGGCCGTCATCACTCATCTGGACAACGCCATGGGAAGTGATCGGCCATCCCCGCGGTGAAGCGTTCGACTCCTGCCGGCGGGCCGAGTACGAGACCCGGAAGGGGGAGTACAAGGAGCGGCCGCACGTCAACGGCGCCGCCAGGCCCTGGTCCGCGGACAGCGCCTGAAGCGCCGCGTGCCGCCGCTCGAACGCCGGCCGGTCCCGCGCCCGCACCACCAGCTCGCCGTTCGTGCGAGCTGCCGCGGCTGTCTCACCGATGCGTCCGGTCAAACTCACCCGACGTCATCCGAAGGGCGGCTGCCGGGCCCGTGAACCGCGGAGCGGCCGGCCGTCAGCGGCGCGTTCTGCCCGGCCGGGAGCGCCCGTCCAAGGCGTGCGAGCGGGGACGAAGCCATCACCACCGGGGACAGCATCATGCCCGCGGCCGTCACCAGGAGGCTGGTGCGCACCCCCCACCCCATCGCGAGAAACCCGCCGAGCAGGGAGCCGAGCGGGGCCGTCCCCATGCCGACAAACGTGATCGTCGCGGCCGCGCGGCCCTGCATCCCGTCCGGAGTGACGGCCTGCCGCACCGCCATGACCGTGACGTTCACCAACTGGCCGGCGGCCCCGAACACGAAGTTGACCGCCAGGAGCGTGGGAACCGTCACCGCCGAAGAGCCGTGCAGCGCGGGCACACACAGGAACACGCCGTCGCCGAGTGCCGCCGCGGACACGAGCACCGGGCCGTAACCGAACCGGCTCGGCAGGCGAGCGGCCAGCATCGCACCCAGCAGCGCGCCCGGCCCCGTCGCCGCGAGCGCCAGCCCCACGGCGCCGCCGGACAGGTGCAATTCCCGCGGCAGGAAGAGCAGATAGACGGTCATCATGGCCGCGAAGGAGAACTGGAAGGCGGCCGAGGCCAGGCACACGGTCCGCAGCGAGATGTCGCCGACGACGAAGCTGAGGCCCTTACGGATACGTCGCCATACCCGCGGGGGACGTTCCGGGTGTTCCGGATGTTCCGGGTGTTCCGGGATCGACTCGGTCCGCCGGATCCGCCGGATCGACAGGAACGACAGCGCGAAGAACACCGCGCCGGAGGCGGCAGCGACCGGCGCCGACAGCAGTGACACCAGCGCACCGCCGAGGGCGGGCCCGCCGATCTGCGCCGCGGACCGGCTGCCCTCGAGCGCGCTGTTGCCCTGCAGCAACCGCTCGCGTCGCACCAGCCGTACGACAGAGGCCTGGTAGGCCACGTCGAAGAACACGGACAGCGCCCCGACGGCGAGGGCGACCACGAGCAGCGCGGGCAGACCGAGCCAGCCGAAGAGGCCGGCCACGCCGGCGGTGCCCAGCATCAGGGTCCGGCCGGCGTCCGTCGCCGCCATCACCGTGCGAGTCCGCCACCGGTCCACCCACGCGCCGGCGAAGAGCGAGAGCAGCAGGAGCGGCGCCTGCCCCACCGCGCGCAGGACGCCCAACTCGCCGGCGTCGGCGTCGAGCGTCAGGACGGCGAGGAGCGGGAGAACGATCGAAGCGGTGTGTTCGCCGAGTTGGGAGGCCGTCTGACCCACCCAGAGTCTGCGGAAGTCGCGATCCCGCCACAGACTTGACGGAACGGATCGACCGGAATCGGATACAGCGGAGGAAGTGGACGGCACGGAGATCCCTTAGACTGCCGACGACGAGGCCCATCACCCGGCGCACCCCGGGTGCGCCCGCGATCCGGGCAGGGGAAGGCTCGCTGTGCCGCGACATCAAGGGCAGCACGCGATGACAGGCCGATCACGGCCCACGACGTCAACGCGCGCTCGGACGACCGACCATGCCTGCAACTCCCCATGGGTCGACTTGCTGCACCCGGACACTAGCGCCCGGTGGCACAACACGAAAGCGAATTCGGTTTCGGGGGCGGGCCGTCGGACCCCGTTCCGCCCCGGCGGAAGCTCCCGCGCCCCCGGATGAGGCACCTCTTAGGGCCCTCCCGGCGAACCATGCCGTACGGATCGGCGGGTCGCCGCCCGGGATCTCCGGGACGGAGTAAGCGCGAACACCTACGAGTGCTCCTACGCCGGCCCGGTCAGATCTGGCAGGCTACGGCACTGGAACGTGAGAGCGGGAAGGTGGCTGTGGGCCATGGCGGAGAGAGCCGGCAGACCGCGCGCGCTGGACGGGCTCGAGGCGGCGCTCGGCTCGCTGGGTGTGGCGGACAGCGCGCTCAGGGAGCGCTGGGACAAGGACGCGTGGGTCGCGGACTGGGACGGCAGTGTCCGCGGGCACGACGTCCACCTCCTGGTCATGGGGGCCGGCAGCCGTCCCGATGGAGTCAGGCTCATGGTGGACGAGTTCACGTTCGAGGAGGTCCGCACGGAACACCTCGGGGAACTGGTCCAGAAGGTGTTCACCGGTGAGGCCCGGATCACGAGGAGCGGCTTCCTGGGGTTGTTCGAGCGCCTCGATCTGGAGGTGCGGATCGGCTCGAAGACCTACTTCGCGAGCGTGAGCGGCGACTGCGCGGACGATCTGTCCGCCTGGGCCAGGCCCCTGGCCGCTTCCTGGGAACTCCGGCGCGGAGCGGCACGAAGGCCCGGCACCCCGTGAGGGATGCCGCCGGTCGTTGCGGGGCCCTGCGCGACACCGGCCGGGACACCGACGACCGGTCCGTGAGGTGTACTGTGGCCAGGTTCTTCGGTGAGACCGCCACCAGACGGTCGACCAGCTCGTTGACCGGCCCGCTTCGGAAACCCGACACGACGCGGACCAGCCGCTCGGCCTGGTTCTGCACGGCCGCCACGACTGCATGGCCGCCACGACTCCGGGGTGGCTGTAGCCGAGGCTCAGGCTGAGGGCGGCGGTCGCGCAGCCGATGCAGTCGCGGCCCAGGGCGTCGTAAAGGTAGACGCCTTCTCCACGCTCATCCTGTGGCCGGACACCGGGTAGTACATGCCGTCCGGCACCCGGCTGTCACTCGTGGTCATTTCTTTCCCGACGGTTCGTTCGTGTGACGCCCCGCAGGTGACGGGGCGTCGGAGTGCGCCGCCGTGCCGGGCGGAGCCGAGCGACCGTGGCGGCGAGGAGGAGCGGGATCAGAAGGGCGGTCGACAGATCCGTCGGATCCGCCGGCCGGCCGACGAGCGGCGGGCCCGAGAGGAAACCGAAGTAACCCGGCGTCGCAGCGCGGGCGGGCGCTGCCCCGGACCGATCGGTGCTGAGGTTGCCGCTGGCAGTGAAGATCTGCGGCACGACGGTCGCCCGGCCCGCACCGGCCGGCAGCCAGCCCGGCAGGATCGCCACCAGATGCCCGGACCGGACGGCCTTCGACGGGGACGCCGTCATTGACGAGCCCGGTGGCGTGGGCGTGGCGGAGCAGGCGGGCGGGCTCCGCGTCAGGCCGGGCCGAGGACGCAGAACTCGTTGCCTTCCGGGTCGGTCAGAACCTTCCACGGGAAGTCGCCCCGGCCCGCGTCGGCGGGCGTCGCGCCGAGGGCCTCGAGCCGCGCCACCTCCGCCGCCTGACCGTCGAGGGGGTAGGGCGCCAGGTCGAGATGGACGCGGTGCCGCATGTCTTTCAGGTGGGGCGTGCGGAGGAACTCCAGATACGGACCGACACCCTTGGCGGAGCGCAGCAGCGCATGATCGTCGGCCACCTCGTGCAGGGTCCAGCCCATCGCCTCGCCCCAGAACCGGGCCATGGCCCGCGGGTCCGCGCAGTCGACGACCACGGCGGCGATCGGCCCGGTGTCCCGGTAGGTCTCCCGGGGCTCCAGGACGCAGAACACGTTGCCCTCCGGGTCGGTCAGAACCGTCCGCTGGAGGTCGCCCCGGCCCGTGTCGGCGGGCGTCGCGCCGAGCTCCTTCAGGCGCGCGACCAACTCCGCGTGATGGGCTGCGGAGGTGGTGGCGAGTTCGATGTGCGCGCGGCCTTCCACTGCTTCGGGGTCCGGGACGGCGATGACATCGACGCGGACGGCGGCGGGGTCCGGCCATGCGGAACCCACGGGTTTGACGCTGGTCGCACCGGGTTCCTCGCTGGAAACCCTCCAGCCGAGCGCCTCCGCCCAGAACCGGCCCAACGCCGAGTCGTCCCGGGCTTTGAGATTCATCTGAAAGAGCTGCAGCGCCATGCCGCCGACCCTATATCCGGTCAGGGGCGCGTTCTTGTGCGTCATGCAGGGGAACCGGGCGCAGCCGCTCGCGGTGTGCGGTCCCGTCGGGCGATGGCCTCGGCGACCTCTCGGACGGCGCCTCGCAGCAGGTCGCCGTAGGGACCCCGAGGGAGGCCGGGGGCGTGCGCTTCGGCCGCGTTGATGTGCTCGGCGGCGGCTTCGAAAGAACCGAGTCGGCGGTAGTCGTCGGCAAGATTGAGGTGCAGGGAAGGGTAGAAGCCGGCGATGTGCAGGCTGGCGTGGTGCTCTTGGACGCGCTGCTCGGTCAGGGCGTCGGCAGCGTCCAGGGCCCGGATGTCCCAGGCTATGGCCCGGGCGGGATCTTCGTGGAGATCCGCCAGGTAGTGGGCGAGGGAGCAGCGGTGCAGCGGGTCGCCGGTGACGCCGATCGCGGACCACAGATCCAGGAGCTTGCGACGGGCGGAAGCGATGTCACCGGCCCTGCCTTCGGCGACGGCTTCACCGATGGCTGCCATGGTCGGGTCGGGGCCGGCGGGTGCGGCGGTCATGGAGTGTTCCTCGCTCTTTCTCAGGCGGAGGGGTCGGGCTTGACGGGCATGGCCAGGGTGGTGAGATCGCCTCGGCCGGCGGAGCGGACCGTGACGGGCCGGTCCCTTCCCCTCAGGTCGAGCATCACGTCGGGGCCGATCGCGGTGCTCACGGCGGGGTAGAGCGTGGTCAGCCCGAACCAGATCCGGAGGTCCTGCCCCGTCGCAGTGGCCGGGAGCGGGACGCCGGGGTGTTCGTCGTCCGCTGACCGGAGGTGCATTCCGCGGTCGGCGACGTGCAGCGCGACGCACTCGCCGGGATGTTCTTCCAGGGCTCGCAGGAGCGGCTCCTTCGAGACCGTCACACGGGTGGTGACCTCGCCCAGTGACGTGAGCATCAGCCGGTAGTCGGGGAACTCCTCGGGCAACAACCGGCAATGCCGGTCCTCTCCGCCCGTCACGCGGAGCCAGATCCCGTGCGGCACCGCTTCGAGTCGCACCAGCACACTGCGGCGGATCCCGGCGACGGCGGCCCGCAGCTCGTCGCCATCGACCGTGCCGGCCCACGTCTGCCCCGGTGATTCGATCGGGACCAGGGTTCGGGTCGAGAGCCGGTACCGGTCGGTCGCGGTAAGGGTGACCGCTCCATGGCCTGCTTCGATGCGCAGGCCGGCGAGTACCGGCATCCCGGGCTCACGTGCGGTCGCGGTCAGGACCTGCTCGACCGCGTCCGCCAGAACGGGACCCTTCAGCGCCGTGATCGGACGAGCTGGCGCATTGCCGAGCACGGACTTGATGACGGCAGCCTTCTGCTGCGCCGCTGCCGCGTCCCCGACGACCTTCGCGACATGCTCGTCGAGCAGCCGGGACGCCTCGTCGGCCCCGGCGTCGAGGACGGCCTCGACAGCAGCGAGGGGCATTGCGATCTCGCGGAGCTGACGCAGCACGGACGCCCGCACCACCTGGTGCGCACTGTAGTAGCGGTAGCCCGTGACCGGGTCGATCTCGGCAGGGGGCAGCAGCCCGGAGTCGGCGTAGAACCGCAACGCGCTGGAGGTCAGACCACTGCGTCGGGCGAAGACCCCGATCGGCATCAGCTCAGAATTCGGCACCCCGTCATCATTGGGCTTCAACCAACTCGAAGGTCAACACCGACAAGCGGCGCCACCAGCCTCATGGCCCGGGACAGGGCACGACAGGAACACTGGGCCTTTTCGCTCGCCCGCAAGGTCGGCGTGAACGTGCAGGTCGTCGCCGATCCCGTGGGCAAGCTGCCGTGGATCTCACCCGCACTGCCCGGCCGCACCCACGGCCTGACCGCCGCCCGGCACCCGCCGCGTCATCCGGATCTGCGAACGCCAGGGCATGACCGACGGGTGCGCGAGCGGCGTCAGTCGCCGCGGTCGTCGCGCTCACGTGCCCTGGCACGCAGCTGGGCCAAAACGGGCAGTAGCTTGACCAGGTCGACGTCCCCCGCGTCGGTGGTGGCACGCAACGACACCGATGTCGTGTCCAGGTCCGTCGCCAGCGAAGCCAGCGCCAGCCGTGGGAGATCGGCAGTGGCCATCTCGGTCAGATAGGCGATGAGGGCCGCGCCCTCGTTCCGCAGGCAGAATCCCTGCGGAACACGGGACTTCGGGGTCCGCCTCCGCGAGGCCTCGTCGAAGAACCGCTCCAGGCGTGCCGCGTGCGCGGCGTTCGGCGCCCGCTCCCCCTTCAGCAGCATGGCCACCTGCTGGAAGGAGATGTCGGTGCCCGCCCCGATGTCCCTGAGCTTGTAGGGCTCGGGTTTCTCGCTTCTTCCGCCTTCCTTGAGACGGGTCTGCCACAAGAACCGCAGACGCTGCTGGAACAGGCCCCGCTGGAACGCCTCCAACGCGTCCTTCGTGTCGGGCTCGACCTCCGGCAGAGCACCCTCGAGCAACTCGACGACGCGCTCGGGGCTGATGCCGGTGGCGTACGAGATGAAGCCCGGGTTCAAGAAGCGCTCGGCCGGCTGGCCGAGGAAGGCGGCGAACGTCTCGACGTCGCCGCGGAGCCGGGCGATTTCAGACGCTGCCGCCCTCTGACGGGACGCTTGGTTCAAGAAGGTCTCCCAGGAGGGCCGTGGTACCGGCAGTGCCCAGCGAGCGTATCCAGCCGCGAGCCAGCCGACCATAGCTGTCGACGATCATTGACGACTTGCGGGGCGGTGCACGGTGATCGCACGCAGCCCCGTACGCAGGCGGCTCGCGCCCGGTACACGGACGTCCAGGGCATGTTCGGAGCCGCCTTGTGGGAGCGCACGCCGTTGCGGAACGTCATCGGATGCTGGGCCACCCGGGACGTTCCCCTGACGGACCGCCGCATTCGATCCCGCCGGCCCCCGCGCCGCGACGCGCCAGGCGCTTCCGGGCCGTCCTCCGGCGTGAGAGGGGCGGCCCGGAGTCCACCGGCGATGCCACAGCCCGCCGGCGAGGATCCCGGCAGCCGCCGGCCCTCAGCCCGGCGAAGGCGAGGGGAAGCAGGCCGGTCATCGCCCTGCAACTCCCGTGCCTTACCGTGCGGTTCGTTGTGTACGCCTGCTTCCCGCGCTCCGCTTCCAGACCACCGGACGGAGCCCACAACCGACTGGTAATGTCACTCCGCAAAGCAGCAGCCACAGCCGGTGATCAAAAAGGTGGGCGCTGAAACGATCACTTCGAGCGCTCGGCCGCCCTCGTCGTACAGCCGGACGGCCGCACCAGGTCGCTGCCGCACGGCCGGCAACCCATACGCCGGCCGGGGTCCACACGGGCGGGAGGAGCCAGGACCATGCAGCCCACCGGCGCTTCAGCCCCCCGCCGCGTCGGCCTCATGAGAAGTCCCGTCCGGACCAGCACGTTCCCGCGTCAACGACGGGCCTTCCACCGCGACATCCGCCGTGCTCGCCACATCTTCCATCGCGAACTCGGTCTTCGGCCCGGCGTCAGGCTCCAGGAGCTCCTCGATGCCATCGCCGACCACAACAAGCGGCCGGTCAGCCTGCTGGAGATGGACCTCGACCCGGACCTGAGCGGGATCTGTCTCCGCGGGCGCACCGAGGACCGCATCATCGTCGGGCACAACAACAGCGAGTGGCAGCGTATGTGCGTCAGTGCACACGAACTCGGACACCTCCTGCCCTGGATCGCCGCCGACTCCACCGAGTCCTCGGTCAGCGGCCACGGGCACGGGCACGACATCCAGCTCGACGCCCGGACTCTGGCCGAGCAGCTGACGACCCTGCCCGCCGACGTCGTGCACGACGTCATGAACCCGGCCCGGCCGACGAAACTACGGGCGGCCTACGACACCGACGAGGAACGGGCAGTGGAGGCATGGGGCACGGTAGTGCCCACCCTGCTGTCGCTGGACGGTGCCACCAGCCCGACCGGAGCGATCACCTCGGCGTTCTCCAACCGGGTGTCCCTGTGACCTGGCAGACGACTCTGACGGTGATCGATCTCGGCATCGCCGTCCTCACCCTGACCCTCGGCGTGACCAAGGCGGCAGCCGCCCGCCGGGAACGAACGCTGGTGCTGTCCCTGACCGCCTCGGTGCTCCTGCACGCCGGCGTCGTCTTCCTCCTGGCCACTCCACCGCTGTACCGAGCCGTGGGCAGCGCCCTCCACGCCCCCAACCTCCCCGCCTTGGCGATCGACGTCGCCACGCTCCTGTGCGTCGGGCACGCCCACTACATGGCGCTGCTGTGGCACCCCGAACGTCATACGGCCCAGGCCCGTCGGCGGGCGGTGCGTGCGTGGCTCCCGTTCTACACGGCCGCCGTCACCGCGATGGTCCTCCTCTACGCGAGCGCCGGCCTGCCACAGGCGGCCCGCCCCCTGCGCTTCGCCCCGGTCTACGCCCAGAACCCCGCCGTCTTCGCCCTCAAGGCCGTCTACTTCAGCGCCCTCGTCGTCGCCGTCGTCGCCACGATGAGCCTGTGCCGTCAGGTGACGCTCCCCGACCGGCCCGGCCTCGCCCGGGACGTCCGCAGGTGCATGCGGTGGTTCGCCGTCGCCGTCGGACTCGACCTTGCCACCGCCGTCCTCACCCTCGGCTCCATGGTCGGCGTCATCGTCCGGGACGACCACCGTTACGACTTCCTGGCCGACGCCTCCTGGGTCGCCACCATCCTCAGCGGCATCGCCGCCAACCAGTCACTCGGACGCCTGGTCCTGACAGCGACCAAGGACGACCGCCGCGACTGCCATGCGCTGGGGCCGCTCCACCACCTGGTCGTGGCCGGTGCCCGGCACCTTGTCATCCCGACCGGCCGCTGGAACGCGCAGATCAGGCTGACCCGCATGATGATGGAGATCCGCGACGGAGCCCGCACCCTGACCCCCTGGATGAGTGACCGCCCCGCAGCCGCGGTCGACGACCTCCTGCGGAGTGCCGGCCCGCCAACCGGTGGTCCCGTCGACCCGCTCGCCGCCCAGGACGCCGCCACCCTCCTGCACGCGGCAGCCTGCCGCGCCGCAGGACGACCCCCCGCCCCGGCCGAGCACCGCCTTCACACCCTGCCGGGAATCGACGTTCCCGCCGCGCAGGAACGGGCCCACCTCGTCCGCGTGGCCCAGCACCTGGCGCACCCGCTCGTGAGCACAGCGCTCCGTGCCGCAGACGAGCAGGCGGTCCCGCCCACCGCAGGCCGGTGACCCGCCCGCCGCAGGGCCCTCGACCCGGCGGAGCCATCGGCAAACGTTCAAAGCCGACTCCTCCGCCGACGGCCGCACTCGCTGGTCGGCCCGGACCGGAGGCCTCGGCGGTCGTGGTGGCCGCAGGCGCCGGCCGCCGAGGCCGACGGACTCCCACGTCCGCGTGCCCGCCTCAGTGTGATGCAGAAATCATCGCCGGGCGGCATTCCGGAGGAGGGGCATGGGCATGCATCGGGCGTTTGTCGACGCCCCACAAGGAGTGATACGTGCCATGAGCGCTCCAGCGACATCTCCCACCCCCACAGCCCCTGCCGGCCTGCCGCTCATCGGGCACGGTCTCCAACTGGCCCGCGAGCCACTGTCCTTCATCGACTCCCTGCGCGCCCACGGCAGCGTGGTGCGCATCCGCATAGGCCCCACCCCCGCCTACGTCGTCACCGACCCCGCACTCACCCGCAGGGTCCTGGTGACCGATGCCGCGCACTTCGCCAAGGGCGGCAAGATCATCGACGCGCTACGGGTGTTCTTCGGCGACGGCCTGGCGACCATCGCGGACGGCGATGCCCACCTGCGCAACCGACGGCTGATGCAGCCGATGTTCAACAAGGCGCACATCGCCGACCGTGGCGAGGCGATGATCGACCAGGTCCACGCACTGGTGAGCGCGTGGCCCGACGGGCAGCCGCGCGATGTGTTCGCGGACATGAACGAGGTGACCCTGGCGGCTTTCCTCGTCGCCCTCTTCGGTGCCGATCTGCCGGACCACCTGGCGGGGGAGTTCATCGCCCTGATGCCGGAGATCATGAAGGGGACGATCCGGCAGACCATCCTCCCGCCGTGGGCGACCCGCCTTCCGCTGCCCGCCCATCGCGCCCACGCGCGACGTGTGGCACAACTGCGCACCCTCATCGACGAGGCCATCGACCACCGCCTGAGCCGAATTCCCCATGCCCAGGCGGCTACTGACGACCCGTCACCGGGCGACGCGGCCGGATGCCCGCACGCGGCGGGGCGTGAGCAGCAGGCCGGCCTCTTCGACACTCTGCTCACCGCGCGGGAACCACTGACCCGCCAGCAGCTGCAGGACGAGGCGATCACCCTGCTGACCGGGGCCATCGAGACGACCGGCACCACTTTGGCGTGGGCGCTGTTCGAGATCGCCGGCCACCCGGACGTCGAGCAGCGGCTCCGCGACGAGCTGGACTCCGTGTGCGGTGACCGGCCGCTGCGTCATTCCGATCTCGACCAGCTTCCCTATGCCCGTAAGGTGCTGCAGGAGACCATCCGCAAGTACGGGCCGGCCTGGCTGGTGACGCGAACCGCGACCCGCGACATCGACCTGGGCGGACACCTCATCCCCCACGGCGCCGACGTCGTGTGGAGCCCTTACCTTCACCAGCACGACCCCGACGTCTTCCCCGACCCCGACGTCTTCGACCCGGACCGCTGGACACCGCAGACCGTCTCCTCCGCACGGGGATCCTTCCTCGCCTTCGGCGACGGGCGCCGCAAGTGCATCGGCGAGAACTTCGCCTGGGCCGAGCTGCAGATCATCCTCGCCACCGTGCTGCGGACCTGGCCGAAGTTCGAGCGCACCTCCGTACGCCCGCCGCGCCGTCAGGCCATCGTCACCGTCAAGCCCGACAACCTGACCATGGCATTCAGCCGCGGGCACTGACCCACTCGGGTCGGGCACACGGCTGTGGGCGGTGGTTGCGCCACCGCCCGCACGACCGCCTGCGGGACCGAGCCGCCGGTGATCGACCTCTGCGGAACAGAGCTGGTCGAAGCCGGGGAGACCCCGTCGGCGGACAGCTCCGTCCCCGGCGCTCTCACAGGTGGCTGGCTGATGAGACGTGCGAGGGGTCGCCACTGTCGGCGAAGTGGTACGAACCCGGTGGGCGCGGCCGAATCAGTCGGCAGATGTGGTCGGCCCCGGGTGGCGACCAGCTGATCCCGCTGCGCCGCCACCGTCCGCGGCTCCCTCGGCGGAGTCGGATCAGTCATCACCACCGCCACGCCCGTGGTGCCCGGCTCGCCGGTCACTGACCTCAGCGCGGCGGTGCCCGGCTCGCGTGTCGGTTTCACCGCGTCCCGCGCCGTGCCGGGGGGCGGTGGTGCAGATGCCGTCGGCCCTGGGGGGTGGCGGCTCCTGTGTCAGTGGCCACGGCCGGTCCCGGGGCATGGTGCGGATGTGCCGGGGCGTCCGGGCGCGCTCCGGGCGCCCCAGCCCAGGTCGAGGTCGGGACCGCTCGAGGAGCCCGGAGTCCGGCACTGTCCGGCGGCACGGTGGCACCTCGCCCAGGCCCGGTCGCAGGCACCGGGGCCGGGAAGCGTTCGGGCGGTAGGACGCGCAGGCACTGCGCATTCCCGTGCGGGAGGCGTCGACCGTGCCGGTCGCCGTGTGCGCTGTGGCGCGGTGCCGGTGGCACCGGCACCTGCCGGCATGGGGCGTGCGGCCGCTGCCGCCGGAAGGAGACGGCTGGAGCGCTTCGCTGCGGGGCCGGCGGGCGGGGCATTCCGGGGGTGGGGGAGACGGGACACTCATCCTCATTTCGCCTGCGGCGGCGCGTGGGCCGGGCAGGCAGGAGAAACACTGCTGGGGCATCGGCGTTCGGGCGGAGCAAAGGACGGTCGGACGTCGGGGGACGACCGGCCCTCGTCCGTGCTTCCAAGCCGCGCCCGACGGGGAGCGGGCAGGCGGCCCGGAAGCGCTTGAGGAGGTCAGGGCAAGTCCGAGCGGGCGATATCGGGTGCCCGGTGCATACGGTTCTGCCTCTCCGTGACGATCGCGCGCAGTCCACGCCGGGTCTTGGCCAGCGCGCGTGAGAGATCGACGAGCACCTCGCGGGCATCTTCGAGCGCGTTGCCGGGGCCTGGCCCGGCGGGCTGCCACCGGCCCTGGTCATCGCGCTGGTGGCCGATGCCGGCGCACACGTCGATCAGTTGCGTCATCAGGGCCTGGAGCCGATCGTCCTTCAAAGTGCCTGGCTCGGCCGTCTCCAGCTGCTGCGTGGTCAATGGATTCCCTCTGGTGTCCTGGTGCGGCGGCACGGCCGGCAGCCGCACTGCATCTGCATCTGGGTCGGTCAGCGATGCCCTGATGCCGCATGCACGGCTGCGCGACGCCGGGCAGGGCACGGCCGGCTGCGGGCGGACCGTGGCAGGCGCATGCGTGTCTCCGATGGGAGTGGGGGGCAGGCAACGCTGTCGTACGAGCGGTGATCACGGACCGCAGCCGCAAAGGTCGTTTCCGCTTGCGTGGGATCTTTCTACGCGCAAACCACCCTGTCAACGATCGTTTTCAGCTAGTAAACGATCGTTGAGAGTCGGGGAGGCGGCCGCTAGGGTTCCCCGTACACGGCAGCCGTCGCATCCCCGACTCCCAGGAGCCCTTTGGTGGAAGAAATCCCGTCACTGCCGGAGACGCTCCAGCGCCTTGAAACGATCATTCAGGCCCAGGGTCTGGACCGCTCCCAGCTGCTCGACCCCGCTGAGCTGGCCACCAGAACGGCCCTGGCCGAGGACACCGTCCGTACCCTGCTGGCCGGCGGTCTCCCGCCGTCCGACACGGTCAACGACCGCGCCCGGGCCCGCATCAGCACCCTCGCCAAGGTGTACCTGCAGCGCAGCGGAAGACGCATGTCCGATCTCGCCGCCGACATCTCCCGGGAACTGGGGATCTCCGAGAACTGGGCCCGTCAGATCTGCGAGGGCAGAAAGGTGCCCAACCTGGAGATCACCCACGGGCTGGCCAAGTACTTCCGCGTGGACGGAGGGGAGACGTTCTTCACCGCCCCGGCCGACGAGGCCCTCAACCGCGCCTTGCAGCCGGTTCTGCACACGCTGGAGAAGCCGGAGAACGACCCCGTCCAGGCGCTGATGAACCGGTACGGCGTCAAGGGCACGGACTTGCGGACACACGGTTCCATGACACGCAGACAGCTGGAACGGCTCCTGGAAGGAGTCTTCAGATCGGTGCTGCCCGAGGAAGAGGACACGGACCGATGAGCACCCGGGAAATGAAGGCCCTGCTGGCCGAACTCGGCAGGGAGGCGGCCAAGTCGATCGAAAGGCCCGCAGAGCCGAAAGTCGTGATGCGCGAGTTCTGCCGGGCGATGGGCGTACGCCGCAACCGGCCCGTCCAACTCGTCTTCCGGGCCTTCCCCCCCGACCTTCCCGTCTCAGGCATGCGCCTGGACTGCGGGGACCGCTCCATCGTCGTGGTCGAGGAGAACACTCATCCGGAGGCCCAACTGGTCATCCTGGGACATGAGTTATGGCACGAAGTCCAGGACGACAGCGGTCACCGCATACCGGGGCTGACTGCTTCCGCCCGAGCGCTCAGCCCGAAC
This sequence comes from Streptomyces sp. NPDC052701, assembly GCF_040678355.1. NCBI lineage: Bacteria > Bacillati > Actinomycetota > Actinomycetes > Kitasatosporales > Streptomycetaceae > Streptomyces > Streptomyces sp. NPDC052701. The sequence continues at coordinate 708,335 of NZ_JBFATO010000001.1, forward strand.
CGGGCGCGAGAGGCCGTCCGCGAGGCGGCGAAGCAGGTCCTCGCCGCGGCAGAGGTCCCGCGTGAGGCGTTCCTGACGGTGGCCGCCCGGGCGAACTCCGCGGAGGACCACGAAGTGGACGCGGAGACGTTCGGCCTGCTGTTCGGCCGTGAGGTGCGCACCTGGATGAAGGGCCGCTACGCCGAAGGACCGGTCAGTCCCGCGACCGTCGAAGGGCGCATCAACCTCTCGCTCAGCAACCGCACCGGACTCCTGCGATGAACCCTCACTTCCACATTCCCTACGTCTTACCCACGGCCCTCCTGGCCCTCGCCCTGGCACTGAAGCTGCCCACCTTCGCGCGTGCCTGGCGCGATCCCGACGTGCGGGCCACGACCCTGCTGCTGACGTGGGCCACCGCCGTCCTCGTCGTCATCACGCCCGTCAACATCCACCGGCTCAACACGCTCACCGGTGTCCCGAACATCGCCTCGCCCTGGGCCTACTCGTTCCTCACCGCGTTCTGCGCCACCGGGCTGACCATGATCACGAGGTGGCGCGAGGAGCCCTCGGTGAAACGCCGGCGCAAGATGCGGCGCATCTACGTCATCTACGCCTGCATCGTGGCCGCCCTCTGGGTGACTTTCCTCCTGGCCGACGCGTCCGAGGAACGCATCTACGACCTGGACACCTACTACGCCGGCACGCCGTGGATGCGGGAACACATCCTGCTGTACCTGGTCGCGCACATGGTGTCCTCGCTGGTTGCCGCCTACATGCTGTGGAAGTGGTTCCCCGAGATCACCAATCGCTGGCTCAAGACCGGCGTCGTCTTCCTGCAGGCCGGTTTCGCCTCCGGCCTGCTGTTCGACGTGGCGAAGTTCTGCGCGATCGGCGCGCGGTGGGCCGGCACCGACTGGGACGTCCTCAGCACCCAGGCAGCACCGCCCTTCGCCCTCCTGGAAGCCATCCTGGTGGCTGTCGGCTTCACCGTGCCGCAGGCCGGGCCTTTCCTGCACCGCCGGCTCCGCGACCAGCGCGACTACTGGAGGCTGCGGCCGCTGTGGCGGGCAGTACGTGTCCTCACGCCGACCGCGGCCACCGCACGCTTCGGGTTCTGGACCCCCCTCGACCTGCGGTTGATGCAGCGCCAGCAGCGCATCCACGACGCTCTACGCCTGCTCACCCCCCATTTCGATCACATTCTGTACCAGCGCACATACGAGGCTGCGCTGACCACGCACAGCGAGAAGGCGGCCCGAGGAGTGGCCGGAGCCGTAGCCGTCCAAGCCGCCATCCACGCCCACCAGACAGGCAGGCCGAGTGCCGCCGCCGACGAAGTGCCGCAGATCGATCCGCACGTCAGCGACCACATTCACGTCATCTCCCAAGCCATGTACCGTCGCCGCACCCTCGACTTCCCCCGCCGACGGGCGACCACCACAGAAAGCATGAACACCCATGCGTGACACCCTCACCGCCCGTCGGCCGACGGCCGTCGTCATCGGCGCCAGCGCGGCCGGACTGTTCGCCGCCGCGGCGCTCGCCGAATTCGCCGACGTCACGATCGTCGAACGCGACACCCTTCCCCACGGCCCCGAGCCCCGACGCGGCGTTCCCCAGGCCCGCCACGCGCACCTGGTGTGGAGCGGCGGCGTCAAAGCCTTCGACGAACTGCTGCCCGGACTGGTGGACGACATCGTCGCCCACGGCGCCAACCTGGTGCAGATCATGGGCGGCATGGTCTCCCGCGCGCCCAACGAGGTGTGGTTCCGGCGCTTCACCTCCACCCACCACCACAACCTCGTCTGCTCCCGCGACCTGCTCGACTTCCTCATACGCGACCGGGTCCTCTCCGACGAGCACGTCACGCTCCGTGAGAACGCCACCGTGCTCGGCGTGACGGGCAGCGCCACCCGGATCACGGGAATCCGCCTGCGCACCGGTGACAACGAGCACAGTCTCAGCGCCGACCTGGTCATCGACGCCTCCGGCCGCGGCTCCCGCGCCCCGCAGTGGCTCAGGAACCTGGGTCTGCCCGAGGTCACCGAGCGGGAAGTGAACGCCGGCGTCACCTACGCCACCCGCCTCTACCGCGCTCCCGGCACCAGCGCGGACATCGACTTCCCGCTTGTCAACGTCCAGGCCAACCCCGCCAAGGCCCCCGGCCGCGGCGGCATCATCCTGCCGATCGAGAACAAACGCTGGATCGTCACCCTCTCCGGCACCCGCGGCGGCGAACCCACCAGCGACCCGGACGCCTTCGTCGATTTCGCCCTCGGTCTGGACGATCCCGTCATCGGTGAATTCCTCAAGGACGCCACCCCGCTCAGCGACGTCACCACCAGCCACGCCACTGCCAACCGACGCCGCTACTACGAGAAGATGAAGCGCTGGCCCGACGGCTTCACCGTCCTCGGCGACGCCATCGCCGGCTACAACCCTGTCTACGGACACGGCATCACCGTCGCTGCCCAGTGCGCCCTCGCCGTCCGTGACGTACTGCGCACCACGAGCCTGTCCACCCCCGGCACCGCTCGCCGCCTCCAGCGAGCCGCGGCCCGCCCCGTCTCCGCGGCCTGGGATCTCGCCGTCGGCCAGGACGTCTTCTACCCCGGCGCCACCGAAACGCCACCCACCCCCATGGAGCGGTCCCTCGCCCGGTTCGTCGACTGCGCCGTCGCCACCGGAGCCCGCAACCCCCGCGCCCTGGGCGCCCTGCTGGACGTGATGAGCATGGAGAAACCCGCGACCCGGCTGTTCTCCCTCACCGACATGATCATTCCCATGCTCTTCGGACCCAAAAAGCCCCGTCTGCCGGGACCGCCCCTGACCGAGGCGGAGCGCAAGACCACCCTCTCCTGATCAGTCCGTGCGCAGGGCCGGCAGTCGTCCACTGCGGCCCTCGGCGTTCGAGGCGCGCGTCACCCTTCGTCCTCAAGTCCCCCTGCCGGGTGCGATCAGTCCGTACCGGCCCGCAGACCTGACCCCCACAGGGCGTTCATGCCGGAGGGCCGAGAGGCGTTCGAGCGCTGTCGCGCCCGAGCGGGGCGACCGGCGAGTCGACGACCGGTCACCGGGACACCGGCATCTGCAGGGCCCGAACCGTCCAGTGGTTCATGGCGGCTGCAAGCGAGGAGTGATCGATAGGCTCCCTGGCATGAGCGTTGAGGTGGATGTCGTCCGGGAGCCGAGCCAGGAGATGGTGGAGGCGTTCGGGCGCTTGCTGCCGCAGTTGTCGAAGACGGCGAAGCCCTTGGACCATGAGGCGGTCGAACGGATGCTGCGGTGCGATGCGAACACGGTACTGGTGGCTCGTTCGGAGGGCGAGATCGTGGGGACGCTGACGTTGGTGCTGTTCCCCCTGCCGTCCGGACACCGGGCTCGGGTGGAGGATGTGGTCGTCGACAGCGCGGCAAGAGGGCGGGGCATCGCGGCGGCGCTCACTCGACGCGCCCTGGAGCTGGCTCGTGAGGCGGGAGCGAGAACTGTGGACCTCACCTCCCGCCCGGACCGTGAGGCAGCGAACCGGCTCTATGAACGGCTCGGCTTCACAGCGCGCGACTCGACGGTCTTCCGGTTCGCGATGGACGACAGGCCCTAGCTGTGCTGTCCGGACAGGTTGGTGACGCGGCTGGCGGGGGTTTGGCCGCCGATGCCGGTGTGGGGTCGGTGGTAGTTGTACCAGTCCAGCCAGTGG